>CAXTJU010000007.1:0-71214 GCA_964244655.1 uncultured Acetobacteraceae bacterium | reverse complement strand
CGCTCACTCAAACACGACGTGAAACAGTTCCTGACAAACGTGCGAGCCGCCTGACCATGGCCTGCTCTAGCCGCTATTGCGGTGCAAGACAGACCATGCCTCAGCAAATCTCCCAAGGCTGCATGGGTCGCCGACCGTCATGATTGCCCATGTCGCGTAAGGCAAAACCCGTGACAGGTGATGGCGTCTCTCACCGGCGCGTCGCCTACCAAGCTCATGACCGCCCGTTCGGACGGCGGGAACCCGGTGCAGTCCAATCCAAATCTGGCCCGGCGGGCACGATGCGGCTTGGGTTCACCCACGGATGGCTCATGTAGTAGTGCCGCTTGATATGGCCGAAATCCACCGTCGCTGCCACGCCGGGCACCTGATAAAGCGAGCGCGTGTAGTCCCACAGGTTCGGGTAATCGACGATCCGGCGCAAATTGCATTTGAAGTGGCAGTTGTACACGCTGTCGAAGCGCACCAGCGTCGTGAACAGGCGCCAATCCGCCTCAGTGACCGTGTTCCCGCACAGGAACGGCGTACCGCCCAGGCGCGCTTCCAGCCAGTCCAGCGTGGCGAACAGCGGATGGAACGCGGCCTCGTAGGCCTCCTGCGTCCGCGCGAACCCGGCGGCATACACGCCGTTGTTCAGCGTCCCATACACGCGCTCGTTCACCGCATCGATCTCCGGCCGCAGCGCCTCGGGGTACAAGCCACCCGGGTCGTCGCCCATATGGTCCAACATGCGCATGATGTCGGCCGACTCGTTGCTGACGATGGTGCCGGCCTGCTTGTCCCACAGCACCGGCACCGTCACGCGGCCGGTGAAGTGCGGGTCGGCCCGGCGATACACCTCATGCAGGGCATGGACCCCGTACGGGTCCGGGACGACGCCGGGGCCGGGCTCGAATGTCCAGCCCTGCTCGCCCATCAGCCAGTGGGTAACGGAGAGGCTTATCTCGCCTTCCAGCCGCTTCAGCGCGCGCACGATTAGCGCCCGGTGCGCCCACGGGCAGGCCAGCGACACATACAGGTGATAGCGCCCCGGCTCCGGCGGGTGCGGTCCGCCGCCGGCGATCCATTGGCGGAAATGCGATTGTGGCCGGTCGAACGCGCCGCCTTTGTCCGGCACGCTGTTGCCGGACTCCCAAACGCCATTGGCCATCTGTCCCATGAAAGGCTCCTATGCCGCCATGCCGGCGCACCAGCCGCTCGACCAAGCCCATTGGAAGTTGTAGCCGCCCAGCCATCCCGTCACATCCACCGCCTCGCCGACCACGAACAGCCCCGGCACGCTGCGCGCCTCCATGGTGCGCGAGGACAGCCCCATGGTGTCCACGCCGCCCAGCGTGACCTCGGCCTTGGCATAGCCTTCCGTGCCCCCCGGCAGCACCGCCCAGGACTGTAGGCTGGCGGCAGCGGCGGCCAGGGTGCGGTCTGGCAGGTTGGCGATGGCGCCGCCGGGCCAGCGCGCCGCCAAGGCATCGGCCAGCCGTTGCGGCAGCAGCCCCGCCAGCACGGCCCGCAACGTGGCGCGGGGCCGCCCGGCCTTGGCCGCGCGCAGGGCGGCCAGCGCATCCAGGCCGGGCAGCAGATCGACCGTGACGGCCTCGCCATCCCGCCAGGCGGAAGACACCTGCAGGATGGCCGGGCCGGACAGGCCGCGATGGGTGAACAGCATCGCCTCGCGGAAGCTCTGCCCGCCGCAGCGCGCCTCCACCGGCAGAGCCACGCCGCTCAGTGGGCGCATCAGCGGCAGGTCGTCGTTGCTGGCCACCAGCGGCACCAGCGCCGGGCGCAGCGCGGTGAGCGGCAGGCCGAAGCGCCGCGCGGCATCGTGCGCGAAACCGGTCGCGCCCATCTTGGGGATCGACAGCCCGCCGGTCGCCAGCACCAGTGACCCGGCGGTGAAGCCGCCACGGTCCGTTTCGACCCGGAACCGGTCCGAGCGGCCCAGCTCCGTCACCCGGTGACCGGTGCGCAACTCCACCCCAGCAGCGGCGCACTCGGCCAGCAGCATGGCGACGATGGCGCGGGCGGAGCCGTCGCAGAACAGCTGCCCCAGCGTCTTCTCGTGGCTGGCGATGCCGTGGCGAGCAACGAGCGCCATGAAGTCCTCCGCCGTGTACTGCGCGAGGGCGGAGCGGGCGAAATGCGGGTTGGCCGAGAAGAACCGCTCCGGCGCCGCCCCCGTGTTGGTGAAGTTGCAGCGGCCGCCGCCGGAGATCAGGATTTTCTTACCCGGCTCGTCCGCATGGTCCAGCAGCAGCACCCGGCGGCCGCGCTGCCCCGCGACGGCGGCACACATCAGCCCGGCTGCCCCGGCGCCGACCACCACCACGTCGAAATCCGTCATCGCGGCGCCGCCGCGCGCTGCAGCCGGTCGTTGATCGCGTCCCCCAGGCCCACGCCCGGCACCGCCATGGCCGCGATGCCGCGCAGCCCGAGCCGCATGCCCTCCGCATCTAGCCAGCGCAGCCCGGTGAACAGGCGCGCCGCCGCTTCCGCCGGGTCGGCATCCCGGCTTAGCTCGAAGATGAGGCCGGCCCCGGGCAGGGGGGTGCCGAAGGCCAGCAGCGCCTCGTCCGCCGCCACGGCGTCCGCGCCGAGCCGCACCGGCAGCCGGGGCGCGTAGTGCGACACCAGCAGGCCGGGGGAGCGCAGCGTGCGCGTGCCTTCCGCCTCCGCCGGGGTCAGGGCGCGGCCGATCGGCCCAACGACCGCCTCGATCGCCTCGCCGGGCACGCCGCCGGGGCGCAGCAGGAAGGGGCGGGAGCCGCACAAATCCACCACCGTCGATTCCAGCCCCACCGCGCAGGGGCCGCCATCCACCACGGCGGCGATCCGCCCCTCCAGCCCGTCCAGCACGTGGTCCGCCGTGGTGGGGGACACCGCGCCCGAGCGGTTGGCGGACGGCGCCGCGACCGGCCGGCCCACGGCCTGCAGCAGCGCCAGTGCCACCGGGTGCGCCGGCACCCGCACCGCCAGCGTATCCAGCCCCGCGCCCGCCAGCAGCGCCACCGGGCAGGTGACCCGGCGCGGCAGCACCATCGTCAGCGGCCCAGGCCAGAACGCGGCGGCCAGGCGGCGCGCCGCCTCGGGCGGGTCCACGTGGCGGAAGGCGGCGTCCGCGTCCGGGTAGTGGCAGATCAGCGGGTTGAAGTGCGGCCGGCCCTTGGCCTCGAACACGGCCGCCACGGCGGTGTTGCGGGTGGCGTCCGCCCCCAGGCCATAGACCGTCTCGGTCGGGAACGCGACCAGTTGGCCGTCCAGCAACAGCGCCGCCGCCCGGGGGTCGCCGGGGGAAAGCCGCAGCGTCATGTGCCGCGGCAGACGAACGGCGGGTTCTCCCAGCCGGGCTTGCCGTAGCCCAGCGGGGCGCCTGCCATGTCCAGCAGCCGCCCGCCCGCCGCCTCCAGCACGGCCTGCGGGGCGGCGGTGTCCCATTCCATGGTGCGGCCGAAGCGCGGGTAGAGGTCCGCCGCCCCCTCCGCCACCCGCACGATCTTCAGCGCCGAGCCGAACTTGGCGACGGAGGCCACGTGCTGCCCGGCCAGGAACGCGTCCAGCCGCGGGTCGTCGGCGTAGTGCCGCGAGGCGAGCACGGCCAACCCCTCCGGCGGCACGGCGCGGGCCGCGATGGGCTGCTCGCCGGCGCGCGTGCGCTTCCAGGCGCCCCGGCCGACGATGCCGCCGAACAGCTCGCCCGTCACCGGCACGCCCACCACGCCCAGCGCTGCGGCACCCCCGCGCACCAGGCCGATGTTGACGGTGAACTCGTCCCGTCCGGCCGCGAACTCCCGCGTGCCGTCCAGCGGATCGACCAGCCAGTAGCTGGCCGCCGCGGCTTGCAGGCTCCCCGCCGACGCTTCCTCCTCCGCGACCACGGGGATGTCCGGCGCGGCCCGGCGCAGCCCGGCGACGATCAGCGCCTCCGCTTGCAGATCAGCTTCCGTCACGGGAGAGCGGTCGGCCTTGTGCCGCGTGTCGAAGCCGCGGGCGCGCACGGCCAGGATGGCAGCGGCGGCTTGCTGGGCAAGGTCGGCCGCGAGGCGGAGCAGGGCGTCATCATCCATTTCTGCCGATATAGGCGCGCAACGCAGCGGCCACCACGCCTCACCCTGGCAAACCTGCCCAGCATTGCTAGTGTTCCAGCCGACGCATCCTGAGGATTTCTGCCATGCTCGCCATCACCTTCGCTCCCGCCGCCCTGCCAGCCTCCGGGGCGCTCGCGCTGCTGCTGGAAGAAGGGGCGGAGCTGGCCGGCCTGGCCCGGGCGGCAGACGAGGCGACCGGCGGGGCGCTCGCCCGCGCCTTCGCCGCCGCGAAGTTCACCGGCAAGAAAGGCTCCAGCTGCACGGTGCTGGCGCCGGGCGCTGGGCTGTCCCGCGTGGTGGCGGCCGGCTTGGGCAGCCTGGACACCCTCACCCAGCAGGCCGTGGAGGAAGCCGGCGGCAGCCTGGCCGTGGCGCTGGCCGGCGAGGCGGCGGCCGCGCTGGCCACCGGCGCGCTCGCCCCGGCCCACGCCGCCGCCGCCGCGATGGGAGCCACGCTGCGGGCCTACCGGTTCGACCGCTACCGCACCAAGGAGAAGGCCGAGGACAAGCCCAAGCTCGCCGCCCTCTCCGTGCTGTGCGGCGACCCCGCGGCTGCGACCGCCGAGTGGGCGGCGCTGGAGCCGGTGGCGCGCGGCGTGTTCCTCGCCCGCGACCTGGCCAGCGAGCCGGCCAACGTGCTGTTCCCGGCGGAGATGGCCGAACGCTGCCGCAGCCTGGAGCAGCTCGGCGTGGCGGTTGAGGTGTTCGGGCCGGCGGAGCTGGAGAAGCTCGGCTTCGGCATGCTGATGGGCGTCTCGCTCGGCAGCGCGCGCGAGCCGCGCATGGTGGTGATGTCCTGGCAAGGCGCCGGCGGGGACGGCAAGCCGCTCGCCTTCGTCGGCAAGGGCGTCACCTTCGACAGCGGCGGCATCTCCATCAAGCCGGCCGGCGGCATGGAGGACATGAAATGGGACATGGCCGGCGCGGCCGCCGTGGTCGGCGCAATGGCCGCACTGGCGGGCCGCAAGGCGAAGGTCAACGTGGTGGGCCTGGTCGGCCTGGTGGAGAACATGCTGGGCGACAAGGCGCAGCGGCCCGGCGACGTGGTGACCAGCCATTCGGGCCAGACCGTCGAGGTCATCAACACCGACGCCGAGGGCCGACTCGTGCTGGGCGACGTGCTGTCCTACTGCAAGGAACGGTTCCAGCCCGCCTTCATGGTCGATCTGGCGACGCTGACCGGCGCCATCATCGTGAGCCTGGGGCACGAATACGCCGGGCTGTTCAGCAACGACGAGCCGCTGGCGCGCAACCTGCTCGCGGCCGGCAGCGCCAGCGGCGAGAAGCTGTGGCGCATGCCGCTCGGCGACGCCTACGACAAGCTGCTCAAGAGCGACATCGCCGACATGAAGAACATCGGCGGCCGGCCCGGCGGCGCCGTCAGCGCCGCCTGCTTCATCCAGCGCTTCGTCGGCAGCGTGCCTTGGGCCCACCTGGACATCGCCGGCATGGTGTGGGGCGCCAAGGACGCCGCCACGTCGCCCAAGGGCGCCACCGCGTTCGGCGTGCGGCTGATCGACCAGCTGGTCGCCGGACATTACGAGGCCGCTGCTGCCGAATGACCGCGCCGGTGAGCGCGATCGGCTTCTACCACCTCACCCGCAGCACGGCGGAGCAGGCGCTGCCCAAGCTGCTCGGCCGCACCCTCGCCGCCGGGCAGCGCGCCGTGGTGCTGTGCGGCAGCGAGCCGCGGCTGCGCGCCCTGGACGACGCGCTCTGGGCCAGCGCCGACCCCGACTGGCTGCCGCACGGCAACGCCCGCAGCGGCGAGGCGCAATGGCAGCCGATCTGGCTCACCTTGCAGCCCGAGGCGCCCAACGGCGCGCGCTACCTGTTCCGCCTGGACGGCACGGCCGCCGACCCGGCGTCGTTCGAGCGCGTGTTCGACCTGTTCGACGGTGCGGACGAGGCCGCCGTCGCCGCCGCCCGGCAGCGCTGGGCCGCGGACAAGGCGGCCGGCCACGCGCTGACCTATTGGCAGCAGGACGAGCGGGGCTGGCAGAAGGCCTGACCCGGCTTTGCCCGGCGCGCCGGGTCCGTTACACGACTGCGATGACCCTGAGCCTGCCATGCTGAAGTTCGCCCTGCTGGCGGTGGCCGCCGCCATCCTCGTCGCCATCGGGCTGATCCTGCTGCCCACGGCGCACGGGCCGCGGCAGGAAGCCCGCATCATCGCTCCCAGCGACACGGGGGGGCCGCCGGATGGCTTCGTCATCCATGACGCGCCACCGGCCGCCCCGTCCGCGCCCGCCGCGCCGGGCGACCTGGCCGCCGCGATCCAGCGCCTGCGCGACACTGCGCCCAAGCCCGACCCTGCTGCCGCACCTGCCCCGGACGCCACGCCCGTTCTGCTTCCCACCGTGGTCACGCCTGCGCCCCCGCCGGCTGCGCCCCCGCCTCCTGCGCCGCTGCCGGCCAATCGCTGGACCAGCGTGACCGGGCAAGGCACGCGCTGGCGCATGGCGCGCAGCGGCGACGGCTTCACCGTGTCGGTTGATCTCGGCGGCGGCCAGGTGGCGGACATCCACGTGCTGCCCGCCTTCGCCAACCTGGACCCGGCAGCGGTCAACGTGCGAGTGGACTACCTGAAAGACACCATCCTGCAGAACTTCACCGCCAAGTCCGGCAGCTACACCTTCGCGCGCGACGGCTCGGTGTCGGTGGGGCCATGACGCGACGCATCTGAAACATTCAGACAGGTCGCCGCCACATCCCCGACACATGCGGCTGCCTAGTCTGCCCTGGCAGATGAGCCAGGGGGCCGACCATGCAGACCATGCAGCTTTCACCAAGGGCCGCCGCCCGGCCAGTGACCGCCATCGCGGACCGGTCCGCCCTGTCCCCGCTCGCGATGGCGCTGCACCTGCGGGCGGCCGAAGGCGATGCGGCGTTCTGTTTTGCGCGCGTGATGCACGAGGGGTCAGCCTGGGCGAACGAGGATTGGGGCCGCTACTGGGCTGACGTGATGCGCCTGGTCTGATCCCCGCCCAGATGTCGCACAACTGACATGGAAGCGACACGGACGCCCTGGGCTGCAGCAGCTAGCATACTCCCGGTTGACCGTCGTCACGATGGCCGCGATCCCAATACGGAGATTGCCCGATGCCCAAACTGGGAAGCTCGTTCCGCATAGGCCTTCTGCTCAGCACGGTGCTCGCGGCTCCACTCGTCGCCTTCGCCGCCGAACCTGATGCCACTGGCACTACGGCGACGCTGCTGCCGACCGGCCTGGCCATCACGCCGACGATCCTGGCCGGCGCCGTGCAGCAGCCGCTCAACCCCGGGCTGGCAGCCTACCCGAGCTTCGTCGCCGGCGAGGCGGTGCAGGCCCGGCTCAGTCCCGACGGCACCCTGCTGGCGATCATCTGCGCAGGGCAGAACTCGCTCGACAACGCCAGCGGCAACACCGACACGGCGAACTCGACCCAATACATTTTCCTGTACAACGTCGCCGGGACCAACAAGACCAAGCCGGTCCTGGCGCAGGTCATCAAGCAGGCCAACGCGCATGTCGGCCTGGTCTGGGCGCCGGACGGCAAGACGCTCTACGCGACCGGCGGCAACGACGACGCGGTGTATGCCTACACCAACCCCACGGGCGCCTTCGCGCTCGCCGCCAAGATCGCGCTGAACCACAAGGCGACGGGCGTCGGCCTCTCGGTGCAGCCGAACGCGAGCGGGCTTGGCATCTCGGCCGACGGCAAGACCCTCGTGGTCGCCAACAACTACAACGACTCAGTCAGCGTCATCGACACGGCGAGCAAGGCCGTGCGCTACGAATACGACTTGCGGCCCTACCTGGCGAGCAACGAGAACACCAGCGGCGTCGCCGGCGGCGAGTACCCGTTCGCGGTGCTGGTGAACGCCAGCGGCGTCGCCTACATCTCCTCGACGCGCGACCGCCAGGTCGTCGTGCTCGACGTGTCCTCGCCGACGGCCGCCAAATTCGTGGGCCGCATCGCGCTGGACGGTAACCCGTACGGCATGACGTTCAGCGCCGACCAGGCGACGCTCTACGTGGCCGAGGACAACAGCGACCAGGTCGCCGTCATTAAGACGCAGACCAACGCGGTCGAGCAGACGATCGACGTGCGGGCGCCGACCGGCATCCTGCCGGGCTACAAGCAGACCGGCGCCGCCCCGTTCGCCGTGACGCTCTCGCCCAACGGCAAGCAGCTCTACGTCGTCAACAACGGCGCCAACGAGATCGCCGTCGTTTCCTTGACCGGCGCAAAGGCCGCGGTGATGGGGCTGATCCCAACAGCGTACGCGCCGAAGGACGTCACGTTCAGCCAGGACGGCACGTGGATGTACATCATCAACGGCAAGAGCAACACCGGGCCGAACCCGACCAACCTGGCGAGCAACACCGCCGAGATCACCAGCATCACCTACCCCGGCGGCAACGCGGCCGCTGCCGCGGCGGCTCGGGCGGGCAACCAGTACCAGTTCCAGCTGGAGCAGGCCTCGCTGGTCAGCGCCCGCATCCCCACGGCGCAGCAACTCGGGCCGTTGACCGCCCAGGTGGCGGACAACAACGGCTACTCGACCCCGCAAAGCCAAGCCGACGCGGCGGTGATGGCGTTCGTGCGCAAGCACATCAAGCACGTCATCTACATCGTCAAGGAGAACCGCACGTTCGACCAGATCCTGGGCGACCTGCCGAACGGCGCCAACGCCGACCCGGCGCTCGTGCAGTTCGGCCGGGCGCTCACGCCCAACTTCCACGACATCGCCACCAACTTCGTCACGCTCGACAACTTCATGGACCCGGCGGACGGCAGCATGGACGGCTGGTCCTGGTCGATGCGCGGCCGCGTCACCAACGACGAGGAGCTGACGCAGCAGATCAACTACGCCTTCGTCAACCGCGGCCTGTCCTATGAGGGCGAGGCGTCCAACCGCAACGTGCCCGTGGGCCTCGCCGCGCAGGCCGACCGGGACGCCGCGACCAAGGGCCTGTTCTCGGCACTCTCGGCCAACCTGCCCGGCGGCACGGCCAACCTGCTGCCCGGCGTCGCCGACGTGGCAACCACGGATTTCGATACCGAGTACCAGACCGGATACATCATGGACGCGGCGCTGCGGGCCGGCCTCAGCCTGCGGAACTACGGCTTCACGGTCAACAACATCGGCCCGACCACGGACGCCGCCGGCAAGCCGATCACCAATCCCGGCGCCGCCGGCGTGGTGCAGGCCGCCGAGCTGAACCCGGCGCTCGTGCCGCTCACCGACGTGTATTTCCGTGGCTTCGACCAGACCTACTCGGACCAGTGGAACGTCAACGAGTGGTACCGCGAGTTCCAGCAATACGTCACCTACGGGGACCTGCCGGCCTTCGAGACCGTCCGCCTGTCGCATGACCACACCGGCAGCTTCGCCACCGCGCTCGCCGGGGTGAACACGCCGGACACCCAGGAGGCGGACAACGATCTCGCAGTCGGACGCATGGTCGATTACGTGGCCCACAGCCGGTTCGCCAAGGACACCCTGTTCATCGTGACCGAGGACGACAGCCAGGACGGCCCCGACCACGTGGACTCGCACCGCTCCACTGCCTATTTCGTCGGCCCCTACGTCAAGAAGAACACGGTCGTCAGCACGCGCTACAGCCAGGTCAACGCGCTGCGGACCATCGAGGACATCCTCGGCCTGAAGCACATCAACCTCAACACCGCCTTCCAGCCGCCGATGGCCGACGTGTTCGACGTGACCAGCAACGGCGACTGGACCTACACCGCCGTCGCTTCGACCATCCTGCAAACCACGCAGCTCGCCATGACCGACACTGGCGTACGGTATGCCGAAGGGCCGCGCGTGCAGCCGCGCCAGGATGCGGCCTACTGGGCGAAGCAGACGGCCGGGTTCGACTTCACGGGCGAGGACCGCGTGCCGACCGGGCTGTTCAACAAGGTGCTCTGGGAAGGCACCCGGCCAGGCGTTCCTTACCCGGCGAAGCCGAGCACGAACTGAAGCAGAGGGCTCTGCCCTGCACCCGAAAGGGGACGAAATCCCCTTCACCCCTGTTATTATAACTAGGTGTCCAGAGGACTTCGTCCTCTGGTGGGGTTTGGGGCAAAGCCCCAACCTTCGCTAGGCCTCCGCCAAAGCTTCCTCTGCCTCCAGCCAAGCCATCTCCGCCCGCTCCACTTCCCGTGCCACCGCTGCCAGCCGAGTGTTCGCCGCCGTCACCTCCGCGGCGCGCCCAGCGGCATACAGCGCCGGGTCGGCCAGGCGCGCTTCCAACGCTTTGCGTTCCGCCGTCAGCCGGGCCAGCGCGCTTTCTGCGTCGCGCGCCTGCTTGCGCAGCGGCGCCGTCTGCACCCGGGCCTGCGCGCGGTCCCGCCGGTCGTCGCGCCGGGTCGGGGCTTCCACCCGGGCCGGCCGGGCGCGCTCAGCCAGCAGGCCGCGGTAGTCGTCCAGGTCGCCGTCGTACGGCGCCGCGGTGCCGTCCGCCACCAGCCAGAGCCGGTCCGCCACCAGCTCCACTAGATGCGGGTCGTGGGTGATCAGCAGCACCGCGCCGCCGAACTCGGCCAAGGCGCGGACCAGCGCCTCGCGGGCGTCGATGTCCAGGTGGTTGGTCGGCTCGTCCAGGATGAGCAGCTGCGGCGCATCCCGCGTGGCCAGGGCCAGCAGCAGCCGGGCGCGCTCGCCGCCGGAGAGCTGCGCGGTCGGCGTGTCGGCACGGTCGGCGTCGAGGCCGAAGCGGGCCAGCTGCGCCCGCACCGCCGGGGGCAGGGCGGCCGGCATGGCGCGGGCCATGTGATCGACCGGCGACTCGGCAGATACCAGCTCCTCCGCCTGGTGCTGCGCGAAGTAGCCGACCCGCAGCTTCGGGCTGCGCCGCACCTCGCCTGCCAGGGGCGCCAGCCGGCCGGCGAGCAGCTTGGCCAGCGTGCTCTTGCCGTTGCCGTTGGCGCCCAGCAGCGCCACCCGGTCCTCCATGTCCAGCCGCAGGTTCACCCCGCGCAGCACCACGCGGCCGTCATACCCGGCGTCCACCCGGTCCAGCTGCAGGATCGGCGGCGGCAGCGAAGCAGGCTCGGGGAAGGCGAAGCGGGTGGCGGCTGTCTCCACCACGCTGTCCATCGCCGGCAGCCGTTCCAGCGCCTTGAGGCGGGATTGCGCCTGCCGCGCCTTGGTGGCCTTGGCGCGGAACCGGTCCACGAAGGCTTGCATGTGGGCGCGCTGCGCGGTGATGCGCTCGGCGGCGCGCGCCTGCTGCATCGCCTGCTCGGTGCGGATGCGGACGAACTCGGTGTAGCCGCCCGGCGTGAGCGAGAGCTTGTGCCCGTCCAGGTGCGCGATGGCCTCCACCGCCCGGTCCAGCAGGCCGCGGTCGTGGCTGACAATCAGGCAAGCCCCCGGAAAACGGGCGAGCCAGCCTTCCAGCCACATCGTCGCTTCCAGGTCGAGGTGGTTGGTCGGCTCGTCCAGCAGCAGCAGGTCCGGCTGGGCGAACAGGGCGGTGGCCAGCGCCACGCGCATGCGCCAGCCGCCGCTGAACTCGGACACCGGGCGGGCCTGGGCCGCCGTGTCGAAGCCGAGGCCGGCCAGGATGGCGGCGGCGCGCGCCGGGGCGGCGTCCGCGCCGATGCCGCGCAGCCGCTCATGAATTTCCGCCAGCCGGGCAGGGGGGGCGGCGTCAGCCTCGGCCAGCAACGCCAGGCGTTCGGGGTCGCCTTGCAGCACCGTCTCCACCAGGCTCGCCGGGCCGGACGGCGCTTCCTGCCGCACCTGCGCCATGCGGGCAGCGGAGGCCAGGTGGATCGCGCCGCCATCCAGCGCCAGCTCGCCAGCGATGGCGCGCAGCAGGGTGGACTTGCCCGCGCCGTTGCGTCCCACCAGGCCGATGCGCCGCCCGGCATCGACCCGCAGCGTGGCATGGTCCAGCAGAGGCCGGCCGGCCATGCGGATGGTGGCGTCGTCGATGACCAGCAGGCTCATGCCGCCGATGTAGTGCGCGGCGAGGTGGCAAGCTAGCGCGCCAAGCTAGCGGGGGGGCCCTTTCAGCACTCGCAGCACGGCATCCACCGTCAGCCCGTAGGCGACGTGGGCCACGAAGCTGCGGCCATGCGCCTGCCAGGGGTAGCGCGTGGGCGGGCCGGCGAGGTCAAGCCGTGCTGCGCCCCACTCGTCCTCCACCGCCCAGACCGTTACCCCGAAGGCGAAGCCGCGGCCCGCGGTCAGCCAGCCCAGCCGGTCGCGCAGCGCGCCCAGCAGCGCGGCCGGAACCATGCCGATCGCGTATTTGAACGCCAGCCCGACCGCGTTGTCCTCCGGCTGGTCCAGCTCGGCGCCCAGGGCACGGGCGGCGCGGTTGGCCAGGATGTGCGGCGTGTCGAGGCCGCCGGGCCGGGCGGCCACCGTGGCCGCCTCCGTGGCCGCGCTGCCGCGCATGGCCATGTACTTGTCCACCTCGTGCAGCGCCCAGACGCCCGCTGCCCCGGCGATCGCCCCGCGCACGAGGCCGCCCAGGATGCTGTCGCCCGCCCGATCGGTCATTGCATTGATCCTCCCATTGTCCCTCGGCAACGTGCCCCGGCGGCGCGGGGTTGCCCGGCCTGACCGCCTCGTTTACAGCCCCGCCACACCCTGAGAGGCTGACCGACCATGGCGACCGAGCGCACCTTCTCCATCATCAAGCCAGACGCGACCCGGCGGAACATCACCGGCAAGGTGCTGGCCACGCTTGAGGCGGCCGGGCTGCGCGTGGTGGCGCAGAGGCGCGTGCGGATGTCCAAGGACCAGGCGGAAGCGTTCTACGGCGTGCACAAGGAGCGGCCGTTCTTCGCCGGGCTCGTCAAGTTCATGACCTCCGGCCCCGTCGTGGTGCAGGTGCTGGAAGGCGAGGATGCCATCGCGCTCAACCGCAAGACGATGGGCGCCACCGACCCCAAGAAGGCCGAGGCCGGCACGGTGCGCGCGCTGTTCGCCGAGGACATCGAGGCCAACACGGTGCACGGCTCGGACAGCCCCGAAGCCGCCGCCAGCGAGATCGCGTTCTTCTTCACCGATGCCGAGATCGTCGGCTGAACGCCGCCAGGCTCGCTGCGGCGGCGCTGCTGGCCGCCCCGTTGCTGGCCAGCTGCGCCGGCCCCAGGCCGCCAGCTCCCATCGCCGAAGCCCCGCCGGCCCCGCCGGAGCACATTGATGGCCAATACCGCGGCATCGCCCGGCTGATCCGCGCCGCCGTCCGCGGCTGCCCCCGCAGCGGCCCGCGCACCATCATGGTAGAGGGCAGCGCGCTGTCGGTAAACTACCGCGGCCCCACCGTGTCCTACGCCCTGGCTGCGACGGTGGCGCCCGACGGCAGCATCCAGGGCAGTGATGGCCGCGGCGCGGTGCAGGGCCAGATCACCGGCCGCCACATGGACCTGACGGTGACGTCAGACGCCTGCGACGTCCGGTACGCGCTGGAGCGGCGTTAGCCGGCCGGCACGCGCAGCTACGCCGGGTCGGTCCCCATGCGCGCGCCCTTCGGGTCCCGTCCCAGCCCCACCAGCACCGCGATCACCACCGCCACGACGCCGACCACGACCGCCAGCGCCATCGCGTAGTCGCCGTCGAACAGCTTGGCCAGCGAGACCTGGATGTTGGCGTTCCACGAGGCCAGGAAGTTGCCCAGCTGGTAAACCAGGCCAGGGAAGGTGCCCCGGATGGCGACCGGCGACAGCTCATTCAAATAGACCGGCACCACGCCCCAGGCGCCTTGCACGCACACCTGCATCAGGAACGCGCCCAGCCCGAGCAGCACCGGCGTGGTGGAAAACGCCCACAGCCGCAGCACCGGCAGCGCCAGCAGGGCCGCGATCACGATGGCCCATTTGCGCCCGATCCGCTGCGACAAGCTGCCGAACAGGATGCCGCCGGCGATGGCGCCGATGTTCATCACGATGACGATGGACGACACCGTGCCCGGCGTCAGCTCATGCTGCCCCCGCAGGAACTGGCTGGGGTAGAGGTCCTGCGAGCCGTGGCTGAAGAAGTTGAACCCCATCATCACGGCGGAGGCGAACACCACCAGCCCGGCGTGCTGCTTCAGCACGGTCAGGATGCTCACCTTGTGCTCCGCCTCCGTCCGAGCCAGCCAATCCGGACTCTCCGGCACGTTGCGGCGGATGTACAGGACCAGCAGCGCCGGGACGACGCCCACCATGAACATGCCGCGCCAGGTCAGCCACGGCAGCGCCAGATACAGCAGTGAGGCAAGCAGGTAGCCGGTGGGATAGCCGGCTTGCAGCAGCCCCGACACCGGGCCGCGCCACTTGGCCGGCACGCTCTCCATCGTTAAGGACGCGCCGACGCCCCACTCGCCGCCCATCGCCACGCCGTACAGGGCGCGTAGCACCAGGAACACGGTCAAGGTCGGCGCCAAGCCGGAGAGGAACTCCAGCAGCGAGTAGCACAGCACGTTGACCATCAGCGTCGGGCGGCGGCCGTAGCGATCCGCCAGGCGGCCGAACAGCACCGCCCCGATCGCGCGGCAGGCCAGGGTCAGCGTGATGGCGAAAGCGACGCTGTCGATCTTGGTGTCGAACGCCGCTGCCACGTCCCGCAGCACGAACACCATGATGAAGAAGTCGAACGCATCGAGCGTCCAGCCGAGGAAGGCCGCGGCGACGACGTGGACTTGCGTGCCGGATGGCCTGGCGGCGGCTGACATGGCGACGTTCCCCAATCGCGGTCCGCCAGGCCATCCCGCGCGTCGCTTGCCACGCTTGCACCATGCCCGGCGCACGCTGGCAAGCCAGGTTAGGGCTTTGCCCCAAACCCCACCAGAGGACGAGGTCCTCTGGACACCTGCATGCGAAAGGGGTGCAGGGCAGGGCCCTGCCGCTAAGGCGTCGCTCCGCCGCGCAGGAATGCGTCCGCCGTGCGCAGGCTGAGCGCCATGATGGTCAGCGCCGGGTTCGCCGCCAGGGCGCTCGGGAACACCGAGTTGTCGCACACCCACAGGTTTGGCACGTCGAAGCTGCGGCCCGTCGGGTCCACCACCGACGCGTCGCCGTCCACCCCCATGCGGCAGGTGCCGATCGTGTGCGCCGCCCGTTGCAGGGACCAGATATCCGTGGCGCCCGCCGCTTCCCACACCGCCGTCATGAACCGGATGGCATGGCGATCGATGCCCTGCTCGTTCGGGCCGTAGCTGAAATGCACCCGCGGCTTCGGCACGCCCAACTCGTCCGCCTCGTCCGACAGCTCCAAGTAGTTGCCGGCTTGCGGCAGGCACTCGCCGTTGATGCCGATGCCTCCCACGTGGTTGTAGCGGCCGAGGTAGTCCACCAGCTTCTGCCCCCACAGCGGCCGCCCGCGGGTGACGGCGGTGGCCCAGGTCACCGGCACCACGCCCAGGCTCTGCACCAGGTAGCCGCCGGCGAAGTCGGCGTCTGCCGCGCGCACCATCTCCTCGGTGATCATGGCGGACGGGTAACCCTTGTTCATCCGCATCTCGGGGCCGAACGTGCCCCAGACCTGCGTCGCCACGTGCGCCATGTAGTTGCGCCCGACCTGGCCGCTGGAGTTGGCCAGCCCCGCATGCAGCAGCAGCCGCGGCGTCTCGACCGCGCCGGCGCAGAGGAACACGGCGGCGCAGCGCTGCCGTCGGTCCTCGCCCCCGGCGCGATAGACCACGGCCGTGATCCGCCCGGCCCCGTCCCGCTCGAAGCCGTGCACGCTGCACCCCGGCCGGATTTCCGCGCCCGCCGCCACGGCCTGCGGCAGGTAGGTCACGTCCATGCTGGTCTTGGCGCCGATGCGGCAGCCCTGGTGGCAGTAGCCGCAATTGATGCAGGCATGGCGCGTCCCGTGGCCGGGCTGCTCGAAATCCTGCGACACCACCGCCACCGGCCCGTCGCTGACGCGCACGCCCAACGCCTCGCACCCGGCCGCCATCATCTGCGCCGGAGCGTTGCGCGCCACCGGGGGCAGGGCGTAACGGCGCGACGGCTCCCACGGGTAGGGCTGCGGCCCCGACACCCCGATAAACGCCTCCACCTCCTCATAGTACGGCCGCAACTCCTCGTAGCTGAGCGGCCAATCGGCGCCGACGCCCTGCCCGGTGCGCAGCCGCAGGTCCCGCGGGTCCGCGCGCGGGGCGTAGGCGCCCCAGTGCAGGGTGGAGCCGCCGACGCCGGCGCCGCTGTTGTTGGCGCCGAACGCTTCCGGCGTGCTGCCGGCGCTCAGCCGCTCGCCGAGCCAGTAGATGTCGGCCGCGACCTCGTCGGCCACGAAATCCTCCGGATTCCAGTTCCGCCCGGCCTCCAGCGCCACCACCCGCAGCCCCGCCCGCGCCAGCCGCGCCAGCAACGGGGAACCGCCCGCGCCCGTGCCGACCACCACCGCATCCACCACGTCGTCCAGGCCGTGGCGCGCCATCCGGTCCAGGTTCATGGCATCGCCCCGGCCGGGGCCGGCTCCCAGGGCTCCACCTCGTCGGGGCCGACCTGCGTGAAGCCGGGCTTGGGCTCGCCGTCGCCGCCGTAGCCGATGCCGCTGTAGCCCATGGCGGCCAGCGTGGCCGGGTGCGCCACGTAGGTGCGGACGGCTTCGGCACGGGCGTCCTCGAACCATCGCTGCATCTGCGCCGGGTCCAACGCGCCGCCGGGCGATTTGCCCGCCGCGGCCGCTTCCAGCAAGGCGTCCTGCTGCGTGGCGTCCAGCTGCGCGAACCCGGCGCCGTGCCGCGCCTGCGCAACCGCGTCCAGCGTGTCGAGCCCGGCGCGGAAAGCCTCGGCGTCCGGCGGCAGGATGTCGAAGCGCCATCCATCCCCCCGGCCGGTGGCCAGCTCGCGGTCGATCCGGGCAGCGAGGTCGATTTGAGCCGGGCCGGGCTGCGGCACCACCCGCCCCGTCACCGCCCGCAGCACGGCCAGGTGGGCGGCGCTGAGGGCGCGGGGCTGGTAGGCCGCGTCATCCGGCTGGGCGCGGTCCAGCAGCGCGGCGCGCGTGCGGGCGCTTACCCGGTCCGAGTGGATCAGCGCCAGGTAGGTTTCGCTGATCGGCGGCGCCAGGGCTGTCACGGCGGGCGTGGGGGATGGAGGCATGTCAACCAGCTGTTGCCGGGTCGGCAGATGGCAAGTGCTGCACTGCCGCAAACCAGCGTGCCTCAAGCCTCCGCCAAGGTGGTGGCCGCGCCGACCAGCGCCAGGTGGCTCAGCGCCTGCGGCACGTTGCCGAGCATCTCGCCGGTGGCCGGGTCGATCTGCTCGTTCAGCAGGCCGAGATTGGCGCCCGTGGCGGCCAGCATCGCGTCCATCTGCGCCCTCCCGGCCGCTTTGTCGCCCAGCAGGGCGTACGCCCCCACCAGCCAGAACCCGCAGGCGGTGAACGCGCCCTCCTCCTTCGCCATGCCGGAATAGCGGAACAGGTGCGGGCCCTGGCCCAACTCGCGCACGATGGCGTCCCGCGTCAGCGCCAGGCGGTCGGGGCGGGGAAAGCCGAAGCGGACGCCCAGCAGCAGCGACGCGTCGAGCTTCTCCGTCCCGGCATGCTGCGTGTAAGCCTGCTTGGCGTCGGACCAGCACTCCGCGTCCACCCAGTCCCGGATGCGGTCGCGCTCGCGTTTCCAGCGCTCGGCCTGGCTGGCGTCGATCTGGCCCTGGCCTGCCAGCTTCACCGCCTGGTCCAGCCCCGACCAGCAGCCGATCTTGGAGATGGTGTAGTGCTCGGCCTGCTCCAGCTCCCAGATGCTGGAATCCTTCATGCGCCACATGTCGGCGCACCGGTTGGCTTCGTCGGCCAGCAACCGCCGGGTCGCCAGGTCCAGCACATGGCCTTTGTCCACGAACATGGACGCCGTTTGCAGCAAATCGCCGAAGATGCCGAGCTGCAGCTGCTTGGTCGCCTGGTTGCCGCGCCGCACCGGCTGGCTGCCGCCATAGCCGGGAACGTCCAGCTCCTCCTGGTCCGGCGCGGCGTCGCCGTTCAGCTGGTACATGACGGACAGCCGGCCGCCGTGCCGCCGCGCCGTCGAGGCCAGCCAGGAGAACGCGGCCTTCGCCTCCTCCGTGGCATCCACGTCGAGGAAGGCCTTGATCGTGTAGGCCACGTCCCGCGTCCAGGCGTAGCGGTAGTCGTAGTTCTTGGGGCCGCCGATCCGCTCCGGCAGCGAGGTGGTGGCAGCCGCCGCGATGGCGCCGGTGCCGGAGAACAGCAGCAGCTTGAGCGCCAGGGCGCTGCGCCGGACCTCCGCCGCGTATCGCTCCGGCACCGCCAGGTCCGAGCACCACTGGCGCCAGGACTGGTCCGACCGGTCGATCCGCTTGTCGATGTTGCCGAGCGAGGGCAGGATCAGCGGCTCGTCCTCGCCGGCCAGCAGCGCCAGGATGCTGCGCGAACCCCGCGCCGTCACCAGCCGCGCCTCCACGCCCTGGTCGCTCTCGGCCGTGCGCACCACGGCGTCGTCGCTGCGGAACGCCATCACCAGCCCGTCCACGTGCAGCACGTCGCCGGACGGGCTCGGCTCCCGCCACGGGGTCGCGGCCGACAGCCGGCGGCCGACCAGCACGGCGATGCGGAACTCGACGGCGCCGTCCAGCCCCTCGACCCGGCGCGCCAGCTCGCTCCATGGCAGGCGGCCGGAGATGCCGCTGTTCAGCGAGTCGGTGATCCGGGCGCTGCCGCCCGCGGTGGTGAACACCTGCTCCAGCACGTTGCTGTCCGGACGGTAGCGGCGCTCGACGCTGAACGGCTCCGCCGGCTCGATGGAAAAGCGGCCGCCGCTGTCCGGGTCCATCAGGCGGTCGAACAGCGGATCGCTGTCCATGTTGGGCACGCACCACCAGTCAATGGAGCCATCCGCCCCCACCAGCGCCACGCTGCGCCCGTCGCCCAGCGCGGCATACTGGTTGAGCGGCAGGAAGCCGCCCTTGCGCGTCCCGGCCTTCGCCGCAGCCCCGTCTTCGCCGTCGTCCTGGCTCACCGTCAGTTCTTCGGCACCTTCTCCTTGCCCTTGCCCGGGTTGGACGTGTTCACCAGCGCGGGCGCGGATTTGGCTCCGAGGGTCTCCTTTTGCGCGGAGGTGTCGATGCGCTTGCTGCGGGTGAACGGCTCCAGCGCCTGCGGCTTGCCGCTGCGCAGCGCCGCCAGGATGCCTTCGATCACCCGCACGTCGGCATAGCCTTCCTCGCCGTCCGGCTCCGGGTCGATGCCGTTCAGGATGCAGTCGGAGAAGTATTTCAGCTCGCCGCCGAAGTGGTCGGTGTTCTTGAAGCTCTTGGCGCTCTTGCTCTCGCCGACCACCATCTGGTGCTCCAGCGGCTTGCCGTACATGAACCCGGGGTTGAGCTGCAGGCTGCCCTTGGTGCCGACCACCACGTAGGTGTCGAGGGTGTTGCCGTAATAGGACAGCACGAACTGCGCGAGCCGCCCGCCCGGGAAGCGCAGCGTGACCGCCACCGTGTCGTCGAAATCGCCCAGGCCTGCCTCCGGATGCCGGGTGCCGACGGCGCTCGCCACCTCCGTCGGCTCGTCACCGAACATGTACCGCGCCGCGTTGACCGGATACGGCCCCATGTCCAGCAACGGCCCGGCGTCGTCGCCGTGCTTCGCCCGGTGGCCCGCCGGATCGACCATTTGGGTGAAAGCGGAGCTGAACAGGATCAGCTCGCCCAGCTCGCCGGAGCGCACCGCTTCGATGGCGGCCAGCGTCGCCGGCTCGAAGTGCAGCCGGTAGGCGACCATCAGCTTGGCGGTGGATGCCTTCTGCGCCTCCAAGATCTCTCGGCACTTGGCCGTGGACACCTCCAGCGGCTTCTCCGCCAGCACGTGGATGCCCGCCCGCAGCGCCGGCACGGCGAACTCGGCATGCCGCCAGTTGGGCGTGGCCAGGTAGATCGCATCCACCGTGCCGGAGCGCAGCATCTCGTCGAACTGCGCGTAGCTGTAGCTGTCGCTCACGCCGTAGCTCTTGCCCAGCGCGCGGGCCTTCTCCGGGTCGTCGGTCACGAAGGCGGCCAGCTCCGAGTTGCCGGTATGGGCCACCCCCGGCAGCATCGCCTCCTGCGTGATGTCGCCCAGGCCCACGACGGCGTAGCGGACCTTCTTGCCGGAGGTCAGCCCCAGTGATGACAGGAGGCTCATGGCGATTTCCTTGTGGTGCGGCTCGGCAGCCAACGCGCGCCGCGCGCGTTGTGCTGCGCAGCAGGCGGCCTCACATTCGGCGGAGCGAACGTTTCCATGCGCATTCACGTCCAGAACCCGCCGAGCGCCAATACCCAGGCGATCACGGCCGACAAATGGACGCAGGCCCTGGCCCGTGCCGGGCTGCCCACGGACCGGCACCGCGTGAGCTTCGGCGCCACGCCGGAGGAGTTCGCCGCCGCCATGGCCGATGCCGAAGCGACCGTGATGGCGGCCAGCGACACCAAGGCCCTGTTCCCTGCCGACGCGCCTGCCCTGAAGCTGCTGTTCTGCTCCTCCGCCGGGCTGGACTCGGTGCCGTTCGCCAGCCTGCCCCCTGGCGTGGCGGTGCTGAACAACCGCGGCGTGCACGGGCCGAAGGCGGGCGAGTACGGCCTCATGGCCCTGCTGATGCTGGCCAACCACCTGCCCGCCCTGCTGGCGCAGCAGCGCGCCGGCGTGTGGCAGCGGCGGCAGGCCAGCATCCTGGCAGATCGCCGGGTCACTGTGGTGGGCCTGGGCAGCCTCGGCGGCGCCATCGCCGAGCACGCCGCCCGCTTCGGCATGGCCGTCACCGGCGTGCGCGCCCGCCCCGCGCCGCACCCGGCGTGCCAGCGCGTGCTGCCGTCCGCCGAGCTGGACGCGGCGCTGCCCGGAACCGAGTTCCTGGTGCTGGCCTGCCCGCTGACGCCGGCCACCCGCAATTTGCTCGATGCCCGTCGCATCGGCCTGCTGCCGCCCGGCGCCGCCGTGGTCAACATCGGCCGCGGCGCGCTGCTGGACCAGGACGCGCTGTGCGACGCGCTGGATGCGGGCGCGCTGTCCGGCGCCGTGCTGGACGTGTTCGTGCCGGAGCCGGTGCCGCCGGGCCATCGCCTGTGGACGACGCGCAACCTGGTGATGACGCCGCACGTCTCCAGCGACGACCCGGCGGCCTACGACGCCCGCAGCCTGGACGTGTTCCTGCGCAACGTGGCGGCCTACCAGGCGGGCGAGACGCTGCCCAACCTGTTCGACCCGGCCCGCGGTTACTGAGGAGGTCAGCCATGCCGATCACGATCACCCGGCGCCTCGCCCTGGCTGGCGCGGGAGGGCTGGCCCTGGCGGGGCGGGCGCGGGCGGACTCGCCGGAGGTGGCGAACGTCGCCTTCTTCACCGAGACCAAGCCCACCATGCTGGCCAAGATGCAGGGCTGGTTCGAGGAGGGCACCGCCAGCCGCATCAACTGGCAGCCGATGGGCAGCGGAACCGACGTCAACGTCGTCGTCACCGCCGACGCCTGCGACATCGGCCTGGGCATCGGCTCCGCCGCGGTCGCTGCGGGCATTGCGCAGAAGCTGCCCTACCAGGTGATCGGCGTGGTGGACGCGATCGGCCCGGCGGAGGAGATGACCGTCCGCGCCTCGCGCAACATCCGCTCGCCGGAGGACTTCGTGGGCAAGGTTGTGGCGACGCCGTTCGGCTCGACCAGCCACTACCGCCTGCTCGCGTTCATGAAGCTCAACGGCCTGACCCGGGAGAAGGTGACGCTGCTCGACGCCCGCCCGCCCCGCATCGCCGCCGCCTGGGCCAAGGGGGAGATCGACGCCGCCTACGTCTGGTCCCCCGCCAAGAGCCAACTGCTCGCGCAGGGCGGGGTGCTGTATCCGACCTGGCAGGCGCTGGACCAGGCAGGCTACGCCATCGCCGACCTGATCGTGGCGCGCCAGGGCTTCGCGTCCTCCTATCCGGACGCGGTGACCGGCTTCCTCAAGGCCTATGCCCGCGCCTTGGCGGCCTACCGCGCGCAGCCGGAGCAGGCCGCCGCCATCGTCGCCGGGCAGGTCGGGCTGGACCCGGCGGTGACGCTGGCGGACATGCGGCAATACGCCTTCGTGCCGCTGGACGAGCAGGTCAGCCCGGATTGGCTGGGCGGGGACGCGCAGAGTCCGGGAAGGATCGCCCACATGCTCAAGGCGACGGCGGACTTCATGGTGGACCAGGGCGGCATCAAGAAGGTGCCCGGCGCCGACGCGTACCAGAAGGCGATGAACACGGATTTCCTGTCCAAGGCCATCGCCTGAGGGCTTGATAACAACGGCCTTTGAGGACGATCAATCGTGAAGCAAGGCCAGGGGCTTTGCCCCTGGACCCCAACAAAGCCTGAGGCTTTGGAATACAATCGTTAAGGGTTCCAAGGGCCGACCGGCCTTTGGCGGGTTCGGGCAGAGCCCGACCTTGCTTCAGACGGTTAACGGTCAAGACCATCCTAATGCCGCGCCCGTTTCAGCTTGACCCCATACGATCCGCCCCGATCAGCGCCAACCCCGTCGCCACCGACACGAACTCGCCGCCGCCCGACACCGCCTCCGCCCCGAACCGCCGCGCGAACAGCGCCCGCACCGCCGGCACGTAGGACGTGCCGCCCGTCAGGAACACCCGGTCCACCGCCGCCACCCCCGCCGCCGCCAGCGCCTCGCCCACGGCCGCGTCCATGCGGCGCAAATCCGGCTCGATCCAGCCCTCGAAGGCACGCCGGGTCACCTTCTGCTCCACCACGAAGCCGGCGTGGCGGAACGACAGCACGGTGCTGTCCGCGGCCGACAGGGCGGCCTTCGCGGCGGACACGGCGCGATACAGCCCGTAGCCCTGCTCGTCCTCGATCAACTGGCGCAGATGGTCCAGCCGCTCCGGCGCATCGGCGGTGCGGCGGACCTCGGCGATGTCGCGCAGGGTGCGCGGGCTGCGCATCAGCGAGAGGCGGTGCCAGCGGGCGAAGGCGGCGTACCACTCGGCGGGGACGGGCAGGGCGGTGCCCCAGGGCGCGTAGGAGCTGCCTTTGCCCAGCAGCGGCGCCACCACGCGGTCCATGATGCGGGCGTCGAACGCGTCGCCCGCGATGCCGACGCCGGCGCGGCCCAGCGCCGTCACCCGCGGCGTGCCGGCGGGGTCGAAGCGCAGCACGGAGAAGTCGCTGGTGCCGCCGCCGAAATCGCCCACCAGCACGGTGGCCGGCGCGGTCAGCCCGCGGGTGAAGCCGTAGCCGGCAGCCTCCGGCTCCAGCGCCACGTCGATCTGCGGCAGCCCCGCCTCGGCGAAGGCGGCGCGCAGCCGGGCCTCGCCGAACGCGTCGTCCGCGCCGTCGCCGGCGAAGCGGACGGGGCGGCCGGCGATGATTCGCGCTCCCGCCGGGTCCAGCCGGGCGGCAGCGAGCAACGCGCGCAGGAACAGGCCGACCAGCGCCGGCAGCGTCCATTGCCGCCCCATCAGCGTGGTGCCGGTGAAGCTGCGGCTGGCCAGGTGGCTTTTCAGCGACATGACCAGCCGGCTGTCCAGCGGGTCCTCCAGGTAGCTCTCGATCGCCGTAGGGCCTGCGGCATGGCGCAGGCCGCCCGCCCCGTCCTGCCAGAAGCACAGCAGGGAGCGGAACACGTCCTGCTCGCCGTCCCCAGCCGCGAAGCGCACCGTGCGGAGCTGGCGCGTGCCGGTGTCGAGGGCGGCGATGACGCTGTTGGTGGTGCCGAAGTCGATGCCGAGGATGGTCGCCACGGGGCTGCCTGCGCTGGGGAGCGGCGTGGTAGCGCAGGACGCAGCAAGCGTCACCGGTTGCCGCCGGGCGCGGGCTGGGCGAGACAGGGGGCGGGAGAACCGCCATGCCAGCCGTCCAGCTCAACCGCGCCAGCCTCGCCCACCTGCCGCCGCCGGTGAACCCGCCGCGGTTCGACCCGGCGCAGGTCACGCCCGGCATCGTCCACCTGGGCCTCGGCAACTTTCACCGCGCGCACATGGCCCGCTACACCCACGACCTGATGGACCGCGACCCGGCGCTGCTGCAATGGGGCATCGTCGGCGCCGGGCTGCTGCCGGGCGACAAGCGGATGGCCGACAGCCTGCAGCCGCAGGACGGCCTCTACACCCTGGTGGAGCGCAGCTCGGACGCCCAGTGCATCACCGTGATCGGCTCGCTGGCCGCCGTGGTGTTCGCCGGCGAGTCGAGCGCCGCCCTGCTGGACGCGATCGACCAGCCCGGCATCCGCATCGTCAGCCTGACGGTGACGGAGAACGGCTATTGCCTCAACCGCTCGACCAAGCGGCTCGACCCGGACAACGCGCTGGTCCGCGCCGACCTGGCGCAGCCGGAGCAGCCGCGCAGCGCCATCGGCATCGTCGTCGAGGCCTACCGCCGCCGCCGCGACGCCGGGGCGGCGCCGTTCACCGCCATGAGCTGCGACAACATCCAGCACAACGGCGAGGTGCTGCGGCGCGCGGTGCTGGCGCTGGCCGAGCTGCGCGACCCGGCGCTCGCCGCCTGGATCGCCGAGCACGGCAGCTTCCCCTCCACCATGGTGGACCGCATCACCCCCGTCACCGCCGCCGCCGACGTGGCGAAGCTGGCCGAGGAGCACGGCATCGACGACCGCTGGCCGGTGTTCGCCGAGACCTTCACGCAATGGGTGATCGAGGACCGCTTCCCCGCCGGCCGGCCGCCGTACGAGCGGGTCGGCGCCCAGTTCGTGGCGGACGTGGCGCCGTACGAGTTCATGAAGCTGCGCCTGCTTAACGCCAGCCACCTGGCCGTGTCCGGCATGGGGCGGCTGGCCGGCTACGTCACGATCGACGAGGCGATGGCGGACCCGCTGATCACCCGCTTCATGGTGGCGCTGATGGACCGGGAGACGGAGCCGACCCTGCTGCCGGTGCCCGGCATCGACCTGGCCGCCTACAAGGCGACGCTGGTGCGGCGGTTCGGCAACACGGCCATCAAGGACACGGTGGAGCGGGTCAACACGGACGCGCCGCTCAACGTGCTGGTCGATCCGATCCGCGACCGGCTGGCGGCGGACCAGCCGGTGGCGCTGCTGGGCCTGGCCTTGGCGGCGTGGCTGCGCCGGGTCCGCGGCGAGGACGAGCAGGGCCAGCCGATCGACGTGCGCCACCCGTTGGCGGCGCTGCTGCGGGAGAAGGCCGTGGAAGGCGGGCCGGACCCGCGCCTGTTGCTGGGCATCACGCAGCTGTTCGGCGACGCGGGGGCGGACGAGCGGCTGATCGCGCCGGTGGAGCATTGGCTGACCATGCTCTACGCCGACGGCAGCCGCGCCACCCTGGCGGCGGCGGCGCGCGAGCAGGGCTTCTGAGCGGCGCAGGCCACCCAAGCCCGCTCGCGTGCAACTGGAGTTGAGCGACGCCGAGGTCCTGCGATGTTGCAGCGATGCCGGCGCAAGCAGGAGCCTCACATGACGTGCCGAACAGCCTTGAGGCATCTGATCGCAACCGCGGGGCTGGCCATCCTGGGTAGCCAGGCGGCGCAGGCCGATCCAATCGACATCCTGTTCGTCGGCGACAGTTTCACCCACGGACGCTACCCGCCCGCGCTGAACTACAACGCCGGACCCGGCAATGCGCCGGGAACCGACGTGGTCCACGACCTGCTGTGCCCAAGCCTGCCATGCTCCGGCGTCGAGGGCGCGGTGGCGGTCACGCCAACCAGCGCCAACACGCCGGGCGCCACCGTGAGCCAGCAGCTGGCCACTCTGCAAGCCAACCCCGCGGCGCAGTACACCGAGGTGGGGCCGTTCGGAGGCGTGGCCGGCATCTTCCTGCAGATGACCAAGGAAGCCGGGCTGAGCTACAACGTGTCGCTGATCGCCGTCAGCAGCGCCACCCTGACCGGCTACCTGGGCAATGCCGGCTCGGAGGCCGGCGACCTGCCGCTGATCGAGAGCGCGAAGTACAGCCAGGTCGTGCTGCAGGACCAGAGCTTCCAGCCGCTCCCCGCCACGATCACCGTGAACGGCCAAAGCGTGCCGACGCGCGGCAAGCCGGCCAGCTTCGCGTCCGGCGTCAACGGCCTCATCCACGGCATCGACGCGGCCGACAAGGCGGCCGGCGTGCCCTACGCCGCGGTAACCTTGGCCGAGACGCCGCCGCTCGCCGCCTACGGCTACGCCAGCAGCAACCCGAACGCGCCCCTGTTCGGCTCCAGCACCGTGGCGCAGCAGGGCGGCAACAAGGCCTACGCGCCCTATGTCGGCGACGCGGACCCGATCGCGGCGATGGCGTCCGACCTGCACGGCGCCTACGTGGGCGAGGCGGCCGCCTACGCCGCCGCCAACCCGGGCACCAGCCAGGTAAAGGCGGCGTTGGACGGGGATGCCTGGGTCACCGCGATCAACCAGGGGATCGCGCAACAAGACCCGTTCCTGGCCGACGAACCCGGCGGCCAGGTCGATCTGTGGGACAGCGACCCGTTGCTGGCCTGCTGCACGGTGCCGATCGGCTACCACCCCAGCGTCTATGGCGACTACCTGAATGCCCTGATGCTGTTCGGCTCGATCACCGGCCTCGACCCCGAGACCCTGGCCGCGGAGGTCAACCCCTCCGACCCAGGCTTCGCCGGCTCCGCGTCGCAGGCGCTCGGCATCTCCGCCCCGGTCGCAGCCGAGCTGGCGGCTGCGGCGGAGCAGACCCTGCAAGCCGGCAACGCGGTGCCGGAGCCGGCCTCCCTGGCCTTGCTCGGCGTCGGCTTGGCCGGGCTGGGGTTGATCCGGGCGGCGCGACCGCGCCAATCGATGCGGGCGGTGCGACCGCGCCGACGGCAAGGCTGGTGCGAGTAGGCTGAGCCGATGCAGGCCCGGCGGCACCACGCCGCCGAATGCCCGTTGACGGGTTCACACGGGAATGAGAGGCTGTTCACAATTCGCCGCCCAAATGGCGCGGCACACTTGGGAGGACCGCCTTTGCCCCGCCATCTCCACGGCCTGCGCCTGGCTGCCGCGACTGCCGCTCTCTCGGTCGCAGGCGTCGCAGCCGCGTATGCCGACGCCACCATCACCATCGCCACCGTGAACAACGGCGACATGGTGGTGATGCAGAAGCTGTCCGCGCAGTTCGAGCAGCAACATCCGGACATCCACCTGAAATGGGTGGTGCTGGAGGAGAACGTGCTGCGCCAGCGCGTGACGACGGACATCGCGACCAAGGCCGGCCAGTTCGACGTGCTGACCATCGGCAACTACGAGGTGCCGATCTGGGCCAAGCAGGGCTGGCTGCTGCCGATGGACACGCCCGCCTCCTACGACGTGAGCGACCTGCTGAAGCCGGTGCGCGATGGGCTGACGTATAACGGCAGGCTGTACGGCCTGCCGTTCTACGCCGAGAGCGCGATGACGTACTATCGCAAGGACCTGTTCCAGAAGGCCGGCATCACCATGCCGGAGGCGCCGACCTACGCGCAGATCCGCGAGTACGCCGACAAGATCACCGACAAGCCGAACCAGATCTACGGCATGTGCCTGCGCGGCAAGCCGGGCTGGGGCGAGAACATGGCCTATCTCACGTCCCTGGTGGATGCCGAGGGCGGCCAGTGGTTCAACGAGCAGTGGAAGCCCACCATCAACACGCCGGCCTGGAAGACGGCCATCAGCTACTACGACGACATCCTGAAGGCGGATGGCCCGCCCGGCGCCACCTCCAACGGCTTCAACGAGAACCTGGCGCTGTTCAGCAGCGGCCATTGCGGCATGTGGATCGATGCGACGGTGGCCGGCGGCCTGCTGTTCGACAAGAAGCAGAGCCAGGTGGCGGACAAGGTGGGCTTCGCGCCGATGCCGACCGGCAGCTTCAAGGGCGGCCCCACCTGGCTGTGGAGCTGGAACCTGGGCATCCCCACCTCCACCAAGCAGGCGGACGCGGCCAAGACGTTCGTGACCTGGGCCACCTCCAAGGACTACATCCAGCTGGTGGCGAAGGAGAACGGCTGGGTGTCGGTGCCGCCGGGCACGCGGCAGTCCACCTATGACAACCCGGACTACCAGAAGGTGGCGCCGTTCGCCTCCTTCGTGCAGAACGCCATCGCCATCTCCAACTCGCAGGGGCAGACGGAGCACCCGCGGCCCTACACCGGCGCGCAGTTCGTAGCGATCCCGGAGTTCCAGGGCATCGGCACGCAGGTCGGCCAGACCATGGCCGCCACGCTGACCGGGCAGAGCACGGTCGATGAGGCGCTCAAGACGGCCGAGGGGTCCACGGAGCGCACGATGACCCAGGCCGGCTACCCGAAGAAGTAGCATGTCAGCCACGGCCCTTGCCCGCGTCGCGGAGGCGACGCCCGCCTCCGCGACGCGGGCTGGGTCGTGGCTGGTGATGCCCTCCGTGCTGGTGTTGCTGGCGTGGATGATCGTGCCGCTGGCGCTGACGCTGTGGTTCTCGTTCCAGTACTACAACCTGATCAGCCCGGAGACGGCCGGGTTCGCCGGGTTCGACAACTACCGGTTCCTGGTGACGGAGCCGGATTTCTGGGTCTCGTTGCGCAACACGCTGGTGCTGCTGGCGGCCGTGCTGGTCATCACCGTGGGGCTCGGCACCTTGCTGGCCGTGCTGTTCGACCAGGACTTCCCCGGGCGCAACATTGCCCGGGTGCTGGCCATCTCGCCATTCTTCATCATGCCGACGGTCAGCGCGCTGATTTGGAAAAACCTGCTGATGCATCCGATCTATGGCGTGCTCAGCGTCGTGTTCCGCGCGTTCGGCGCAGAGCCGGTGGATTGGTTCGCGCAGTTCCCGCTCGCCTCCGTCATCGGCATCGTGTCGTGGGAGTGGCTGCCCTTCGCGTTGCTGATCCTGCTGACCGCGGTGCAGTCGCTCAGCCACGAGCAGCGGGAGGCCGCGCGGATGGACGGAGCCGGCGTGGTGGCGCAGTTCGTGTTCATCACCCTGCCGCATCTGTCCCGGGCGATCAGCGTGGTGGTGATGATCGAGACGATCTTCCTGCTGACGGTGTTCGCGGAAATCTACGTTACAACCTCCGGCGGGCCCGGCAACGCCACGACCAACCTGGCTTTCCTGATCTACGCCAAGGCGCTGCTGCAATACGACATCGGCGGCGCCTCGGCCGGCGGCGTGGTGGCGATCATCCTGGCGAACATCGTGGCATTCTTCCTGGTGCGCAGCATCGCGCGCCGGCTTGAGGTCTAAGATGCCAAGTAAACCTAGCCGCTATCCTTGCAGGGCTCTGCCCTGCACCCGGAAGGGGATAGTCATCCCCTTCACCCCTTTACATAAAGGTGTCCAGAGGACTTCGTCCTCTGGCGGGGTCCGGGGCAGCGCCCCGGCCTTCGCTTCCTAGATGCGCGCCACCCTCCTCCAGCAAACCCTCGCCACGGTTGTAGGCTGGTCCGTGGCCCTGCTGCTGTTCTTCCCGATCGCCTGGATGGCGCTGACCAGCCTTAAGCAGGAGGTGGCCGCTATCACCCCCGGCCTGTTCTTTTCCCCCACCCTCGACTCGTACCGCGAGGTGCTGGCGCGAGAGGACTACTTCAGCTTCGCGTTCAACAGCGTGGCCGTGTCCGTAGGCGGCACCGTGCTGGCGCTGGCTTTGGCCATCCCGGCCGCCTACTCGATGGCGTTCTTCCCCACCAAGCGCACCCGCGGCACGCTGCTGTGGATGCTTTCGACCAAGATGCTGCCGCCGGTGGGCGTGCTGGTGCCGATTTACCTGCTCTGCCGCAACGCCGGGCTGCTGGACACGCGAACTGCTTTGATCGTGATCTACGCGCTGAGCAATCTGCCGATCGTGGTGTGGATGCTGTTCACCTTCTACAAGGAAGTGCCGATCGACATCCTGGAGGCCGGCCGCATGGATGGCGCCAACACCACCAGCGAGCTGTGGTACCTGCTGTTGCCGCTCACCCTGCCCGGCATCGCCTCCACCGGCCTGCTGTCGTTGATCCTGTGCTGGAACGAGGCGTTCTGGAGCTTGAATCTCACCTCGTCGAGTGCCGCGCCGCTGACCGCGTTCATCGCCTCGTTCTCCAGCCCGGAAGGGCTGTTCTTCGCCAAGCTGTCGGCCGCGTCCACCATGGCGGTGGCGCCCATCCTCGTGTTCGGCTGGTTCAGCCAGCGCCAGCTGGTGCGCGGGCTGACCTTCGGCGCCGTCAAGTAAGGAGAGCCGCAATGGCCACGCTGACCCTGCGCAACCTGCGCAAGAGCTACGGCCCCGTTGATGTCATCAAGGGCATCGACCTGGACATCGCCGACCGCGAGTTCGTGGTGTTCGTAGGCCCGTCCGGCTGCGGCAAATCGACGCTGCTGCGCATGATCGCCGGCCTGGAGGAGATCACCTCCGGCGACTTGCAGATCGATGGCCGGCGGGTGAACGAGATGCGCCCGGCGGACCGCGGGCTGGCCATGGTGTTCCAGTCCTACGCGCTGTACCCGCACATGACGGTGGCGCAGAACATGGGCTTCGCGCTGCGCCTGGCGCACGTGCCCCGCGCGGAGCGGGACCGCAAGGTGCGGGAGGCCGCGCGCATCCTGCAGCTGGAGCCATACCTGGAGCGCCGCCCCAAGGACCTGTCCGGCGGGCAGCGCCAGCGGGTGGCGATCGGGCGGGCGATCGTGCGGCAGCCCAAGGTGTTCCTGTTCGACGAGCCGCTGTCCAACCTGGACGCCGCCCTGCGCGGGCAGACCCGGGTGGAGTTGCTGCGGCTACACCAGGACCTCAAGGCCACGATGGTTTACGTCACCCATGACCAAGTAGAGGCCATGACGATGGCCGACAAGATCGTCGTGCTGCAAGCCGGCGTGGTGGAGCAGGCAGGGTCACCCTTGGAGTTGTACCACCGCCCGCGCAACCTGTTCGTCGCCGGGTTCATCGGCTCGCCGCGGATGAACATGCTGCCGGTCACGGTGGCGGATGCCGGGCCGGCCGGGACGACGGTGACGCTGGCGGATGGCGGGCAGCTTTTCGTGCCGATCTCCGCCACGGCCTGCGAACCCGGCGCCGCGTTGACGCTGGGCGTGCGCCCGGAAGGCTTCCGCAGGGCCCCGGACGGACCGGTGGGCGGTGTCGTGCGGCTGGTGGAGCAGCTCGGCGGGCTTACCCTGCTGCACGTGGCGGCGGACGGCCAGGAGCTGACGGTGCAGCTGGACGGCAGCGACATGACCCGGGTGAACGAGGCCGTCCGCTTCGAGATCGACCCGGCAGCCTGCCACCTGTTCAGCGCGGACGGCCAAGCCCTGCCGCACCTGGACCGCCACCGCCTGGCGGCATAGGCCCATGTTCCTCGGCCTCGACTTCGGCACCTCCGCCGTCAAGGCGCTGCTGGTGGATGGGGAGCAGCGCCCGGTCGGCAGCGCCTCGGCCGCCTTGCAGGTACAGCGCCCGGCGACGGGGCACAGCGAGCAGGCGCCCGAGGCCTGGTGGAACGCCATGTTGGACGCGGTGGACGCGCTCGGCCGCGAGCACTCCGCCGCCCTGGCGGCCGTCCAGGGCATCGGCCTGTCCGGCCAGATGCACGGCGCGGTGCTGCTGGACGGCGCGGGCAGCGTGCTGCGCCCGGCCATCCTGTGGAACGACGTGCGCGCCACCGCGGAGTGCGCGGCCCTGGAAGCCAGCTTCCCCGCCCTGCGCCAGGTGTCGGGCAACATCGCGATGCCCGGCTTCACCGCCCCCAAGCTGCTCTGGCTGCGGGCGCACGAGCCGGAGGTGTTCGCCCGCGTCCGCACCGTGCTGCTGCCCAAGGCGTGGGTGCGCTACCGGCTGACCGGCGAACTGATCGAGGAGATGTCCGACGCGTCCGGCACGCTCTGGCTGGACGTGGGCGCGCGCGACTGGTCGGACGCCGCGCTGGCCGCCACGGGGCTGTCCCGCGCCGCGATGCCCCGCCTGGTGGAAGGCAACGCGCCGGCCGGGGCGCTGCGGCCAGAGCTGGCGGCGCGCTGGGGCATGGGCCGCGCCGTGCTGGCGGGCGGCGCCGGGGACAACGCGGCCGGCGCGGTGGGCCTGGGCGCGATCCGGCCGGGGGATGCCTTCGTCTCGCTCGGCACCTCCGGCGTGCTGTTCGCCACCACCGACCGGTTCCGGCCCTACCCGCAAGCCGCGGTGCACGCGTTCTGCCACGCGATCCCCGCCACCTGGCACCAGATGGGAGTCACGCTGTCCGCCGCCGCCTCGCTCGCCTGGTGGGCCGGCGTTGCGGGGCAGGACGAGGCGGCGCTGCTGGCCGAGATGGGCGCGCCCGCCGCGGCCAGCCCGGCGCTGTTCCTGCCCTACCTCGGCGGCGAACGCACGCCGCACAACGACGGCGCGGTCCGCGGCGCGTTCGCCGGGCTGTCGAACGAGACCGGCCGCGCCGGACTGACGCAGGCGGTGCTGGAGGGCGTGGCCTTCTCGCTGCGGGACTGCCTGGACGCGCTCGCCGCCTCCGGCACCAGCGTGGCGGAGGCGGACGCGATCGGCGGCGGCTCGCGCTCCCGCGAATGGCTGCGCATCATCGCCTCCGCGCTCGGCATCCCGCTGCACCGCCTGGCGGACGGCGAGCACGGTGGCGCGTTCGGCGCGGCGCGGCTGGCCCGCATGGCGGTCACCGGGGAAGCGCCCGCCGCCGTGTGCCGGCCGCCGCAGCGCGCCGAGACCATCCTGCCCGACCCGGCGCTGGCCGACGCCTACGCCAGCCGGCTGCCCCGCTACCGCGCGCTGTACGCGGGCGTTTCCGGGGCGATGGGCTAGGTCAGGCCGCGCGGGCCTGCTTCTTGCCTTTCTTGCCGCCCTTCTCCCGCCCCACCTGGCTGGGTGCTGCGCCGCCCTTGGTGCGGTCCAGCACGAAGCGGGCGTAATCGTCCATGTCGCCGTCGAATGGCGCCACCGTGCCGTCCGCCGCCAGCCAAAGCCGGTCCGCCACCATCTCCATCAGCGAGCGGTCATGGGTGATCAGGATCACCGCGCCCCGGTAGTCGTTCAGCGCGTCCAGCAACGCGCGGCGGCTGTCGATGTCCAGGTGGTTGGTCGGCTCGTCCAGGATCAGCAGGTGGGGGGCGGCCATGGCCACCAGGTTGAGCAGCAGCCGCGCCCGCTCGCCGCCGGACAGGTTCTCGACCGTGGTGGCCTGCTTCTCGAAGCTGATGCCGAACCCGGCCAGCCGGGAGCGGACGCTGGTCTCGCTGTCGTCCGGGCGGGTGCGCCGCAGGATGCCGAGCGGCGTGTCCGCCGGGTCGAGCGCCTCGATCTGGTGCTGGTGGAACCAGCCAACGCCCAGCCGCCGCTCCCGCTGCACCGAGCCGCACAGCGGGTCGATCGCGCCGGCGGCCAGCTTGGCGAAGGTGGACTTGCCGGCGCCGTTGACGCCGAGCAGGCCGATCCGGTCGTCCACGTCGAGCCGCAGGTTCAGCGCCCGCAGCACCCGCGTGTCGCCATACCCGGCGTCCACCCCCTCCCACCGCAGCAGCGGCGGCGCCAGCGGGCGGGGCGGCGAGGGCAGGGCGAACGGCGCCACCCGCGCCTCCACCGTGACCGAGACGGGCGGCAGCTTGGCCAGCCGCTTGACGCGGGACTGCGCCTGCGCCGCCTTGCTGGCCGACGCGCCGAACCGGTCCACGAAGGCTTGCAGGTGCGCCCGCTCCGCCTCCTGCTTGACCCGGGCGGAGGCTTGCAGCCGGGCGTTCTCGGCCCGGCGCTCCTCGAACGCGTCGTAGCCGCCGGGGTAGAGCGTGAGCTGGCCCTCCGCCAGGTGCAAGATGTGATCGACCGAGTTGTTCAGCAGCTCCCGGTCGTGGCTGATGACCAGCGCGCCGTGCGGGTAGCGCCGCAGTCGGGCCTCCAGCCACATGGCGCCTTCCAGGTCGAGGTAGTTGGTCGGCTCGTCCAGCAACAGCAGCTCAGGCGCGGCGAACAGGGCGGCGGCGAGCGCCACCCGCATGCGCCAGCCGCCGGAGAACTCGGCCATCGGGCGGTGCAGGTCGGCGGTGGAAAAGCCGAGCCCGGCCAGGATCTCCCCGGCGCGGGCGGGCGCGCGGTCGGCGTCGATCTCGCCCAGCCGCTCGTAGATGCCCGCGATGTCCTCCGGCTCGGCGGTGTCGGCGGCCAGCAGCAGGGCGGCGCGCTCGGCGTCGGCGGCGAGGATGGTGTCGAGCAGGGTGTCCGGCGTCGCCGGGTGCTCCTGGTCCACCACGCCGAGGCGGGCGGCCTTGGGCAGGGCGATGTCGCCGCCATCGGCTTGCAGGTGCCCGGTGATGAGCTTGAACAGCGTCGTCTTGCCCGCGCCGTTGCGCCCGACCAGGCCCACCTTGGCGCCGATCGGCAGGGTGACGCTGGCGCGGTCGAAGAAGCGCCGGCCCCAGGCGTTGAACACCAGGTTTTCGATTTGCAGCATGGCGCGGGCTGTACCGCAGTGCAGCACTTTATGCTAGGATCGCCGCCATGAACGAACATGACCTTCGCCGGGCCATCGTCGAGTCGGCGCGGCAGATGAACGCGCTCGGCATCAACCAGGGCACCTCGGGCAACATCTCCGTCCGCCAGGGCGACGCCATGCTGATCACCCCCTCGGCCACGCCCTACGACGCCATGCAGCCGTGGGACCTGGCCGTCATGCCGCTGGACGGGCAGGGGGCGTGGACCGGGCCGCTCAAGCCCTCCACCGAGTGGCCGTTCCACCTGGCCATCCTGAACGGCCGCCCGGAGGCGGGGGCCGTGGTGCACACCCACGCGCCGTACTGCACGACGCTGTCGATCCTGCGGCGGGACATCCCGGCGGTGCACTACATGATCGCGGCGTTCGGCGGCAGCACGGTGCGCTGCGCCCCGTTCGCCATGTTCGGCACGGCGGAGCTGGCCGGGCTGGCGCTCAAGGCGATGGAGGGGCGCAACGCCTGCCTGCTCGCCAACCACGGCATGATCGTGGCGGGGCCGACCCTGGCCAAGGCGATGTGGCTGGCGGTGGAGCTGGAGACGCTGGCCAAGCAGTACTGCCTGAGCCTGTCCATCGGCGGCCCGGTCGTGCTGACGGATGCGGAGATCGCCGAGGCGGTCCGCGGCTTCGCCAGCTACGGCTTGCAGGACGCAGCGCCCGCCCTCGGCGGCGTGGCGTGAGGCACGGGCGGCGATGAGGCAGCGCCGGCTGGGCCGCCACGGGCCGCACCTCTCGGCGTTGGGGCTGGGCTGCATGGGCATGTCCGCCTATTACGGCGCCGGGGACGCCGCCGAGAGCGCCCGCACGCTGCACCGGGCGGTGGAGCTGGGCGTCAGCTTCTTCGACACCGCGGACATGTATGCCCAAGGCGCCAACGAGGCGCTGGTCGGCCGCGAGCTGCGCCCCGTGCGGGACCGGGTGGTGATCGCCACCAAGTTCGGCAACACCTGGGGACCCGGCGGCGAGCGGACCGGCATCAGCGGCAAGCCGGACTACGTGCGCTCCGCCTGCGAGGCGAGCCTGCGGCGGCTCGGGCTGGACGTGATCGACCTCTACTACCAGCACCGGGTGGACCCGCAGACGCCGATCGAGGACACGGTCGGCGCGATGGGCGAGCTGGTGCGGGCGGGCAAGGTGCGCTGGCTCGGCCTGTCGGAGGCGTCCCCGGCGACCATCCGCCGCGCCCACGCGACGCACCCGATCACGGCGCTGCAAACCGAGTACTCGCTCTGGTCGCGGGACCCGGAGGCCGGGATCATCCCCGTGCTGCGCGAGCTGGGCATCGGCCTCGTGCCGTACAGCCCGCTCGGCCGCGGTTTCCTGACCGGGCGGATCACCTCGGCCGAGGCCTTGGCGCAGGATGATTGGCGCCGCACCTCGCCGCGGTTCCAGGCGGCGGCGCTGGAGCAGAACCTCCGCCTGGTCCGCAAGGTCGGCGACATCGCCGCGGCGAAGGGCTGCACGCCGGGCCAGCTGGCGCTTGCCTGGGTGCTGGCGCAGGGCGATGACATCATCCCGATCCCGGGCACCAAGCAGGTGCGCTACCTGGAGGAGAACGTCGGTGCGGCCGGCATCGACCTCAGCGCGGCGGACGTGGCGGCGATCGAGCAGGCGCTGCCGGCCGGGTCCGCCACCGGCGAACGCTACACGGATGCCGGGATGCAGGCGGTGGACAGGTAGCGCGGGGATTGGCGGACAGGGTGGGATTCGAACCCACGGAGGCTTGCACCTCGGCGGTTTTCAAGACCGCTGCCTTAAACCGCTCGGCCACCTGTCCTGCGCCGCCCCGGTGTAACCTTCCAGGCCTGCGCAGGACAAGCAGCCGCAGCGCCGGGTCAGCCGGCGCGGCGGGCGAGGCGCGCCGTGCCGAGCAGCCCCACGGCCAGCAGCGCGAGCGAGGCCGGCTCCGGAACGGGGACGGTGCCGGCGGGCAGCCCGCTGCCGGCGTAAACCAGCATGTCGATGCCAGGCGGCGTGATGGCGGTCGCGGAGTCGTTCTGCAGGTCGAAGCGGACGGTGTAGGATTGCCCGACCGTGGTGGCGACCGTTTGCGCCAGGCCGTCATAGCCCTCGACCGATCCGTCGCACCAGAACCGCGTGCCCTGGCTCGCCGGCACGGCGCAGCCATAGCGGGCGGCGTTGGACGCGACCTCGCCGGTGAAGCTCACGTCGGCCGGCTGCACGAAGCGCTGCCATCCGGCGGGGGCGTCCGACCCGACGGACGCCGTCTCGAACCCTGCGTCCTGCAACAGGTTGGCCGTGCCGCCGGTGGCGGTGACGGAAGCGTTGTCAAACGCGAAGAAGGCCGGAACCTCCCGGAAGGCGAACGACACGGTGGTGTCCGCCTGGGCGGCGGTGAACGAGACGGAGAAGCTGCGGTAGCTCGTCAGCAGGCCGGGATGCGTCACCGCGAGGTCGAAGATGGCTCCGGTGGGCGCGGTCTGGGCCTGCGCCTCCAGGGCTGCGACGCTCATGCCGCCTGCGAGGCACAGCAGCGCTGCCCCCTGCTTGATTCGGAACCCGGCGGAACAGGACACGTCGTTCTCCCAACGAAGCTGGCTTTGTGCCTGCAACCATCATGCCAGGAGCGTGACAGCATGGTTCGGCGGCCCCGCGCCGGGAGGGTTTCGCAGCGGGGCGCAACCCTCTACGTAGGGAACACGCCATGACGAAACGGGTCCCAATGCCGCGCAGGATCATCGCCTTCACCGCCGCCAGCCTGTTCAGCCTGCCGGCCCTGGCAGCCGTGCCGTTGCAGGACACGGGCAACATCATCACCGCCCAGGTCGAGAACGACGCCGTCTCGACCCTGCGCGGCACGTCCGACCAGTACTACACCAGCGGCCTGCGCCTGGGCTGGACCGGCGGCACCAACGAGGTGCCCGCCTTCCTGCAAAGGGTGGCCAACGCGGTGTGGGGGGACGGCGTGCAGCGCCTGAGCCTGGACCTCAGCCAGTCGCTGTTCACCCCGCGCGACACCCAGGCGCCCGACCCGTCGCTGAGCGACCGCCCCTATGCCGGCGTGCTCGGGCTGACGGCCTCGCTGATCCACAACACCGGCAACGCGCAGACCGTGCTGGCCATCTTCGGTGGCACCGTCGGGCCGGACGCGGGCGGCAAGACCATCCAGAACGGCTTCCACAACATCATCGGCGACACGCCGAACCAGGGCTGGGACACCCAGATCAAGAACGAGGCGGTGTTCGACGTGTTCTTCGAGCGCACCTGGCGGGTGCCGCTGGGAGTCACCCCGGCCATTGCGTTCAACCAGGCTATCGCGTTCGACGTGCTGCCGTCCGCCGGCATCGGCATCGGGCTTCTGCGCAACTACGCCCAAGCCGGCGTGATCGTCCGGGCCGGGCAGGGGCTGGACAGCGACTACGGCGTGGCCCGCATCCGCCCCGGCCTCACCGGCACGGACGCCTACACCCCCACCCGGCCGTTCGTGTGGTACTTCTTCGCCGGCGCGGACGGCCAGGCGGTCGGCACCGACGTGACGCTGAACGGCAACAACTTCGCCACCAGCCGCAGCAACCCGCCGCGCTGGGACGTGGGCGAGCTGGAGGCGGGCGCCGCCCTCATCTACCACGGCGTCCGCGTCACCTACGCGCAGACCTGGCAGACCCAGGAGTTCCACGGGCAAAAGAGCGGGCTGTTCAACTTCGGCTCCCTGGCCGCCTCCGTGCGGTTCTGATGCGCCGCCGGGCCTTGCTGGCGGGGCTCGTGGCAGGCCCCCTGGTCGCGCGCGCGCAGGACAGCTTCGGCGGCTTCCTGTCCGGGGTGCGGGCGGAGGCCCGCCGCGCCGGGGTGCGGGACGCGACGCTGGAGGCCGCCTTCGCCGGGATCGCGCCGAACCAGAAGGTGATCGACGCCGACCGCAAGCAGCCCGAGTTCACCATGACCTGGGCGCGCTACCGCTCGTTCACCATGTCCGACAAGCGCATCGCCCGCGGCCGCGAGGCCTACGCCGCCAACCGGGACCTGTTCGCCCGCGTGTCGGACCGCTACCGGGTGGACCCGGCGCCGATCGCCGGCATCTGGGGGCTGGAGAGCAACTTCGGCACCGACACCGGCAGCTACAACGTGGTGGAGGCGCTGGCGACGCTGGCGTGGGAGGGCAGGCGGGCCAGCTTCTTCCGCAGCCAGCTGCTGGCCGCGCTGCGCATCCTCGACCACGGCGACGTGGCGCCCGGCCGCATGCTCGGCTCCTACGCCGGCGCCATGGGCCAGCCGCAGTTCGAGCCCGACTCCTACCTGCGCTACGCGGTCGATTTCGACGGCGACGGCCGGCGGGACATCTGGGACAGCCGCGGCGACGTGCTCGGCTCCATCGCCAACTACCTGGCCAGCTCCGGCTGGCGCGCGGGCGAGCCGGCCTGCCAGCCGGTGCAGGTGCCGCCGGGGTTCGACGCCGCGGGCCGCGACGTGAGGAAGCCGCTGGGCGAATGGCGTCGCCTGGGCGTCCGCCGCGAGGACGGCAGCGCCTTCGACCGCACCGACCCGCTGGGCGCCGTGGTGACGCCAGATGGCGCGGGCGGCGCCGCGTTCATGGTCTACGCCAACTTCGCCGCCATCCGGAAGTACAACCCGTCCGACTACTACGCCCTCGCCGTGGGCCTGCTGGGCGCCACCGTGGCGTGAATCGCGGCGCAGCGGTCGCGCTGGCGCTGGCGCTGGGCGTGGCCGGGTGCGGACGCGCCCGCAAGCCGCCGCTGCCGCCAGCCCCGGCGCACTACACCCTGGGCGGCCCCTACCAGCTCGGCGGCGCATGGCGTTATCCCAAGGACCAAGCCGAGTACGAGGCCACCGGCCTGGCCGCGGTGACGCCCGACCATGCCGGGCTGACCGCGGATGGCGAGCGGTTCGACTCGGCGGCGCTGGCCGCCTCGCATCCCACGCTGCAGCTGCCCGCCATCGCCCGGGTCACCAACCTGGAGAACGGCCGCGAGGTGCTGCTGCGGCTGAACGACCGCGGCCCCGTCAGCCCCGGCCGGCTGATCGGGCTGACCCGGCACGCCGCCGCCCTGCTAGGCGCCACGGACGGCACCCAGCTCCGCGTGCGGCTCGAGGGCGCGATGACCGCGGCCTTGACGGACCAGGTGGGCGACGGCCCGAAGCTGGCCGTGGCCACCGCCCCACGCGGCGCGGTGCAGGCGGAGTCCCTGCCGCCGCCCCCCGGCATCGGCCAGTCCCGGCGCGGCCAGGGCAGCGATGCGGCGGCCTTGGCGACGGCACCCGCCGCTGCGGCCGGCCCGGCGATCCCGGACCGCCTGCCGGACCAGGTGGCGCAAGGCGCGCCCATGCCGGGCCTGATCGTGCTGCGCGCCAGCGAGTTCGGCCGCATCGACTACGCCAACCGCGTGGCGGCGCAGCTGGCCGGCCTCAACCCCTCGGTCGAGCGGTTGCAGGACGGCCGCAGCACCCGCTACCGGGTCCGTGCCGGCCCGTTCGCCAGCGTGGCCGAGGCCGACTCGGCACTGGACCAGGCCCGGCGCGCGGGGGTAATCGACTCCCACCTGGTGGTGGAATAGGACCGGCCGCATGACCCCCGACTTGACCCGGCGCATCCTCCTGGCCACGGCCTCCGCCCTGGCCGCCAGCCCGGCCCTGGCCCGCGCGCCCGCCCGCGGCCACGGCAAGCCGCCCGTGGAGGCGGCTCCCACCGGCAGCCCGGCCACCACCCCGCTCGGCCCGATCGACAGCGGCGCGCGCTACGCCATCGTGGTGGACTACACCACCGGCGCCACCCTGCTCGACAAGGACGGCGACGTGCAGCAGCCGCCCTCCTCCATGACCAAGCTGATGACCGCCTACATCGTGTACGGGAACCTCAAGCTCGGCCAGCTCAAGCTCGACCAGGAGCTGCCGGTCAGCGACAAGGCGTGGCGGACGCAGGGCTCCAAGATGTTCGTCCCGCAGGGCGGCAGCGTGAAGGTCGAGGACCTGATCCGCGGCATGATCATCCAGTCCGGCAACGACGCCTGCATCGTGCTGGCCGAGGCGATCGCCGGGTCGGAGGACCAGTTCGTCGAGCAGATGAACGCCAAGGCCGCCGAGCTGGGGCTGACCAACACCCACTACGCCAACTGCACCGGCTGGCCGGACGCGACCCAGCACATGAGCTGCCGGGACATCGCGACGCTGGCAGCCCACCTCATCCGGGACTTCCCGGAATACTACCACTACGACAAGGAAACCTCGTTCCGCTACAACGGCATCGACCAGCAGAACCGCAACCCGCTGGTGCAAAAGGGCCTGGCGGACGGGCTGAAGACCGGCCACACGGAGGCCGGCGGCTACGGCCTGGTGGGCAGCGCCGACCGCGGCGGCCGCCGGGTCATCGTGGTGATCAACGGCCTGCCCAGCATGCACGCCCGCGCCGAGGAGAGCGAGCGGCTGCTGGAATGGAGCTTCCGCGAGTTCGAGAACGTGACGTTGTTCAGCGCCGGGGACACGGTGGAGACGGTGAAGGTCTGGCTCGGCACGGAGCGGACGGTGGCGCTGGTGGGCGGCAGCAACCTGGTGCTGACCCTGCCGCACCAGTGGCAGCAGACCGCCAAGATCGAGGTGCAGTACAGCGCGCCGATCACCGCCCCGATCGCCCGCGGCGCACCGATTGGCAAGCTGGTGGTGAGCGGCAAGGGCGTGCCGGACATGGCGGTGCCGCTGCTGGCGGGCGCCGACGTGCCGCGTGCCAGCCTGCCGGGCCGCGCCGCCGCCGTGTTCAGCCACTACGTGCTCGGCAGCTGACGCGCTGTTCATCACGCTGGAAGGCGGGGAAGGGGCCGGCAAATCCACCCAGGCGCGCCGCCTGGCCGCGGCCCTGGCGGCCGCCGGCCGGCCGGTGCTGCTGACCCGCGAACCCGGCGGCGCGCCCGGCGCCGAGACGCTGCGCGAGCTGCTGCTGTCCGGCCGGCATGACTGGTCGCCGGAGGCCGAGACCCTGCTGCACTTCGCCGCCCGCGCCGAGCACGTCGCCCGCACCATCCGCCCCGCGCTGGCCGCGGGCCAGGTCGTGGTGTGCGACCGGTTCTACGACTCCACCATGGCCTACCAGGGCTACGGCCAGGGTGCCGACCGCGGCCGGATCGCGGCGTTGATCGCCCTGCTAGGCCTGGCGCCGGACCGCACGCTGGTGCTGGACGTGGCGGAGCCGGTCGCAGCCGCCCGCCTGGCCGGCCGCGGGGCCGCGCCGGACCGCTACGACCGCCTCGGCCCCGGCTTCCACGCCCGCGTCGCCGCCGGCTTCCGCGCCATCGCCGCCGCGGAGCCGCGGCGCTGCGCGGTGGTGGACGCCAACGCAGACGCGGACTCGGTGTTCGCCGCCGTCATGGCCGCGCTGCCGTGACCGCGCCGGAACCCCGCGAGAACCCGCTGCTGTTCGGCCACGCCGCCGCCGAGGCGCAGATCGCCGACGCCATGCGCAGCGGCCGGATGCACCATGCCTGGCTGGTCACCGGGCCGCCCGGCCTCGGCAAGGCCACGCTGGCCTACCGCTTCGCCCGCCGGCTGCTGGCAGGCCCGCCGGCCGGCGACAGCCTGGCGCTCGACCCGGCGAGTCCGGTGTTCCGCCGGGTCGCCACCGGCAGCCACGCGGACCTGCTGAGCGTGGAGCGCGAGTGGGACGACAAGAAGGCGCGGCTGCGCGGCGAGATCGTGGTGGACGACGTGCGCGGCGTGTCCGCCTTCCTGCGGCTCACCCCGGCGGAGGGCGGCTGGCGCGTGGTGGTGATCGACGGCGCGGAGCACATGAACCGCAACGCCGCCAACGCCCTGCTGAAGATGCTGGAGGAGCCGCCGCCGCGCGCCCTGCTGCTGCTCGCCTGCGCCGCCCCCGGCCGTCTGCTGCCCACCATCCGCAGCCGCTGCCGCCGCCTGGCCCTGCTGCCGCTGCCGCCCCCCGCCATGGAGGCGGCGCTGGCGCACTACCTGCCCGAGCTGCCGCAGCCCGAGCGCGCCCAATTGGCCGAGCTGGCCGCCGGCGCGCCGGGCCGCGCCCTGTTGCTGGCGGAGGAGAAGGGGGTGCAGCTGGCCGCCCTCGCCGCCGAGGTGCTGGACGGCGTGCCCCACTTGCCCAAGCTGCGCGCCTTTGCCATCGCGGAGCAGCTGGGCGGCCGGGCGGAGGACCGCTTCACCCCGTTCATGACGCTGCTGCGGGACGGGCTGTCCGCCACGGTGCGCCGCGCCGCTCGCGGTGCGCCCGGGGGCACGCCCGAACGCCTGGCCAGCCTGCGGCCCCTGGCCGAGTGGGCTGAACTATGGCAGTCGCTCACCCATATCCAGGATGAGACGGAGCGGCTGAACCTGGACCGCCGCCAGGCGCTGCTCTCGTCCATCGCGCTGCTGAACGGGCCATGACCGACAAGTACTACATCACCACGCCGATCTATTACGTGAACGGCACGCCGCACATCGGCCATGCCTACACCTCGATCGCAGCCGACGTGCTGGCGCGCTGGATGCGGCTGGAGGGCAGGGAGGTGATGTTCCTGACCGGCACCGACGAGCACGGCCAGAAGGTCGCCAAAGCCGCCGCCGATGCCGGGCAGGACCCCCAGGCCTACGTGGACGGCATCACCGCCGATTGGCGGGACATGACGGCGCGGATGGGCTGCTCCAACGATGACTTCATCCACACGACCGAGGAGCGGCACAAGCGGGGCGCGGCGGCGCTGTGGCAGGCGCTGGCGGACAAGGGCGAGATTTACCTCGGCGAGTACGAGGGTTGGTACGCTCTGCGCGACGAGGCGTTCTACGGGGCGGACGAGATCATCACTCGGGCCGACGGCGTCAAGGTGGCTCCAACCGGCGCGCCGGTGGAGTGGGTGAGGGAGCCCAACTACCTGTTCCGCCTGTCCGCCTGGGGCGACCGGCTGCTGGCGTTCTACGACGCGAACCCGGACTACCTGGCGCCGCTTTCGACCCGCAACGAGATCATCAGCTTCGTGCGCGGCGGCCTGTCCGACTTGTCGGTCAGCCGCGCCGGCCTGCGCTGGGGCATTCCCGTGCCGGGTGACCCGGAGCAGGCGATGTACGTCTGGCTTGACGCCTTGGCCAACTACATCACCGCCCTCGGCTATCCGGACACCGCAGGCCCGCGCTGGGCGTTCTGGCCGGCGGATCTGCACCTGGTGGGCAAGGACATCGCCCGGTTCCACACGGTGTATTGGCCGGCCTTCCTGATGGCCGCCGGGCTGCCGGTGCCGAAGCGCTGCTTCGCCAACGGCTGGTGGACGGTGGAGGGCGAGAAGATGAGCAAGTCGCTCGGCAACGTCATCGACCCGCGTGCCTTGGCGGACGAGTTCGGCCTGGACGTGCTGCGCTACTTCCTGCTGCGGGAAATCCCGTTCGGCAACGACGGCGACTTCAACCGCCGCGCCCTGATCGGCCGGCTGAACAGCGAGCTGGCCAACGATTTCGGCAACCTGGCGCAGCGCTCGCTGTCGCTGATCGCCAAGAACTGCGACGCCCGGCTGCCGGAGCGCGGCCCCGCCACGGAGGACGACGCGGAGCTGCTGGCCCAGGCCGCCGCGCTGCCGCAGGCGATGCGCCCCCGGCTGGAGCGCCAGGCCTTCGGCGAGGCGCTGGACGAGGCCTGGCGCGTCATCCGTGCCGCCAACGGCTACATCGACCGCCAGGCGCCCTGGGCGCTGCGCCGGACCGACCCGGTGCGCATGGCAGCCGTGCTGCGGGTGCTGGCGGACGTGGTGCGCGCCGTGGCCACCGTGCTGCAGCCGGTGATGCCGGGCAGCATGGCCGCCATGCTGGACCAATTGGGCGTGCCGCCCGACGCCCGCAGCTTCGCCGCCCTGGCGACCCCGCTGCCCGGCGGCGTGGCGCTGCCGCCGCCGCAGGGCGTGTTCCCGCGCCACGTCGGCGAGGCATGACATGCTGATCGATTCGCACTGCCACCTGGACTACTTCCCCGACGAGCTGGACGGCGTGCTGTCCCGCGCCGCCGCGGCCGGGGTGGGCGAGCTGGTCACCATCGGCACCTCCCTGGAGCAGTCGCTCGCCATCCGCACCCTGGCCGAAGCGCACCCGGCGGTGTGGTGCACCGTCGGCGTCCACCCGCAGAACGCCGCCCTGGCGCCGGTGCCCACGCCCGAGGCGGTGGCCGCGCTGGCGGAGCATCCCAAGGTGATCGGCATCGGCGAGTCGGGGCTGGACTACCATTACGAAACCGCCCCGCGCGACGTGCAGCAGGCCTCGTTCCGCGCCCATATCCGCGCCGCGCGGCTGGCCGGCGTGCCGCTGTGCATCCACGCCCGCGCGGCGGACGACGACATCGCCGCCATCCTGCGGCAGGAGCGGGAGGAGGGGGGTCCATACGACTTCCTGCTGCACTGCTTCTCCTCCGGCCGCGGCTTGGCGGAGGCGGCGCTGGCCATGGGCGGCTACCTCAGCTTCTCCGGCATCCTGACCTTCCCGAAATCCGCCGAGAACCGCGACATCGCCCGCGACGCCCCGGCCGACCGGGTGCTGGTCGAGACCGATGCGCCGTACCTCGCCCCCGCGCCACATCGCGGCAAGCGCAACGAGCCGTCCTACGTCGCCAAGACGGCGGCGGTGCTGGCGGAGGTGCGCGGCCTGGCGCCGGACGCGCTGGCGGCGCTGACCACCGCCAACTTCCGCCGCCTGTTCGCCCGCGCCGCCTGATGCGGGTCACCATCCTCGGCTGCGGCGGCTCGGCCGGCGTGCCGCATGTCGGCGGCGCGGACGGCCGCGGCGACTGGGGCGCCTGCGACCCGGCGGAGCCGCGCAACCAGCGCACCCGGTCCTGCATCGTGGTGGAAAGCGCCGCCGGCCAGCGGCTGCTGGTGGACACCGGGCCGGACTTGCGCACCCAGATGCTGGCCTGCGCCATCCCGCAGGTGGACGCCGTGCTGTTCACCCACGCCCATGCCGACCACATCATGGGCATCGATGAGGTCCGCATCCTGAACCGCATCGCCGGCAAGCCGCTGCCGGCGCACGCGACGGCGTTCACCCTGGCCGAGCTGATGCGGCGCTTCGACTACGCGTTCCGCCCGTGGAAGCCGCCGGGTTTCTACCGCCCGGTGATGGAGCCGCGCCCGTTCCAGTTCGGCGACGTGGTGGATGCGGCCGGGCTGGCCTTGCAGGTGTTCGAGCAGGACCACCGCGTGATGAAGACGGTCGGCTTCCGCATCGGCGCGTTCGGCTACTCGACGGATCTGGTGACGCTGGACGACGCCGGGTTCGACGTGCTGCGCGGCGTGGACACCTGGCTGGTCGGCTGCTTCCAGCGCCAGCCGCACAGCACCCATGCCAGCCTGGCGCGCGTGCTGGAATGGTCCCAGCGTGTCGGCGCGCGGCGGACGGTGCTGACGCACATGGGGCCGGACATGGACTGGGCCTGGCTGCGGCAACAGCTGCCGGCTGGCGTGGAGCCGGGTTACGACGGGCTGGTGATGGAGTTCGACGGCTGAGGCTGGCGCGTGAGTTTCCATAATATGCATTATGCGTCTTTAGCCTGCGCCCAGATATAGCCCGTGATTTCTGCGGCGGACATTGGGGCGGGAGGGATCGAACCTCCGAATGGCGGAATCAAAATCCGCTGCCTTACCGCTTGGCGACGCCCCAGCCGGCCGCCTCCGTCAATAGGGCTGTCGTGGACGGTTCGTAAAGGGGGCCTGCGCTGCGCCACCACGCCGCGGGCAGCCCTCGCGCCGCCGCCGCGGCCTGCGCCGGGTCGGCGAACAAGCCGAAGCACGTGGCGCCCGACCCGCTCATCCGCGCCAGCAAGCAGCCCGGCAGCGCGGCCAACGCCGCCAGCACGGCGCGGATGCCGGGCGCCACGCCGCATGCCGCCTCCTGCAAGTCGTTGGGCCGCCCCGCCAGCGTGGCCGCCAGCGACGCCGCGTCACGCCAGGACGGCGGCAGCGGCGGCACCGCCGAGGCGCCGCTGCCGCGCGCCCGGAACACCTCTGCCGTCGAGACTGCGACGCCCGGGTTCGCCAGCAGCAGCCCGCACGGCGGCAAGGGCGGCAGCGGCGCCACCCCCTCCCCCACGCCCGTCATGTGCGAGGGCCGGCTGCCCAGGCACACCGGCACGTCGGCCCCCAGCCGCAACGCCAGGGCGGCCAGGGCGTCGGCGCCCGGCCGCAGCTGCCACAGCCGGCACAGCACCCGCAGCGCCGCCGCCGCGTCCGCCGAGCCGCCGCCGATGCCGGACGCCACCGGCAGGTGCTTCTCCAGCACCAGCGCGGCCCGGGCCGGGCAGCCGGCCCAGTCGGCCAGGGCGCGGGCGGCGCGCAGCACCAGGTTGTCCGGCTCGGCTGCCAGCCCGGCCGCGAACGGACCCTCGACCGTCAACGACAGGTCGGCGGCGGAACTCGCGTGCAGCGTGTCGGCCGCCGGCCCGAACACCACGAGGCTGTCCAGCAGATGGTAGCCGTCCGGCCGCTTGCCCGTCACCGCCAGGCTCAGGTTCACCTTGGCCGGCGCCGCCTCCGTCAGCACGCTCACTCGACCCGGCGCGCCGCCGTGGCGGACGACCCGGCGCTGTCGAGCTTGGCTTGCAGCGCCTTCTCGTCCTGCGGGTCCGGGTGCAGGATCAGCGCCCGACGCCACTGGGTCTCCGCCTCCGGCCGCCGGCCCGCCGCCTGGTAGGCGTCGCCGAGATGGCCGTTGATGGCGGAGTCCTCCGGCGACAGCTCGACCGCGCGCTCGAGCACGTGCACCGCGCCGGCGGAGTTGCCCTGCCGCAGCAGCGTCCAGCCCAGGCTGTCCACGATGGAGCCGTCATTCGGCTGCTGCGCCACCGCGCGTTCCAGCATCTGCTGCGCCCGGGGCAGGTTGCGCCCCTGCTCCGTCCAGGCGTAGCCCAGGTAGTTGAGCACGTAGGGCTGGTCCGGCGACAGCTCCAGCGCGCGCAGGAAATCCGCTTCGGCGCGCGGCCAGTCATGCGCCCGGTCGTAGGCCATGCCTTGCTCGTAGAACAGCGGCCAATCCGGCTTCCCCGGCTGTTGCAGCCGCGCGATGGCGCGCCCGTACGTGGCCGCCGCATCGTCGAACTGCCCCTCCGCGCCTTGGATCGCGGCCAGCGCGGCCAGCGGCTCCGGACGGGACGGATAGCGGTCGGCCAGTTCGCCCAGCTGCCGCTTCGCCGCCGCCGGGTGCCCGGCGCGTTCGGCGTAGCTGGCCTGGCGCAGCTGCACCAGGGCGGCCAACGGATCAGCCGGCGAGACGGACGCGAGAATGGCCGCTGCCGCATCCCATTGCCGGTTGTTGGCCTCCAGGTCGGCTGACATCAGGCGCGCGGCCGTCAGGTCCGGCCGCAGCGCCAAGGCCAGCCGCAACAGCAGCAAGGACAGCTCTGACGCCTGCTGCTGCTGCAGGGTGCCGGCCAGGGCCAGGTAAACCTCGGCCACCCCGTCCGCGGCGTTGGCGACCTTGGGACTAGCTGCCGATTGCAGCAGCGCCGGCTCGGCGATCGAGAGGTCGGGGTTCGCCTCCACCATGGCGCGCAGGGTGCTGCGCGCATCCGCCGGCTGGCCGTTGCGCGCCTGCCAGCTCGCCTCGATGGTGCCGGACTCCAAGCTGAGCCCGCCCTGCGCCATGGCGAGCCGATACAGCCGGGCCGCCTCCGGCTTGCGGTCGGCTTGGTCGTTGATCAGCGCCGCGTGCAACGCGAACACGCCGTGGGACCGGATGCCCTCGACGAACGGGCGCAAGGTGGCCAGCGCTTTGTCCGTGGCGCCGGCCCCTTGTTGCGCCCAGGCCTGCAGCAGGGGGCGCAGCACCGCCATGGCGCCCTGCCCCGGCAAGCCGGTGAACCGGGCTTCCGCCGCATGCCAGTCACCGGCCTTCACGTCAGCATCTGCCAGCAGCAGTGCGGCTACGGGGTTTGAGGGCGATTGACGCGCCAGATCCAGCGCCTGCGGCCGCCCAGCCATCACCGCCGCCGCGAACGCCTCCTGGCGCAACTCCGCATCGCCGGGGTCGGATCGCAGGGCACGCAGCAGGTCGTCGGCCGCCGTGTCCATTTCGGCGTGACCAAACGCGAAGCGCCCCGTCAGCACGGCGCCGGACGCTCCCACGACGGGGCGGAACGCCAGTCCCGCCGCGTCGTCCGGATCAGCCGCGGCGCAGGCGGACAGCAGGCACAAGGCAAGCAGGACGGAGCGGCTGGGACGGCGAGCGGGCTGGAGCAAGTGAACCATGGGCATGCGTTCTATCGTCCAGCCCCGGGCGACGCCAGCGCCGCCCGTCCGTTACATGCCGCCGGGGTAGTTCGGCCCGCCGCCGCCCTCCGGCACGTACCAATCGATGTTCTGCGTCGGGTCCTTGATGTCGCACGTCTTGCAGTGGACGCAGTTCTGCGCGTTGATCTGCAGCCGCGGCTCGCCGGTTTCGATCCCCACCGCTTCGTACACCCCGGCCGGGCAGTAGCGCGACTCGGGGCTGCGGTACTCGTCCCAGTTCACGCCCTGCCACCGCGCCGGGTCGCGCAGCCGCAGGTGCACCGGCTGGTTCTCCTCGTGGTTCGTGTTGCTGATGAACACGGAGCTGAGCTTGTCGAACGTCAGCGTGCCGTCCGGCTTGGGATACGCAATAGGCTGCGCCTTCGCCGCTGGCGTCAGCGTCTCGTTGTCGGCATGCGGATGGTGAAACGTCCACGGCGCCTTGCCGCGCAGCACGTAGGTGTCCAGGCCCGAATAGGCCAGGCCGCCGTACAGGCCGAACTTCGCAAACGCAGGCCGCAGGTTGCGCGCGGACTTCAGCTCGTCCCACGCCCAGCTCGCCTGCATCTTGTCGGCGAACCCGGCGGGCTCGGCGGGCTTGTTGCCGGCCAACGCCTCCGCGATGGCTTCCGCCGCCACCATGCCGGACTTCATGGCCGTGTGGGTGCCCTTGATCTTCGGCACGTTCAGGAACCCGGCGCCGTCGCCGATCAGCGCGCCGCCCGGGAAGGTCAGCTTCGGGATAGATTGCAGCCCGCCCTCGCTCAACGCCCGCGCGCCGTAGCTGATGCGGCGGCCCCCCTCGAAGTGCTTGCGCATCGCCGGGTGCGTCTTGAACCGCTGCATCTCGTCGAACGGCGACAGCCACGGGTTGGCGTAGTCCAGGCCTACGACGAAGCCGTACGACACCAAGCGGTCGCCCCAATGGTACAGCCACGATCCGCCGTAGGTCGCGCTGTCCAGCGGCCAGCCGATGCTGTGCTCGATCAGGCCGGGCTTGTGGGACTCCGCCGGGATTTCCCACAGCTCCTTGACGCCGAGCGCATAGGTCTGCGGGTCCTTGCCGTCACGCAGCCCGAACCGCTGCATCACCTGCTTGGACAGCGACCCGCGGCAACCTTCGGCGAACAGGGTGTAGGTCGCGCGCAGCTCCATGCCCGGCTGGTAGTTGCCGCCATGCTCGCCGCTTTTCTCCACGCCCATGTCCCCGGTGGCGATGCCGACGATGCGGCCTTCCTCTTCCAGCAGCTCCGACGCGGCGAAGCCTGGATAGACCTCGACGCCCATGGCCTCCGCCTGCTGCCCGAGCCAGCGCACCACGTTGCCCAGCGAGACGATGTAGTTGCCCGCGTTGTGCATCTGCGGCGGCGTCGGCAATCGGAAGGCGCGCTTGGCCGTCAGGTATAGGAAACGATCCTCTCCGGCCGGAGTCGTGAGCGGGGCGCCGCGCTCCTGCCAGTCCGGCAGCAGCTCGGCCAGCGCCCGCGGCTCGATGACGGCGCCGGACAGGATGTGCGCGCCCACCTCGCCGCCTTTCTCCACCACGCAGACCGACGCATCCGGCGCGAGCTGCTTCAGGCGGATGGCGGCTGCCAATCCGGCCGGGCCAGCGCCCACCACCACCACGTCGAACTCCATCGCCTCGCGCTCGGACATCAGCCTCTCCCTTGCCGCAAGAGATAGGCAGAAACCCCGCTTTTGCCACCGTCGGCAGTGTTGCGCCGGGTGCGAATGCGGCACAAAACGCCCGCATGGACGATTTGGCGCTCCTGAGGCTGCAAGTGGAGTGGGGGGCGGACGAGGCGCTCGCCGACCAGCCGATTGATCGCCGGACGGCGGTCGCCCGCCCTGCGACGCCCCTGCCCCGGCTGGTGCCGCTGGCGCGCCCCGCCGTCCCGGCCGCGGTGGCCCAGCCGCAGCTCCAGGCGCAGGCGCAGGCGCTCGCCGCCGCGGCCAGCACGCCGGCCGAGCTGCGGGCCGCCCTGGCGGCGTTCGACGGCTGCGCCCTGCGCGCCACCGCCACCAGCCTGGTGTTCAGCGACGGCGACCCGGCGTCCGGCGTCGTGCTGGTGGCAGACGTGCCCGGCGCTGCGGAGGACCGCGCCGGGCTGCCGTTCGCCGGCCCGGCCGCCCTGTTCCTGGACCGCATGTTCGCCTCCGCCGGGCTGGACCGCGCTGCCTGCCTGGCCACCAGCCTGCTGCCCTGGCGCCCCCCCGGCGACCGCAAGCCGGCGGAGTCGGAAGTGCAGCTCTGCCTGCCCTTCCTGCTGCGCCACCTGGAGCTGCTGCGGCCGCGCCGGGTGGTCATCCTGGGCGGGCTGGCGACCCGGACCCTGCTGCCGGCCACCGGGCGGCGGCCGCGCGGCGTATGGCACGACCTGGCCGTCCCCGGCCTGCCGAGCCCGGTCCCGGCGCTGGCCTTGCCGTCCCCCGCCCACATCCAGGCCACGCCGGCCGCCAAGCGCGACGCCTGGGCGGACTTGCTGCGGTTGCGGCGCGCCATCGGCCCTGAATAACCAATTCACGCTTTGTTTACGGTCGAAGTATTCATCGGAACGCCAGGCACTTGCGAGATGCTGGCCGCTCAAAAGCGTCCGGGCCGCTTGTGCCGCCGGGGTCCAGCGTGTAGCGCCCCCCCGCCATGCGAGGAGTCAGCCAAAAGCTCTCCCGTCTTCCCGCCGCCCGGTTCTTGATAGCCGGCGCCGCGATCATTGCCGGGTCCTTGCCGCCGGGAGACGTGCGCGCCACGCCCAGCGAGGATACCGCCTTCGCCAACCCGCGGGTCGGCAGCGGAGTCGCGGGCGCCGGATTGCCGGAGCCGCTCGCCCCCAGCGACGCTGCCCGCCTGCGCCGCGTGTTCGCCATGCAAGCGGCCGGTAACCTGGCCGCCGCCGATGCCGAGCTTGCGGCGACGCCGGACCCGTTGCTGAACGGCCATGTGCTGGCGCAGCGCTACCTCGGCCGTTTCACCCTCGCCCCCGCTTCCGAGCTGGCGACCTGGCTCAGGCAATACCCTGACCATCCCGACGCTGGCGCCGTGCACGCCCTGTTGCTCACCCGGATCGCACCTGGGCGCCAGCGGCCGGATGCCCCTGACTCGGCCATGCTGGAACCGGCCTCGCCGGCCGCGGCGCCGCCGGAGGAGGACGAGCCGGCCCGCGCCCACCTGGCGCGCAACCCCCTGCTCGACCGCACGGTGCACGAGCGCGCCCGGGCCGGGAACGCCGACAGCGCGCTCGACCTGCTGCGCCGCACCCGCGGCCTGGACGCGCTCTACGGCAACCAGCTGCGCGCGGAGATCGCGCAGGCGCTGTTCACCCAGGGCCGCGACGAGCTGGCCCTGCGGCTCGCCGCCGGGGCGCTGCGCCAGTCGAACGGGCGCGTGGGCCTGGGCGGCTACGTGGCCGGCCTCGCCGCCTGGCGGCTCCAGCGGCATGGCGAGGCGCAAGGCCTGTTCGAGGCCGCCTACCGCGCGGACCTCGCATCGGCCAGCCTGCGCGCCGGGGCGGCGTTCTGGGCTGCCCGCTCCCACCTGCGCAACCGTGACCCGGCGGGATACAGCCCCTGGATGGCCCTCGCCGCCCGCTCGCAGCACACGTTCTACGGCCTGCTCGCCCGCCGCACGCTGGGGCTCGGCGCGAGCCAGCCGGACAGCCGCGAAATCCTCGGCAGCGCCGATACCGACGCGCTGATCGCCATCCCGAGCGGACGCCGCGCCTTCGCCCTGCTGCAAATCGGCCAGGGCCGCCGCGCCGAGGCGGAGCTGCGCTGCCTGTGGCCGCAGGTCTCCGCTGACCCGGCGCTGAGCGAGGCCGTGCTGCGTGTCGCCGAGGCCGCCGGGATGATGGACCTCGCGGCCCAGCTCGCCGGCCTGATCGAGACCGCGGAAGGCCGGCCGCACGACGACGCCCGCTTCCCGATCCCCGCCCTGCGCCCCGCCGGCGGCTTCCGCATCGACCCGGCGCTGGTGTATGCGCTGACCCGGCTGGAATCCAACTTCGACCCGGACGCCGTCTCGAGCGTTGGCGCGCGTGGGCTGATGCAGGTCATGCCGGTTACCGCCAGCTACGTGAGCGGCGATGGCGGCACGGCATCCGGGCGATACGCGCGGCGGCTGCACGACCCGGCGACCAACCTGTCCATCGGGCAGAGCTACGTGATGTACCTCGCTGCCATGGATGGCGTCGGCAACGACCTGATCCGCCTGCTCGGCAGCTACAACGCCGGGCCGACCAGCTTCGGCCGCATGGCCGACGGCATCCCGTTCTCGGACGACCCGTTGCTGTTCATCGAGAGCATCCCCAATGACGAGACGCGCGCTTTCGTGCCCCGTGCGCTGACCTACAGCTGGATCTACGCCGCCCGCCTCCGCCTGCCCGCGCCGAGCCTGGACACGCTGGCCGCCGGCGCCTGGCCCGCCTTCGAGCCCAAGGCGGTGAAGCGCGAGCAGGTCGCCCGCCTGCACTGAAGGAGTTCCCCCTTGGGCATCGACGAGACCCGCCGCTTCCTCCCCGTCCGCATCGCCGTGCTGACCGTATCGGACACCCGCACGGCGGATGACGACACCTCCGGCGACACGCTGGCCGCCCGCGTGCTGGCGGCGGGCCACGTGCTGGCGGAGCGCGCCATCGAGCGGGACGACGCGGACGCGATCGAGCGCCGGCTGCGCGGCTGGATCGCCGACCCTGGAGTGGACGCCGTCGTCACCACCGGCGGCACCGGCATCACCGGCCGCGACGTGACGCCCGAGGCGTTCGAGCGGGTGATGGAGAAACGCATCGAAGGCTTCGGCGAGCTGTTCCGCATGCTCAGCTTCGCCAAGATCGGCACCTCCACCATGCAATCGCGCGCGATCGGCGGCGTGGCAGGCGGCACCTACCTGTTCGCGCTGCCGGGCAGCACGGGCGCGGTCAAGGATGGCTGGGACGGCATCCTGCTATCCCAGCTGGACAGCCGCCACCGCCCCTGCAACCTGGTGGAGCTGATGCCGCGGCTGCGAGAGCATCTGGCGACCTGAAGGTTGGGCGCCTTCTCGCAGCTGTAAAACGGCCCACCGATGAGGACGAGCCTAATCCTGGATGCCGTGGACTCAACGCAGCGACGAGACTGTCTCGGTTGCGAATTGCCGGTAGGCGTCGAGCAACGTGGTTTCCCCGCTGAGCGGGTGCGCGGCTGACTCGGCATCGACCTCGAAGGAGCGCAGCACCGCGCCGCTGCTGTCATGCAGCGTGTTCGTGCCGACAACGGTGTTGCGCCCGGCCAACGTGCCGAACAGCACGCGCTCGGTCGTGGAGACAGTCCGCATCCTCGTGACGCGCACATCAAGCGAGAGGACCCCGGGCTGGCCGGGCGGCACGATGCTTGAGGCCAGTCCTGCGCCCACCAGATGACCGGCCAGCGCCGTGCGGAGCTCCTCGCATTGGCTCGGTTCCGGACAGCCCTCGACCGACACCGTCCAGGTGCTCGCGGTGGGTAGCGGCGCGGGGGCGCCGCTCAGGAGCGGCGTGACCTTGCCCTCTGTCGAACAGGCGGCGAGCAACAAAGCCAGTCCGGCGACAGGCAAGGCGGGCTTCAGCATCTGGCAGGTTTCCTCGATGCGGCTCTGGGGCACGTTGTGGGAAAACGGTGTCATGGAATTCTAGGCCCGAATTCCGAACGGCGAATGAATGCACGCTGCAACAGCTACGATTTCTGCGTGCTGAGGTAGCGCTCGGCCAGCGCGGCATACAGCGGCTGCGGGCACACCAGCCGGGACACGCCGAACGCCAGCAGCGCCGCCGCCATCAGCGGCACCGTCACCCGGCCGTCGTCGGTCATCTCCATGACGATGACGGTGGCGGTGATCGGCGCCTGCACCACGCCGCTGAAATACGCCACCATGCCCAGCAGCACCACGGCTCCAGCGGGCGCCGATGGCAGCAGGCCTGCGATGGCATGTCCTAAGCCGGAGCCGACCGCGAGCGACGGCGCGAAGATGCCGCCCGGCACGCCGCTGACGTAGGACACGATTGTCGCGGCCAGCTTGAGCAGGAAGAAGCTGCTGGCCGCGTCGCCGCCGCTCACCAGGGCGCGCGCCTGGGCGTAGCCGGTGCCGTAGGTGGCGCCTTGGCTGGCCCAGCCGATCGTCGCCACGCCGAGGCCGCACAGCGCCGCGAAGCCGACGGGGTGGCGCGCGATCCAGCGCCCTGCCGCACCCGGCAGGCCGTGGGCGAACAGCAGCAGGGCGCGGCTGAACAGGCCGCCCGCCAGGCCGCCGCACACGCCGCAGGCGACGACGGCGAGCCAGCCGACCCCCCAGGGAAGCTCGGCGGAGGTGGCGCCGAAGTAGCTGTAGCTGCCGATGCTGGCCGCCGTGGTGACGCCGGCGATGATGACGGCCGTCAGCACCGTGCCGGAGGTGCGCGTCTCGAAGGAGTGGCTCAGCTCCTCGATGGCGAACACCACCCCGGCGAGCGGGGTGTTGAACGCGGCCGCCACCCCGGCCGCCCCGCCGCCGAGCACCATGGCGCGGTAGGCGTCCTCGCGCGGCAGGCGCAGCGCCCGGCCCACCGCGTGCATGATGCTGGCGCTGACCTGCACCGTGGGCCCTTCCCGCCCGATGGATGCGCCGGACGCCAGGCTCAGCAGCGTCAGCAGCACCTTGCCCGCCGCCACCCGCAGCGAGAGCGTGGCGTCCACCCGGTCCGCACTTTTCATGTGCAAGGAGGCGATCACCTGCGGGATGCCGCTGCCCTGCGCGCCGGGGAACACCGTGCGGGTGAGCAGGACGCTCAGCCCCAGCCCGGCCGGCGCCAGCAGGAACGGCAGCCAGCCGCGCCCGGCCGTCATGCCGGTGAACATCCGCCCGGCGCCATCGGCCAGGCGGGCGAACAGCAGGGCGGCCACGCCCACCAGCACCGCGCCGGCCCAGAACGCCACCCGGCGCAGCCATTCCTGGCGGGAATGCTCCGGCCCGCTCGGCCACCCGCGCCGGACGGCGCTGCCAATCAGGCTCAATGGAATTGTTCGCATCTCGTTCTTGATCGACCCCCGATGTCACGCTATGTTCCGTCTGAACAGACGGGGAACATTGCCATGCTCATGACCGCCCTGCCCTCCCGGTCCGGCCACCCCGTGCCCATGGCGGCCGAGGCGTCCCCGCCGCTTGCCCGGCACGGGCGCGGCGCCACAATCAACCCGGCCGTGCGCTACGACAAGCTGCGGGCAGAGGCGTTCGACGATGGCTGGGGCACGCTGGAGGCGGCGTTCAGCCAGCTGCCGCCGCTGCCGACCACCTTGCAGCGCGACAACAGCCGCACCGTCATCAGCTGGAACACGAGTCCCGACCTCGGCTTCGACCGTGCGGTGAACCCCTACCGCGGCTGCGAGCACGGCTGCATCTACTGCTATGCCCGCCCGAGCCACGCCTATCTCGGCCACTCGCCGGGCCTCGATTTCGAGACCAAGCTGGTATTCAAGCCGGACGTGGCCGAACAGCTCGACCGGGAGCTGCGCAAGCCCGGCTACGTCGCCCGGCCGCTGGCGCTCGGCTCCAACACCGACCCCTACCAGCCGGTGGAGCGCACGCTGAAGCTGACCCGCTCGGTGCTGGAGGTGCTGGAGCGGTTCGGCCATCCGTTCTCCATCGTCACCAAGTCGGCCGGCGTGGTGCGCGACCTGGACATCCTGCAACGCATGGCCGGGCGTGGGCTCGCGCGGGTGTGGCTGTCCGTCACCACGCTGGACGCGGGGCTCGCCCGCAAGATGGAGCCGCGCGCGGCGGCCCCGTCCCGCCGCCTGGCCGCCGTCACCGCCCTGGCGTCGGCCGGCGTGCCGGTGGGGGTGCTGGCTGCCCCCATGATCCCGGGGCTGAACGACGCGGAGATGGAGCGCATCCTGGAAGCCGCCGCCCAGGCCGGGGCGACCTCCGCCAACTACGTCCTGCTGCGCCTGCCGCTCGAGCTGCAGCAGATGTTCGAGGCCTGGCTGGTGCAGCACGTGCCGGACCGCGCGCGCCACGTGCTCAGCCTGGTGCGCCAGACACGCGGCGGCGCGCTGAACGACTCCGCGTTCCACAGCCGGTTCAGCGGCTCCGGCGTGTATGCCGACCTGCTGGCCCGCCGCTTCGCCCGCGCCGTCCGCCAGCATGGGCTGCCGGAGGCGCAGGCGCTCGACTGCTCGCAGTTCGCGCCGCCGCCGGGCGGGCGGGGCTTCGCCGAGTCGCAGATGTCGTTGTTCTAGGTGACGTAGGGGCAGCCTAGCAAGCTCGGGGCGCTGCCCCGAACCCCACCTCCGTGCGCATTCCACTCGCCCCAAGCGGGGCGAGCGGAACCTTGGCCCACTCCGCCAGAGGACGAAGTCCTCTGGACACCTGTTTATAATCAACAGGGGTGAAGGGGATGACTATCCCCTTCCGGGTGCAGGGCAGAGCCCTGCCGCTACATCTTAGTTTACACCTAAGCAGGGCCTTTCGCCTTCGCGCAACCCTGTCTATGCTCCCATCATGCCAGACTACACGATGGAAACGCAGCACGGCGGCCGGGTCGCCGGCGTGGACGAGGTCGGCCGCGGGCCGCTGGCAGGGCCGGTCGTCGCAGCGGCCGTGGTGTTTCCTGCCGGCGTGCCGCCGGGCCTGGCTGGGATGCTGGACGACTCGAAGAAGCTCACGCCCTTGCAGCGGGAGCTGGCCTACGCGGCGCTACTCGCCTCCGGCACGGCCGAGATCGGCGTAGGCGCGGCCTCCGTCGCCGAAATCTCCCGCCTCAACATTCTGCACGCGGCGCTGCTGGCCATGCGTCGCGCGGTGGCCCGGTTGCCGCATCTGCCGGACATGGCGCTGGTCGATGGCAACACGCCGCCGGACCTGCCCTGCCCGGTCCGCTGCATCATCGGCGGGGACGCGCTGTGCCTGTCGATCGCGGCGGCCTCCATCGTGGCCAAGGTGGTGCGCGACCGCGCCATGGCCCGGCTCGCGGCGCGCTGGCCGCACTATGGCTGGCACGCCAATGCCGGCTACGGCACCGCCGCGCACCGGGCCGCCATCGCGCGGCACGGCGCCTCCTGCCATCACCGGCCGACCTTCGGCGCCGTGCGGCGGCACTTGGCAGCCATGCCTGCCATCGATTGACGCGGCTTCGGCGGCGTCGCCAGAGTGCCGCCTCATTGCCCAAGGAGGCCCGACCCCGTGGAACTCGTCCGCGAGCTGCCGCTGGACCAGGTGTTGCGAGGCGACTGCGTGCCGGTGATGGCCATGCTGCCGCCCGCCTCGGTCCACTGCGTGTTCGCCGACCCGCCGTACAACCTGCAGCTGCGCGGCGAGCTGCGCCGCCCGGACGACAGCCTGGTCGATGGCGTGGACGACGACTGGGACCGCTTCGCCGATTTCGCGGAGTACGACGCGTTCACCCGCGCCTGGCTGGCGGAGTGCCGCCGGCTGCTGCGCAAGGACGGAACCATCTGGGTGATCGGCGCCTACCACAACATCTTCCGCATCGGCGCCATGCTGCAGGACCTCGGCTTCTGGATCCTGAACGACGTGGTGTGGCGCAAGACCAACCCGATGCCGAACTTCCGCGGCCGCCGCTTCACCAACGCGCACGAGACCATGATCTGGGCCGCCCGCGGCCGGGACAGCCGCTACAAGTTCAACTACCACGCCATGAAGGCGCTGAACGACGACTTGCAGATGCGCAGCGACTGGCTGCTGCCGCTGTGCACGGGGCCGGAGCGGCTGCGCAACCAGCACGGGCTGAAGCTGCACCCGACGCAGAAGCCGGAGGCGCTGCTGCACCGGGTGCTGCTGGCCTCCACCGCGCCGGACGACATCGTGCTCGACCCCTTCCTCGGCACCGGCACCACGGCGGCGGTGGCCAAGCGGCTCGGGCGGCACTTCATCGGCATCGAGCGCCACCCGGCCTACGTGGAGGCGGCGATGGCGCGGGTGAAGCGGGAGAAGGCGCTGCCGCTGGCCGGGCTCGCCACCGCTCCCTCCCGGCGGGACGTGCCGCGGGTGCCATTCGGCAGCTTCGTGGAGCGCGGCCTGGTGGCGCCCGGCACCGAGCTGCGCGACCGCACGCGCCGGGTGGTAGCCACCGTCAGCGCGGACGGCACGCTGGTGAGCGGGCCGCACGCCGGGTCGATCCACAAGGTGGGCGCGGCGGTGCAGAACGCGCCCAGCTGCAACGGCTGGACGTTCTGGCACATCGAGCGCGAGGGGACGTGGGTGCCGATCGACGTGTTCCGCCAGGGGTGAGCCGCTTGCGAGTGCCAACCCGGATGCGATGGTGATACGCTGGGTGCCAGGTGGATGGAGATGCGCCATGGATGATGCCGCCCTCGCGCCAACCCGGCGCAAGCTGGACGTGGACGAGTATTACGAGATGGCCGAAGCAGGCGTATTCGGCGAGAACGACAGGGTCGAACTGATCGACGGAGGCTTGATTGACATGGCGCCGATCGGACAGGGCCACGCGGCCACCGTGAACGGGTTGGCCGAGGCGTTGTTCGTGGCGTGCGCCCGTCGCGCCATTATTTCATCACAGAACTCCATCCGGCTGGACCAATGGAACGCGCCGCAGCCCGACCTCGCCGTGCTGCGCCGCCGGGCCGATTTCTACGCCACCGGCGAGCGGCCCGGCCCGGCGGACGTGCTGCTCCTGGTCGAGGTGGCGGACAGCTCGCTGCGGTTCGACCGCACCGTGAAGCTGCCGCTCTACGCCCGGGCGGGCATCGCCGAGCTATGGATCGTGGACATGAAGCGCCGTGTCCTCGAAGCGCACAGGACTCCGGTGGGAGACGGATACCGTGAGCTGGCCACGCACCAGGCGGGCGAGCAACTCGCCCTCCTGCTCGCGCCCGAGATCATGGTAAGGCTGGACCTCATGTTCGGCTGACTCACTGGTCCGGGTAGCTGTGCGTCTCGGCCGCCCCGCCCGGCTGCGTCACCGCGCCGAGATGCGCCGGCCCCACCAGCTGCGCGAACTTCCAGATCGCGCCACTGTTGTAGTCGGTCTGCCGCGGCACCCACGCGGCCCGGCGCTCGGCCAGCTCCGCGTCGGACAGCATCACGTCCATGGTGCCCGCCACCGCGTCCAGCACGATGCGGTCGCCGTTGCGCAGCAGCGCGATCGGGCCGCCCAGCGCCGCCTCCGGCCCCACGTGCCCCACGCAGAAGCCGCGCGTGCCGCCGGAGAACCGGCCATCGGTGATCAGCGCCACCGACTCGCCCATGCCCTGGCCGTAGATGGCGCTGGTGGTGCTCAGCATCTCGCGCATCCCCGGTCCGCCGCGCGGGCCTTCGTAGCGGATGACGAACACGTCGCCGGCCTTGTAGGCGCGCGCCTGCACGGCGGCGAAGGCGTCCTCCTCGCAGTCGAAGCACAGCGCGGTGCCCTCGAAACGCTGGTTGGCCATCCCCGCCACCTTCACGATGGCGCCGTCCGGGGCGATGTTGCCGCGCAGGCCGACCACGCCGCCGGTGGGGGTGATCGGGCGGGACACCGGGTACACCACGTCCTGGTCGGTCGGGAACACCACGTCCTTCAGGTTCTCGGCCATGGTGCGCCCGGTGACCGTCATGCAGTCGCCGTGCAGCAGCCCGCCGTCCAGCAGCGCCTTCAGGATGACGGGGATGCCGCCGATCTTGTGCACGTCGAGCGCCACGTACTTGCCGCCGGGCTTGAGGTCGGCGATGTACGGGGTGCGGCGGAAGATTTCCACCACGTCGTCCATGGTGAAGCGGATGCCCGCCTCGTGCGCCATGGCCGGCAGGTGCAGCCCGGCGTTGGTGCTGCCCCCGGTGGCCGCCACCACCACGGCGGCGTTGTGGAACGCCTCGCGGGTGCAGATGTCGCGCGGGCGCAGGTTCTGCTCCACCAGCTGCATCACCGCCCGGCCGCTCGCCGCCGCCCAGCGGTCGCGGTCCTCATACGGCGCCGGCACCCCGGCCGAACCCGGCAAAGCAAGCCCGATCGCCTCGGACACGGTCGCCATGGTGTTGGCGGTGAACTGGCCGCCGCACGCCCCGGCCGAGGGGCAGGCGACGCATTCCAGCTCGTGCAGCTCCTCGTCCGTCATCTTGCCGGCGGCGTGCTGGCCCACCGCCTCGAACACGTCCACCACCGTCACGTCGCGCCCCTTGTAGCGGCCCGGCAGGATGGAGCCGCCGTACATGAACACGGAGGGCACGTTGAGCCGCAGCATCGCCATCATCATGCCGGGCAGCGACTTGTCGCACCCGGCCAGCCCCACCAGCGCGTCGTAGCAATGGCCGCGCATGGTCAGCTCGACGGAGTCGGCGATGCACTCGCGCGACACCAGGGAGGACTTCATGCCCTGGTGCCCCATGGCAATGCCGTCCGTCACCGTGATGGTGGTGAACTCGCGCGGGGTGCCGCCGCTCTCCGTCACGCCCGCCTTCACCGACTGCGCCTGGCGTGACAGCGCGATGTTGCAGGGCGCGGCCTCGTTCCAGCAGGTGGCCACGCCCACGAAGGGCTGGTTGATCGCGTCCTCGCCGAGGCCCATCGCGTAGTAGTATGAGCGGTGCGGCGCGCGGCCGGGGCCTTCGGTGACGTGGCGAGACGGCAGGTGGGACTTGTCCCAACGTTTGGTCAGCAAGGTGGCAAACTCCGTGTTGTCATTCAGCCGCGAGCGGCAACGCGCCTGACGCGAGGGTCTGTTTGGCGTGAAGGACCTCGATGGCCACGACACCTCCGTTGGCATCGAAATCGAGCACGACTCCCGGGGAGACCTCTTCCGACTCAACGGCTGCAGCATCGGCCATTCGTAGGTACAGGGCGTCCATGTCCGGGTCGTAGGTCGTTTTCATAGCCGCGCTCCGCGATCGAAGAAGGCTGTCACCACGCGTATATCGGCTCCGTCCGGCCTATGGGCAACATGCAGGATTGCACTTGAATGACCGAGTGACCGCGGGATCATCGTGCTTTGACAAGACGATCACTCGATCCGCTTGAGCGCCATCTCCAGCCGGACGATCTCGGCCCGGAAGGCGGCCAGCCGCTCCCGGTTCTCCGCCACCACTTCCGGCTTGGCGCGCGCCACGAAGTCCGCCTGCCCCAGCTTGCCTTCCACCTTGCCCGCCTCCGCCCGCGCCTTGCCCAAGTCCCGCTCCAGCCGCTTGCGCTCCGCGTCCAGGTCGATCAGCCCCTCCAGCGGCAGCACCACCGTCGCCTCGTCCAGCCCCACTTGCGCGCTGTTGCGCGGCGGCTCCCCGGCCAGCTCGCGCACCTCGCTCGCCCGCGCCATGCGGCCGATCACCTCGGACCAGCGCTCCGCCCGCGCCATGGTCTCGGCAGAGGCGTGGCGCAGCAGCAGCGGCGCCAGCACCGAGGGCGGCACGTTCATCTCCGAGCGCACCGCCCGCACCTCGCCCACCAGCCGCACCAGCCAGCCCAGCTCCACCCGCGCCGCCTCCGCACCCGGCACGGGCTCCGGCGCCGGCCAGGGCGCGCGGATCAGCTCCACTGCCTCGCCGAAGCCAAATTCGCCCCACAGCGTGGCGGTGACGAACGGCATCGCCGGGTGCAGCAGCCGCAGCAGCACCCCCAGCACGTGGGCGGTGGCGGCGCGCAGCTCGGCATCGGCGGCCAGGGACGGCTTGGCGAACTCCAGGAACCAGTCGCAGAACACGTTCCAGGCGAAGCGATAGCAGGCGGCGGCATATTCGTCGAAGCGGAACGCCTCCAGCGCCGCATTCGCCTCCGCCACCGCGGCGCCGGCGGCGTCCAGCACCCAGCGGGCGAGCGGGCCTTGCACGGCCGCCGGGTCGAACGCCGGGTCGGGCCGCACGCCGTTCAGCTCGCACAGCCGGGCGGCGTTCCACAGCTTGGTGACGAAGCGGCGCTGCTCCTCCACCCGCGCCGGGCCGAGCTTGATGTCGCGGCCCGGCCCGGTCAGGGCGCAGATGGCGAAGCGCAGCGCGTCCGCGCCGTACTGGTCGATCATCGGCAGCGGGTCGATCACGTTGCCCTTGGACTTGCTCATCTTCTGGCCGCGCTCGTCGCGCACCAGGCCGTGGATGACCACGGTGCGGAACGGCACGTCGCCCATGAAGTGCAGCCCCAGCATCATCATCCGGGCCACCCAGAAGAAGATGATGTCGAAGCTGGTGACCAGCACGTCGCCCGGGTAGTAGCGATCCACGTCGGCGTTGCGCTCTGGCCAGCCCAGGGTGGAGAACGGCCACAGGCCCGAGCTGAACCAGGTGTCCAGCACGTCCTCGTCCTGCGTCAGCGGCTCGTCCCGGCCATACTGCGCGCGGGCCGCCGCCGCCGCCTCGGCCTCGTCGTGCGCCACGAACACCGCCCCGTCCGGGCCGTACCAGGCCGGGATGCGGTGCCCCCACCAGAGCTGCCGGCTGATGCACCAGGGCTGGATGTCGCGCATCCAGGCGAAGAACGTGTTCTCCCACTGGCGGGGCACGAACTGCGTCCGCCCGCTCTCCACCGCCGCGATGGCGGGGCCGGCCAGCGTCTTGGCGTCGGCATACCACTGGGTGGTCAGCCGCGGCTCGATCACGGCATCCGACCGGTCGCCGTGCGGCACCTGGTGGACGTGCGGCTCGGCGGCTTCCAGCAGTTCCAGCCGCTCCAGCTCGGCCACGACCGCCTTGCGCGCGGCGGCCCGGTCCTGCCCGGCGAGCCCGGCGGTCCAGGCCGGATCGGCAAGGCCGGGCACGGCGGCCAGCTCCAGCTCGGCCAGCGTGACCCGGCCCTGGCTGTCCAGCACGGACGGCATCGGCAGGCCGTGGCGGCGGCCCACGGCGAAGTCGTTGAAGTCGTGCGCCGGGGTGATCTTGACCGCGCCGGTGCCCTTCTCCGGGTCCGAGTACTCGTCAGCGATGATGGGGATACGGCGGCCCACCAACGGCACCACCGCGTGGCGGCCCACCAGGCCAGCGAAGCGCGCATCGCCGGGGTGCACCGCGATGGCGGTGTCGCCCAGCATCGTCTCCGGCCGCGTGGTGGCGACGGTGATCCATTGGTCCGTTCCCTCCACAGGATAGCGGATCGACCACAGCGTGCCCTTCACCTCGCGGCTTTCCACCTCGAGGTCGGAGATCGCGGTCTGGAACTTCGGGTCCCAGTTCACCAGCCGGCGGTCGCGGTAGATCAGGCCCTGGCGGTGCAGGGTGACGAACACCTCCCGCACGGCGTCCGACAGCCCGGCATCCATGGTGAACCGCTCGCGCGCCCAGTCCAGCGACGAGCCGAGCCGGCGCAGCTGCCCGGTGATCGCGCCGCCGGACTCCGCCTTCCAATCCCACACCCGGCGGATGAACTCATCCCGCCCCAGTTCCTGCCGGGTGGTGCCGGCGGCGGCCAGCTGGCGTTCCACCACCATCTGCGTCGCGATGCCGGCGTGGTCGGTGCCGGGCTGCCACAGCGCGTCCCGTCCCTGCATCCGCCGCCAGCGGATCAGCACGTCCTGCAACGTGTTGTCGAGCGCGTGGCCGACGTGCAGCGCCCCGGTGACGTTGGGCGGCGGGATCATGATGGTGAACGGCGCGGCACCGCTGCCCGGCTGGGCCGCGAACGCGCCGCTGGCCTCCCAGGCGGCGTAGAGCGTGGCTTCGGCGGCGGCGGGGTCGAAGGATTTTTCCAGCATGGCTCCGGCTCTGAATCGACTGCTTTGCAGGGCTCCGCCCTGCACCCGCAAGGGGACACGTCTCCTTGACCCCTGGTACTATAATCAGGTGTCCAGAGGACCTCGTCCTCTGGCGGGGTTCGGGGCAGAGCCCCGAGCTTGCCTTACGGCGCCATGGGCCCGGTCAGCCGCTCGATCTCCTGGCGCACCACCCGCTCCACCAGCGGCGGCAAGTGCTGGTCGAGCCAAAGTTTCAGCAGCGGCCGCAGCTCCTCGCGCACCAGGTCCTCGATCGTGACGCCGCTGCGGCTCACCTGCGCGGTCCGTTCGCTGGACAGGGTGCGGAGCAGCGTGCCCATGGCGGACTTCGCGGCGGCGGCGCTGCCCGGGTCCAGCAGGCCCGTCGCCGCAGCTGGGGGCACGGGCCTGGCCGGCGGCTCGGGCGGGGGCGGCGGGGCCGGTTCGGCGGGCGGCGGAACCAGCATGGCTTCGTTGAGCATGAACACTCCCTCGTGGTCCGCGGCCGCGGCGGGCGCCGGGGCATCCGCCGCCGCGCCCGGCTGCTCGTCCTCGTTCAGGATGCGTCGGATGGAAGCCAGGATATCCTCCATGGACGGATCAGCCCCGCCCGCATCCGCCCCTTCGGAGCCATGCCCGGCCGGCCCTGGGGTGCCGCTCATCTCAGCGGCCCGGCTGGCTGAGGGCGTAGTCCCCGGTGCCGAACAAGCGGTCGTGCACGGCGGTGTAGTAGGCGGTGTCGTTGTAGATCGGCACGTTCAGGTTCAGGTCCCGCGCGGTCAGCCGGCCGATGGCGGATGCGACGCCGTAGGACGACGTGACCAAGGTGGCCAGGTTGGTGACCAGGGTGGAGCGGGATTGCAGCAGCGTCTGCTCCGCGTTCAGCACGTCGAGCACGGTCTGGCTGCCCACGATGGCTTCGCGCTGCGTGCCCTCCAGCGCGATCTCGTTCGCGCGGACCGCCGCGCGGGTGCTCTCGATGGCGGAGCGGGCGGCCACCAGCTGCTCCCAGGACGAGATGGCGGCCTGGATCACCTGGCGGCGGGTGTCGTCCACCGTCTTGCGCGCCTGCTGCTCGGTCTGCCGGGCCTGGCGCACGGCGGAGTATTCCGCGCCGCCCTGGTAGATCGGGATCGTCGCCGATATGACGCCTGAGACGCCCTTGGTCCCGAATTGGTCCGTGACGTTGTTCGTCGTGAACGCCGTGCCGATCGCGCTGACCGTCGGCAGCAGCGTCGAGTAGGCCACGTCCACGGCGTCCTTGGAGGCAGCGGCGTCGAACATGGTGTAGATCAAGGTGGGGTTGTTGGCGCCCGCGATGCGTGCCGCGTCCGCGGAGGTCTTGACCGGCACGGCCAGCGGTTGCGGCACGGCCAGCTTGTCCGGCAGGAAGCCGACGTCGCGCTGGAACGCCGCGCGGGCGACCTGCACGTTGCCCTCCGCGGTTTGCCGGGTGGAGCGCGCGCCCGCGAGCGCCGCCTCCGCCTGCGCCACGCTCGTCCGGGTGATCTCGCCGACGCGGAACTGGTCGTTGGTGGCCTGCAGCTGCCGGGTCAGCACCTGCTCCTGGTTGGTGTCGAGCTGGAGCAGCTGGGCCGTCTGGATGACGTTGACGTAGTCGGTGATGACGTTGGTGAACACGAGCTGCTCGGTGGCGATCAGCCGCCCGCGCTGGCTCAGCACCCGGTTCTCGGCGGAATGGGTGTTCGCCTCGGTGCGTCCGCCGCGGTAGAGCGGCTGGTTGATCGTCGCCTGCGCCTGGTACAGCGGCTTGGTGTCCGTCACGAACGGGGCGTTGCCGCTGGTGGCCCCGGTTTGGCTGCCGCTGACGGCGGCGTTCTGGCCGCCGTACTCCCCGGTGAACGACACGGTCGGGCGCCAGCCCGCCAGCGCCTGCGGCACGCCCTCGTCCACGGCGCGCAGGGCGGCGCGGGCGGCGAGCAGGGTGGGGTTGGAGCTGTAGGCGGCGACCAGCGCCTCCTGCAACGTGTGCGGCTGCGTCTGCGCCGCCGCCGCCGTGGCGAAGCAGGCGGCTCCCAAGCCAAGCGCCGTCGCGATCCGCGTCTGCATGAGCAGGGTCTCCCTCTCTCGGTCCAGTGTGCCACAGCAGGATCGCGCCAGCCAAGCATCCTGGCCGGCGACGGCCCGCTGGAAGATGCCGGCTAGAAGACGAACGAAGGCGCCGGGCGCAATCCGGGCAGCAGCGGCGTGTTGCAGTCGAACAGGTCGCGCGAGCGCAGCCGCGTGCCGCCCTTCGCCGCCACCGGCTCCGCCAGGATCATCCGGCCGCCCACCCCGCCCACGGCCGACACCACCGTGACCAGCCGGCCGCCCGCCGCCACCTGGTCGGCGAACCCGTCCGGGATGGCGGTGACGGCGCCCTGCACGATGATGACGTGCCACGGCCCCTCGGACGGCAACCCGGCGCTGAGGCGGCCATCCACCAGGCGCACGGACGGCGCCACCCGCGGCAGCACCCGCAGCGCGATGGCGGTCAGCGCCTCGTCCTCCTCCAGCGCCACCACCAGGCCGCCGCACGCCGCCGCGACCGCCGCGCCGTAGCCGGTGCCGGAGCCCACGACGAGCACCCGCTCGCCGGGCCGGATGCGGGCCATCTGCAGCAGCCGGGCCAGCACCATGGGCTCCATCAGCACGCGCCCGCCGCCGAGCGGCAGGTCCTCGTCGAGGTACGCCAGCGGCGCCAGGGCGGGCGGCACGAACTGCTCGCGCGGCAAGGTCCGCATGGCGTCCAGCACCCGCGGGTCGGTCACCCGGTTGGGGCGGATCTGGCTATCGACCATGTTGTTGCGGGCGGCGGTGTAGTCGGTCGGCTGTGGCATGCGCGGTCCGGGATGGGTCGATGCCTTATAGGGTGCCGTGCCGTGGGGCGGCAACCGGCTTGACCCGGCGGCGGCGCGGCGCGACAAGCCACTGCCCCCACGGTCCGGTGGCAGAGTGGTGATGCAGCGGACTGCAAATCCGCGTATGCCGGTTCGATTCCGGCCCGGACCTCCAAACCCCTCGGGCTATCCCGGCTCCGGATCATCCTCCGTGAACGCCGTGCTGCCCCTGACCTCGGGCGTGAGCCCCATCACCCCGGCCAGCCGCTCCATCCGGCGCAGCACGCCGTCGCCCGGGAACGAGCCGCCGTCGCTCGGCAGGGTCAGCACCAGGCGGCCCTCCAGCTGCGCCAGGCCCGACCCGGCCAGCAGGGCGCAGGCGCCAGCCGACACGGTGTAGGCCAGGCGCAGCGCGTGGCCCAGCACCTCGGCCCGCGTGGCGGCCGCCGGGTCCAGCAGGCGGCGGGCGGGCAGCAGCATGGCAGAAGCGGGGTCGGCCTCGTAGCGGATCGCGGCGGCGAGGGCCAGGAAGGCGCGGCCGTGATGGTCCAGCGCCACGCCGGGCTGGTGCAGGATGCGCAGGAACGCCTGCTCCGCGCGGTATCCCGGGTGGTCGTGGCTGCCGCAGTCGGACAGCAGGCACGAGGCGTGGCGCAGGCGCGCGGCATCGGCCGTCTCGCCGGGGAACAGCGGCGCGGTCCAGGCCAGCAGTGCCTCGGGCATGGCGGGGTCCCGCCCCTCGCGCTGGCCCAGCTCGCGGCTGGCGGCGAGCAGCGGGTCCTGCGCTGCGGTCTCCGGCGGCAGGCGGCGCATGTACCAGCCTTCGCGGATGCCGTTGGCGCTGAACACCACCCGGCGCGCCGCCGTCGCCCGCAGCACCCGGCGCAGCACCAGGGCGGCGTACGGCAGGTCGTCCAGCCGCCGCCGGGGGGCCCCTGGCAGCTTCTCCAGCATCCGGCGCGGGGCGGCGCTGATGGTCTCGGCCAGGTCCCGCGCCTCGTCCCTGCCGATGGTGTAGTGGTGCACGATGGCGAGCGGGTAGCTGGCCTGCACCATGTGGATGCGCGCCAGCGCCCGCCACGCGCCGCCGACGAGGTACAGATCCCGCCCCGGCCACTGCGACAGCCAGGGCGCGGTGCGCAAATCCGCCTCCGCCAGCGCGCGGGCGCGGACCAGGTCGCCGGCCGCGCGGTCCGCCAGCCGGATCACGCCGAGCGGCAGCGTCTGCGCCTGGTGCGCCGCCCCGCCGGACAGCCGCACCACCTCCAGCGAGCCGCCGCCGATGTCGGCCAGGACGCCGTCGGCCTGCGGGATGCCGCACAGCACCCCGGCGGCGGACAGCGCCGCCTCCGCCTCGCCGGACAGCACGCGCAGCGACGCGCCCGGCAGCCGCGCGTGCAGGTCGGCGACGAAGGCGGCGCCGTTGCTGGCGTCCCGCACCGCCGCGGTCGCCAGCACCTCCAGCGGCCCGGCGCCCATGGCGCGGGCGATGGCGGCGTAGCGCTGCATCACCGTCAGCGCCGCGGCCACGCCCGCCTCGTTCAGCCGGCCCGTCGTCTCCAGCCCGCGGCCCAGGCGCAGCACCGCCCGCTCGTTGAACACCGCGGCCGGGTTGCGCCCCACCCCCTCGAACACCACCAGGCGGACGGAGTTGGAGCCGAGGTCCACCACCGCGCAGCGAGGGGGGCAGTGCGGGGGCATCAGTCCTGCGTCACCCGGTCCGGCCGGCGATGCACGGCGCCCACGGTGGCGGCGTGGCCGTGCAGGGCGGAGCCGCGGCCAGACAGCGAGGGGTTGGTCATGAAGTAGTCGTGCGCGGACACTGCCTTGTTGCCCGGCGCGATGCGGCGCCACGCGCCGTCCCGGTCCAGCTCCCAGGATTGCAGGGTGTCGCGCAGGTTCACCACCATGATCTGGTCCAGCACCTGCGCGTGCACCGTCGGGTTGTGGATCGGCACCATGCTCTCCACCCGCCACTCCATGTTGCGCGCCATCCAGTCGGCGCTGCTGATGAACACCAGCGCGTGGCGGGACGGCAGCGCGTGGCCGTTGCCGAAGCAGAAGATGCGGCTGTGCTCCAGGAAGCGCCCCACCACCGACTTGACGCGGATGTTCTCGCTCAAGCCCGGCACCCCGGGGCGCAGGCAGCAGATGCCGCGGATGACGCACATGACCTTCACGCCGGCGCGCGAGCAGTCGTACAGCTTGTCGATCAGCGCCGCATCGACCAGCGAGTTCATCTTGAGCCAGATCGCCGCCGGCCGCCCGGCCTGGGCATGGGCGATCTCCGCCGCCATCAGCTGCATCAGCCGCGTGCGGGTGGTGAGCGGGCTGAACGCCAGGCTGTCCATCCGCTCCGGCCGGGCATAGCCGGTCATGTAGTTGAACAGCCGCGCGCTGTCCCGCACCAGGTCCGGGTCGCAGGTGAAGAAGCTGAGGTCGGTGTAGATGCGCGCGGTGATCGGGTGGTAGTTGCCGGTGCCGAAGTGGGCATAGGAGCGCATGCCCCCGCCCTCGCGCCGCACCACCAGGCTCAGCTTGGCGTGGGTCTTCAGCTCCACGAAGCCGTACACCACCTGCACGCCGGCCGCCTCCATGGAGCGGGCGAGGCGGATGTTGGCCTCCTCGTCGAAGCGGGCGCGCAGCTCGATCATGGCGGTGACGGACTTGCCCGCCTCCGCCGCCTCGATCAGCGCCTTGACGATCGGGCTGTCCCGGCTGGTGCGGTACAGCGTCTGCTTCACCGCCACCACGCTCGGGTCGGCCGCCGCCTGGCGCAGGAACTGCACCACCACGTCGAAGCTCTCGAACGGGTGGTGCACCACGATGTCCTTGGCGCGGATGGCGGCGAAGCAGTCCCCGGCGAAGTCCCGGATGCGCTCCGGGAAGCGCGGCGTGTAGGGCGGGAACAGCAGGTCCGGCCGGTCGTCCACGATCAGCTGCTTCAGGTCCACCGTGCCGAGCAGCCCCGCCTGCACCTGCACCTCCTCGCCGGGGATGTCGTCCTCGTCCACGTCCAGCTCGTCCACCACCAGGTCCCGCAGCTCGTCCGGCATGCCGGAGTCCACGGTCAGGTGGATCGCCACCCCCCGGCGGCGGCGCTTGAGCGCGGTCTCGTAGGAGCGGACCAGGTCCTCCGCCTCCTCCTCGAACTCGACCCCGGTGTCCCGCACCAGGCGGAACATGCCGCGCCCCACCACGGCGAAGCCGGGGAACAGCGCGTGCAGGTTCAGCGCCACCAAATCCTCCAGCAGCACGAAGCGGATCGGCGACCCGGGCGCGCCGGCCGGCAGCCGGATGAACCGCTCCACCTGGCCCGGCAGCGGGATCAGCCCGCTCATCGTCGTGTTGTCCTCGTCGCGGTGCAGCTTGAGCACCAGCACCAGGCCCATGTTCGGGATGAACGGGAACGGGTGCGCCGTGTCGATCGCCAGCGGCGTCAGCACGGGGAACACGCGGTCCATGAACCAGGCGGCGAGCCAAGCCCGGTCCGCCTCCGGCAGCGCCGCCGGGTCGCACACCACGATGCCGGCCTCGGCCAACTGGCCGCGCAGCTCCTGCCACACCGCCTGCTGCATCGCCATCAGGGCGGCGGCGCGCACCTGGATCTCGCCGAGCTGCTGCGCCGGGGTGCGCCCGTCCGCCGACAGCGAGCCCACGCCGGCCTTCGCCTGGCCGATCAGCCCCGCCACCCGCACGGAGTAGAACTCGTCCAGGTTGGAGGCGCTGATCGACACGAAGCGCAGCCGCTCCAGCAGCGGGTGGCGCGCGTTCTGCGCCTCCTCCACCACGCGCTGGTTGAAGTCGAGCCAGGACAGCTCGCGGTTGATGAAGCGGTCCGGGCTGTCCGGCGCCATCGACAGCACCGCCTCGGGCGCGGACGCGACAGGACTGATCTTGTTCATGGCCCGCTCCTTACCCGAAGGGCGGCCGAGGTGTCGAACGCTGCTCATTCCGGCTCCATCACGATGCTGGCAGCGACAGCCTGCGTCACCCGGCCGCCGGCCGCCAGCGCCGCGCGGTCCAGCCGGGCCGCCGCCCGCCGCAGCGCCGCCGGCTCGCGCGGCAGCCGCAGCAGCAGCCAGTCCTGCAACGGCCTCGGCACGGCAAGCTGGCGGGCGGCGAGCAGGCTGGCGAACAGGGTGCGCAGCATGCCGTCCCCGGGGGCCGCCAGCTCGACCGCCGTGGTGGC
>CAXTJU010000006.1:0-75418 GCA_964244655.1 uncultured Acetobacteraceae bacterium | reverse complement strand
GGAGGCGGCGGCGCTGCGCGCCAACCTGCGGCGGCGCAAGCAGCAGCGCCCGCCGGAGCATGCCGTGCGCGAGCCTGGCCCCGCCGGGGAGATGCCCTCCGAGCCGCGCGCCGGACATGCCTGACCAGCCGCCGGCGGCGCTGCCGCTGCTTGGCGGCGGCGCCCTGACGAGCGACCCGGACGGCGGCCTCCCCCTCCCCCAGCGCAGCCTGGCCATCCTGACCATCGCCCTGGCGACCGGCATGGCGGTGATGGACGGGGCGATCGCCAACATCGCCCTGCCGACCATCGCGGTCGATCTGCACGCGACGCCCTCGGCCTCCATCTGGGTCATCAACGCCTACCAGCTGGCCGTCACGGTCACGCTGCTGCCGCTGGCCTCCCTGGGCGAGATCTACGGCTACCGCCGGGTGTACCAGTTCGGGCTGGCGGTGTTCACCGCGGCGTCCCTGGCCTGCGCGCTGTCGCACTCGCTGCTGGCGCTGACGGCGGCGCGGGTGCTGCAAGGGCTGGGCGCGGCCGGCATCATGTCGGTCAACTCGGCGCTGACCCGCTACGTGTACCCCCGCTCGCTGCTCGGGCGCGGCCTGGGGCTGAACGCGCTGGTGGCGGCCACCTGCTCGGCGATCGGGCCGACCGTCGCCTCGGGCGTGCTCTCCGTGTCCACCTGGCCCTGGCTGTTCGCCATCAACGTGCCGATCGGCCTGGCCGCGTTCGCCATCGCCGTGCGGGTGCTGCCGGCCACGCCGCTGGCGGCCAGCCGGTTCGACGGCATCAGCGCCGCGCTCAACGCCGCCACCTTCGGGCTGCTGATCATCGGCGTGGACGGCTACGCGCACGGCGAGGCGGGGCTGGCCGCGACCCTGGAGCTGGCCGCCTGCGCCGTGCTCGGCGTGCTGCTGGTGCGCCGCCAGCTGGACCGCGCCTCGCCGCTGCTGCCGGTGGACCTGCTGCGCATCCCGCTGTTCCGCCTGTCCGCCGCCACCTCGGTGCTGTCGTTCGGGGCGCAGACGCTGGCCTTCGTGGCCCTGCCGTTCTGGCTCCAGGGCAGCCTGGGCTGGACGGCGACGCAGACCGGGCTGCTGATGACGCCCTGGCCGGTCGCTACCGCCATCGCGGCCCCCATCGCGGGCCGGCTGGCGGACCGGCATCCAGTCGGGCTGCTGGGCGGCGTGGCGCTGGGCGTGTTCACCGCCGGGCTGCTGCTGCTCGCAGCCCTCCCGGCGCACGCGAGTGCGGCGGACATCAGCTGGCGCATGGCGGTGTGCGGCGTGGGGTTCGGCTTCTTCCAGTCGCCCAACAACCGGGCGATGATCTCCGCCGCCCCGCTCAGCCGCAGCGGCGGGGCGAGCGGGATGCTGGGCACCGCCCGGCTGCTGGGGCAGACCTTCGGCGCGGCGCTGGTGGCGCTGATCTTCAGCCTGTCGCAGCAGGGGGTGCGGCCGGCGCTGCTGGTGGCCGCCGGGTTCTCCGCCGCCGGCGCCCTGGCCAGCCTGCTCCGCCTGCGCCCCGGCGTCGCCCCCGCCGCGCTGGCTATCCCCGGGAAAGCGTCTCCGGGAACGCCACCCGCACGCTGACCCGGGTGCGGCCGTCGGCACGGCTGAGCGTGATCGCGTCCGGCGTGCGGGCCAGCGCGCCGATCAGCCGCATGCCCAGGCTGCCGCGCCCCGCCGGGCCGCCGGGCGGGAACCCGGCGCCCTCGTCTTCCACCGCCATCTCCACGCCGCCCGCCGCGGGGCTGACCCGCAGGGCGATGGCGCCGGCGCCGTACTTGATCGCGTTGGTCACCAGCTCGACCGCGATCAGCCCGATCGGCGTCACGTGCTCCGCCGGCAGCTGCATCGGCGCCACCGCGAGCGTGAGCGGCCGCGCCGGCCCGTCCCCGCCCAGCGTGCCGGTGATGTCGGCCACCAGGCCGTCCAGGTAGGGCGGCAGCGACACGCGCTCGACCGCGCCCTCCTCGTGCAGGCGGCGATGCACGGCGGCGATGGACATGATGCGCGCCGCAGCCTCGCCCAGGCGCGCCTTCTCGTCCGCCCCCGAGGCGCTCCTGGCCTGCAGGCTCAGCAGGGTCTGCACCAGCTGCAGGCTGTTCTTCGTGCGGTGGTGCACCTCCTGCAGCAGAACGTCCTTGTCCCGCAGCAGCTGCGCCTGCGCCGCGTGCTGGCGCTGCCGGTCGATCACCACCGCCAGCACGTTGGCCAGGGACTGCACGAACGCCACGTCCTGCACCGTGAACGGGGGGTGGTCGGCGCCGTCCACCTCCAGCACCCCGAACGGCGCCGCGCCATCGTCGCCCACGATGACGTTGATGGCGCGGCTGACGCCGTGCTCGGCCAGCACCGCGGGGATGCGGAAGCGACGCTCGTCCGCGAGCTGGTTGGAGACCACCGGCGCCTTGGTCCGGAAGGCGTAGCCGGCCGGGCTGGCGAGGTCGGCACCCAGGGTGGCCCGGCCCACCACGCCCGGCCGCCAGCCGACGCCGTTGCGCAGCAGGAAGTCCTGGCTGGCCGGGCGGAACTCCAGCACCTTGGCGAACCGGGCGCCCAGGCCGTGCGCGGCGACCTCGCAGGCCTGGGTCAGCACCTGGTCGAGGTCGAGGGTGCGCAGGGCGAACAGGCCGAACGCCGCCACCAGCTCCTGCTGCGCCAGGCGCCGCGCCAGGTCCTCATGGGCGGCCAGCCGCTCATCCGCAGCGCTCATCCTGGACGACGACCCTCCGACGCCGCGCTGTCTCGCCGCGGTCTCACGCGATAGTGATACATGCGTGTGCTCTCTTGCTCAAGCGGAATGACCGGCGAACCGCCAGCCGCCCGCTCTCTCCCACGGACCGCCGAGGTAGCGCCAGAGCAGCAGGCCAGTCACGAAACCCTCCTGGGGGACGAATCCTTGTTGCAGCACCGCTTGCAGCTGCTTGGCTTCCGCCGGGCTCACCTTGTTCTGCACCGTCACGTGCGGCTGCCAGGGTTGCCGGTCCTGCGCGGTCAACCCCTCCTGCCACTCCGCCGCCTGCCACTCCGCCGCCAGCCTGGCCCGCAGCCGCGAGACGCCCGGCATGGCCAGCGCGTAGGCGTTGCCGCGGCCGAGGTGGCGCAGCCCCGTCACGCTGAACGGCTCCGGCGGCTGCGCCTGGCACGCCGCGGCCAGGCCGTGCATGATCGCCTCGGCCTGCGCCCCGGGCAGATGATGGAACAGGGTCACGTGCGCCGGTATGAAGTTGATCTTGGATGGAAAATGACGCTGCCGCTCCCGGTCGAACCGCTCCTGCGACGCCGAGTCCAGCCACGCCGTCAGGATCAGCGGCTCGGGACGCGCTGCTGTCACGCTGGCTGCACCTGACCCGGCAGGCCCTGCCCGGCATGGCGGCGGCGCAGCGCTGGCCGATCCGGCTGGACCACTGCTTCATGCGCGTCTGCCTGGACCACGCCATCGGCCGGCGCTGGGACGAGGCGGTGGCGCGCCCGGCGATCCGCCACCTGACGGACCAGCAGCTGGCCCGCGCCGTCGCCACCGCCGAGGCGATCTGCCGCGACCCGGCGCTGCTCCGCCCGCTCAACGCCGCGAGCCTGCGCATGCGGGGCCACTAGGCACGCGCCGCACGGCGTCATCAGCCGGGCTCCAGCAGCGCGGCTTGCAGCTTGGCCCGGTTGGCGGGGCCGAGGTCAAGCGGCCCGGCCAGGTAAGCGTCCAGCGAGCCGTACGCGTCCCGGGCCGCCGCGAACGCCGCCGTGAGGTAGGCCGGCTCGGCCCGCAGCAGCTTTTCGCGCAGCGCGGCGGGCAGGTCGGCGGCGGGCACCGTGTCGCGCCGCCACAGCCGGTTGGTGGCGTCGGAATCCGCCAGCACCGTCTCCCACGCGACGCCCAGCGCGGTCAGCAGCAGGGCGGCGCCGAAGCCGGTGCGGTCTTTGCCGGCGGAGCAGTGGAACAGCAGCGGCGACGCCCCCTCCAGCAGCAGCGCCAGGATCGCCCGGTACTGCGCGAAGCTGGCCAGGGCGTAGGCGACGTAGGCCTCCGTCAGCACCGATTCCAGCGCCTCGCCGCTCGCCTGCCCGGTTTGCAGGATGTCGCGCAGCCCGGCGCCGACGGTGGGCTCGATCGGCAACGGCACGATCGCCGGGCCTGCCAGCCGGGTGGGCGCGGCGCGGGCCTCGTCCACGCCGCGCAGGTCGCAGATGCGGCGCAGCCCCAGCTGTGCCACCTGCCGCTCGTCCGCCGCCGTCAGCCCGGCCAGCGCCGCCGAGCGGAACACCAGGCCGCGCCGCACCCGGCGTCCGTCCGCCGTGCGGTAGCCGCCGAGGTCGCGCAGGTTGGACACGCCTTCGAGCCGCAGCGCGAAAGGCGGGCCGTCGGCAGTCGATTCGTCCATGGCGTGTGCCTAACTGATGCGCGGCGTGGCGGCCAGCCCAGCGGGGCGGCGCGCCAGGGCCAGCATGACCAGCATGGCCGGCACGGCGGCGAAGATGGTGACGCCGTAGAACGCCACCCAGCCCAGCTGCTGCGCCAGGATGCCGGACAGCCCGCCGATGGTGCGCACCGGCACGGCGGCCAGCGAGGACAGCAGCGCATACTGGGTGGCGGTGCGGCCCGGCGCGCACAGGCTGGACAGGAAGGTGATGAACGCCGCGTCCGCCATCGCCTCGGCGAAGCCCTCCCCCATGATCTTGGTGACGAGGATCGCCTGGTTCGGCCCGGACCAGGCGAGCAGGAAATACAGCCCCATGGAGGCCATCTGCACGAAGCCGGTCAGGATCAGCGCCCGCTTCGCCCCCAGCCGCGCCACCAGCAGGCCGCCGGCTGCCGCCCCGGCCAGGCTGGCCGCCAGCGACGGCAGCCCGACCGCGGCGGCCACCTGCGCCCGGTCGTAGCCGAGCGAGCGGTAGAACGGCGGCGCCATGGTGCCGGCCATCGCCTCGCCCAGCTTGAACAGCAGGATGAAGGCGAGCGCGCCGCCGGCGCCCGGGCGCGCCATGAACTCCGCCAGCGGCGCCAGCACCGCCGCGCGCAGGCTGGCCAGCACGCCGGGTCGTCCCCTTGGCTGGGGCGGGGTCGCGGGGGTCGGCGCGAGCAGCGTCATCGCCGGGCCGAGCGCCACCAGGGCCGCCACGGCCAGCAGCGCGCCGTGCCAGCCGAGCCCGAGATGGCCGGTCAGCCAGATCGCGCCCGCGCCCGCCACCAGCAGCGCCGCCCGGTAGCCCCAGATGTAGGCGGCCAGCGCCGCCCCCTGCTGCCGCTCGGCGAACAGCTCGATGCGCCAGGCGTCCACCGCGATGTCCTGGCTGGCGGAGAGGAAGGCGATGCCGGCCGCCATCGCGATCAGCGGGCCGGGCCGCGCCGGGTCGCACAGCGCCAGCCCGGCGCAGGCCAGCGCCAGCAGCGGCTGGATGACCAGCAGCCAGCCGCGCCGCTGCCCGAAGCGCCGCAGCGGCGCGGGCACCGGCACCCGGTCGAGCGCCGGCGCCCAGAGGAACTTGAGGCTGTACGGCAGGCCGATGTTGGCGGTCAGCCCGATCAGCCTGAGCGACGTGTCGCCCTCGCTGAGCCACTGCCGCAGGGTGAAGCCGGACAGCGGCAGCGGCAACCCGGCGACGAAGCCGAGCCCCGCCATGGCGAGAAAGGCGCGCCGGGCCGCGGCGCGGCTCACCGGGGGATCAGGCCCATGTCACATCTCCCGGCATGAATCCCTGCCCCGCTCGCCTGACCACCCACGCGAGGGCGATACACCATCCCAAGTCCATGCCGGCCCTCCCGCTTTGCCCTCCTCACCGTCATGCCCGGGCGGAGGCGCCCAAGGTTCCACGTGCGCGTTTCGCACGTGGAAAGGCGCTGGAGGGTTGACCCGGGCACCCACGCGAGGGCAGCGCACGTGCGGTCAGCCGCGTGATGGCCGTGCCAGCCCGACCCATTCCGGTCGCGAACTCCGGCGTGGGTGGCCGAATCAAGTCCGGCCGTGACGGTGTCTGATGCGGCGAACACCGCCCGTCAGCGTTAGCATCACAAACAAAAACTTGCGCCCGTCCACGTTTTCGTGTTTTGTTCCATCCGTGACCAGCACACCCCACCCCGCCTCCGAGCCCACCGCCGCCGAGCTGCGCGCCACCCAGTTGGCCCACGCCGAAGCCCGGCAGGCCATGGACGTGCAGTTCTACCGCGGCGCCCTGCATGCCCTGATCGACGTGGGCGCCGAGTTCGTCCAGCGCGCCCGCCAGCAGGGCCTGGCCGAGGAGGCGGACAGCCGGGCGCTGGAGGCCGCCGCCGTCACCTACGAGCGCGTCTCGCGCGTCATGCGGCGCACCATCCTGCTGGCCGAGCGCCTGACCAAGCCGCAGCGCGCCGCCAGCGACAGCGACGAGCGCCGCACCGCCGTGCGCAAGCGCGTGATGCGCGCCGTCGAGGACGCCATCCAGGCCGAGGTGGTGGATGGCGAGCAGGCCGAGCGGCTGCACGCCGAGGCCGTCGAACGGCTGGACCGGCCGGAGTTCGCCCCCGACCTCGAAGCCATGTCCGTGCCGGCGCTGATTGCCGACATTACGCACGACCTGGCGCTGGCCGCGCCCGCCGGCACCCGCCCGTGGGCGCGGCGCACGCCGGACGAGGTGGCGGCGCTGGCAGCCTGGGCTGCGGCCCCGCCCGGCACCCCGCCGGCAAACCTGCCGCCGCTGCGCGCCTGGGCGGGCCGTCCGGAGGCGAAGCCGGACTACGCCCACATGTCGGACGCCGAGCTGATGCGCCGCCTGCCTCCTGGCACCCCTAGCCTGGCCCTGCCCGTCTCCAAGGGATGCTTCGGCGACTCGGGATAACGTCCGGCCGGCTCACGCCAGGCAGTGGCTTGCCTGGCGCGCCGACACGATGCGTGGGCCCTCAAGCCGCGGCGGAATCCGACTGCCGGCCGGCCTTCTTGCGCTCGTGCGGGTCCAGGTGGCGCTTGCGCAGCCGGATCGCAGCGGGCGTCACCTCCACCAACTCGTCGTCCTCGATGTACGAGATCGCCTGCTCCAGCGACATGCGGCGCGGCGGGATCAGCAGCATCGCGTCGTCCTTGCCGGAGGCGCGGACGTTGGTCAGCTTCTTTTCCTTGATCGGGTTCACGTCGAGGTCGCTCTCGCGCGAATGCTCGCCCAGGATCAGCCCCTCGTACACCTTGTCGCCGGGGTTGACGAACAGCGTGCCGCGCTCCTGCAGGTACCACAGCGCGTAGTGGATCGCCTCGCCGCCCTCGGTCGAGATCAGCGAGCCGTTGCGCCGCCCCTCCATCGGCCCGGCCCAGGCGCCGTAGCCGGAGAACAGCCGGTTCATCACGCCGGAGCCGCGCGTGTCGGTCAGGAACTCGCCGTGGTAGCCGATCAGGCCGCGCGACGGGATGTGGAAGGTGAGCCGCACCTTGCCGCCGCCGGAGGGCCGCATGTCCTGCATCACGCCCTTGCGGCGGCTCATCTTCTCCACCACCACGCCGGAGTAGGGCTCGTCCACATCGACCAGCACCTCCTCCATCGGCTCCTCGCGCTCGCCCGTTTCCTCGTTCTTGCGCGTCAGCACCCGGGGGCGGCCGATGGTCAGCTCGAAGCCCTCGCGCCGCATGGTCTCGATCAGCACGCCCAATTGCAGCTCGCCGCGGCCCGCCACCTCGAACGCCTCGCTCTCGTTGCTCTCGGTGATCTTGATGGCGACGTTGCCCTCGGACTCCCGCAGCAGCCGGTCGCGGATCTGGCGCGAGGTCACCTTCTTGCCCTCGCGCCCGCCGAGCGGGCCGTCGTTCACCCGGAACGTCATCGCCAGCGTCGGCGGGTCGATCGGGGTGGCGTGCAGCGGCTCGGCGAGGTCGGGCGAGCCCACCGTGTCCGGCACCGTGGCGTCGGTCAGCCCGGCCACCGCGATGATGTCGCCGGCCACCACCATGTCCACCGCCACCCGCTCCAGCCCGCGGAAGCTCATCAGCTTGGTCAGCCGCCCCGTTTCCACCACGGAGCCGTCCGAGCGCAGCACCTTGAGCGGCATGTTGAGCCGCGCCGTGCCCTGCTCGACCCGCCCGGTCAGCACCCGGCCGAGGAAGTTGTCGTAGTCCAGGATGGAGGCGACCATGGCGAACGGCGCGTCCGGGTCCAGCGTCGGCGCCGGCACGTGGCGCAGCACCAGGTCGAACATCGGGGCGAGGTCCTTGCGGGCGCCCTCCAGCTCCTCGTCCGCCCAGCCCTGGCGGCCGGAGGCGTACAGCATGGGGAAGTCCAGCTGCTCGTCCGTGGCGCCGAGGGCGGCGAACAGGTCGAACACCTCGGTGTGCACCTCGTCGGCGCGGGCGTCCTGGCGGTCCACCTTGTTGACCACCACGATCGGCTTGATGCCCTGCGCCAGCGCCTTGCCGACCACGAACTTGGTCTGCGGCAGCACGCCCTCGGCGGCATCGACCAACACGATGGCGCCGTCCACCATGTTCAGGATGCGCTCGACCTCGCCGCCGAAATCGGCGTGGCCGGGGGTGTCCACGATGTTGATGCGGGTGCCCTTCCACTCCACGCTGGCGACCTTGGCCAGGATGGTGATGCCGCGCTCCTTCTCCAAGTCGTTGCGGTCCAGCGCACGTTCCGCGACCTGCTGGTGCTCGCGGAACGCGCCGGACTGGCGCAGCAGCTGGTCCACCAGCGTGGTCTTGCCATGGTCCACGTGGGCGATGATGGCGATGTTCCGAATATCCATGGGTGCTTACCGGGCGCGCCGCGCGGGCCGCCTCGCCTGTCTCATGTTGCAGGCGCACACATAGGGCACGGTGCGGCGGAATACGAGCCGCAAACCGAACGAGGCGGCGGGCTAGCCCCCGGCCGTCATCGCCTCGGTGATCGCCTGCTTCGCCGCCGCCATGTCGTGGCGCGCCAGGGCGGCGCGCGCGGCCTGCACCTTCAGCACGTCCGGCGCCTGGTCGGGCGCCGCGGCCTGGTCCTGCGGCACGGAGCGTTGCAGCATCGCCGTCTCGGCCCGCTCCAGGGACTCCTCGGCCAGCCCGGTCTTGCGGGCGGCGAGCGCCTTTTGCGCCTGCGCCAGGAAGCTGGCGATCGACTGGTTCGGCCCACCTGCCGGCCGCGGCAGGGTCGGCGCGATGACGGAGCGGGTGTCGCCCGGGCCGATGTTGCTGGCCTTGCCGGACAGCGGCAGCGAGTCGCCGACGCCGGGTTCGTGGCCGGGGCGGATGTCCGGGGACGCGTTCTGCGCGTGGGCCGCCATGGCCAGGGCCAGGCCGGACGCCGCCAGCAATGCTCTGCGCATCGGGATTTCCTCTCCAGGGTGAGCCGGGTGAACGAGCGGGCTTCGCCGGAAGTTTCAATCCATGACGGAGGCCGCCATGGCCCGCAGGTCGCTGGCCGGGCGGGCGCCGTAATGGCTGATGACCTCCGCCGCCGCCAGGCTGCCCAGCCGGCCGCACGCCGCCAGCGTCCGGCCCGCCGTGTAGGCCGCCAGGAACCCGGCGGCATACGCGTCCCCGGCGCCCGTGGTGTCCACCACCGTCGTTGGCTCCGCGGGCACGTCGATCCGCTCGTCGCCGCGCAGGATGGCGCTGCCCGCGGCGCTGCGGGTCAGCACGGCCAGGCCCAATTCGGCCCGGGCGGCCGCGGCGGCCGCCTCGAAGTCGTCCAGCTGGTAGAGGCTGGCCACCTCCGCCTCGTTGGCGAACAGGATGTCCACCTCGCGCGACACGAACGCGCGGAACGCGGCCCGGTGGCGGTCCACGCAGAACGCGTCCGACAGGGAGAGCGCCACCTGCCGCCCCGCCCGGTGCGCGGCGGCGGCGGCGGCGCGGAACGCGGCCTGCGCTTGCGGCGGGTCGAACAGGTAGCCCTCCAGGTAGAGCACGGCCGACTGCGCGATCAGCGCCGGGTCCAGGTCGGCCTCGCCGAACGCCACGCAGGCGCCGAGGTAGGTGTTCATGGTGCGCTGCCCATCCGGCGTGACCAGGATCAGGCAGCGCGCGGTCCCGCCGGCGCCCCGCAGCGGCTGCGAGGGGCAATGCACGCCGGCCGCGGCGATGTCCTGCATGAAGGCGCGGCCCAGGGCGTCCTCCGCCACCTTGCCGAGATAGGCGACCCGCGCGCCCAGCCCGGCGGCGACGGCGCAGGTGTTGGCGACCGAGCCGCCGCTGCTCTCCGCACCCGGCGGCATCGCGCCGTACAGCGCCTCGGCCGCCGCCGGGTCGATCAGCGCCATGCCGCCCTTGCGCATGCCGTGGCGGGCCAGGAACGCGTCGTCCGCCGGCGAGACGACATCCACGATGGCGTTGCCGATGCCCAGGATGTCGAACTGGGCGGGTGGGGCAGAGGCGCTCATGCTGTAAGGTCCATCCGGCGGAATGCGGTGCCGCCTATCACCGCGCCACTTCGGGAGCAAACGCCGTGACGCCCTTGCTGCTCGCCCTCGGCCAGCTCGACGATCCCGCCTGGTTCGGCGTGCTGGCGCGCAGCATCGGCCTGGCGCTGCTGGCCTATGCCTTGCTGCTGCTGGGCAGCGTCTGGGGCGTGGGGGCCGCGCTTGCCGCCGTGCACTGGCCGGGCTGGCTCGCAGCCGTCGTCGGCACGGCGGGGGTGGCGCTGCTTGCCGTCTGGCTGTTCCTGCCGACGGTGCTGCTGATCTCGACGCTGTACATCGACCGCATCGCGCAGGCGGTGGACCGGCGGCACTACCCGGGGCTGCCGCCGCCGCGCCCGGCGGCCCTGGCGGCGCAGCTGTGGGACGGCTTGGCGCTGGCGGGCGGCGTGCTGGCGCTGAACGCGGTGGCGCTGCTGCTGGCGTTGCTGCTGCCGGGCGTGGGCCTGGCGCTGGCGCTGCTGGTCAGCGGCTGGGCGATCGGCCGCGGGCTGTTCGTGGCGGTGGCCATGCGGCGGATGGGCCGGCTCGACGCGCACGCGCTGTATCGCAGCCGCCGGGGCGCGGTGCTGCTGCCGGGCGTGCTGCTGGCGGCGGCGGCGGCCGTCCCCGGGGTGAACCTGCTGGTGCCGATCGTGGGCACGGCCGCCATGGTGCACGTGCTGAACCGCGCCCTGCTGCGGGCGGGAGCGGCCTGATTGCGGGTTGTTCCGGCGCTGAACGGATGGTAGGCCCTGCCGCACACGAGCGCCGGGTGGTTTTTACCGGCCGAATCACGGGGAGGGCTTACCCTTGTTCAAACGCCGCAACCCGAATGGGACCGAGATGGAAACGGCTCCGGCCGAGCCCGCGGCCGCCGCACCGATGGCCAAGGATGCAGTCCAGCCCATCCAAGCCGGCGCCAAGCCGGATACCGGCCTTGGCGTGCCTCCCTATCGTCCCGCGCCAGCAAAGGAGAGCCCCGCCATGGGCCGCACCCCGTTCCCCAGCCCCATCCCAGGCACGCCGCCCGGGTCCCCTGCCGTCCCGCCCCCCGCCGGCGCGCTGCCGCCGCGTCCCGCTCCCGGCCGCGCTCCCGGGCGGGAAGCGGCCGAGCGACGGACCCTGGTGGTCGGCCGCGGCATCAGCGTGCAGGGCACGGTGCAGGACGCCGAGCGCCTCGTGGTCGAGGGCACCGTGGAAGCGAGCATGATCCACGCCACCGAGCTGTCGATTTCGCCCGGCGGCGTATTCAAGGGCGAGGTCGAGGTGGAGGAGGCCGAGGTGGCCGGCACCATCGACGGCACGCTGACCGCCCGCGGCAACCTGATCGTCCGCGCGACGGGCAAGGTGCTGGGCACGGCGCGCTGCCGCCGGCTCCAGGTCGAGGATGGCGGCCAGATCACCGGCCGGATCGAGATGCTGACGGAAGGCGCCAAGCCCGCGCTGGAGCCAGCCGCGGCGAGCTAGGGCAAGGTAGCCGGGGCGCCGAGGCAAGCGGCCTTGAACGCCCCGAACGCCCGGGCGCGGTGGTTGTCCGCGTGCTTGGCGGCCGGGTCCATCTCGCCGTAGCTCTGCAGGCTGCCGCCCGGCACGAACATCGGGTCGTAGCCGAAGCCGTTGGTGCCGCGGGGGGGCCAGCAGGTCCGGCCGTCCGCCCGGCCCAGGAAGCTCGCCGTCCCGCCGCCGGGCCAGGCGAGGCAGAGGGCGCAGACGAACCAGGCCCGCCCCTCGCCGCCCGCCTCCGCGTGAATGCGCTGCATGGCCGCGGCGAAGTTCTTGCCCGGCCCGGCCCAGCGCGCTGACAGCACGCCGGGCGCGCCGCCCAGCCGCGCCACGCAGAACCCGGAATCATCGGCCAGCGCCGGGAGCCCGGTGGCGCTCATGGCTGCCACCGCCTTCAGCCGGGCGTTGCCGGCGAAGTCGGGCGCGTCCTCCTCCGGCTCCGCCAGGCCGAGCGACCCGGCGGACACCACGGCGACCCCGAACGGGAACACCAGCGCCTCCAGCTCGCGCAGCTTGCCGGCGTTGTGGCTGGCCAGCACGAGCCGGTCGCCCGGCGCTAGCCGCCTCATTCCAGGGCGGCGCGTTGCAGGGCGTAGAGCTGCCCCGTGCCGTGCCGGGCCAGGCGCATCAGCTCGGCAAACTGCCCGTCGCTGAACGGCGCACGCTCCGCGGTGCCCTGGATCTCGACGATGCCGCCCTCCGTCAGCACAAAGTTCGCATCCGCGTCGGCGCCGGAGTCCTCGGCATAGTCGAGGTCCAGCACCGCCTCGCCGCCCACCAGCCCGCAGGACACGGCGGCCACCTGGCCCAGCAGCGGGGAGCGGGCGATCACCCGGCTCGCCTCCAGCGTGCGCAGCGCGAGGCTCAGCGCCACCCAGGCGCCGGTGATGGCGGCGCAGCGCGTGCCGCCATCGGCGTTCAGCACGTCGCAGTCGAGCGTGATGGTCATCTCGCCCAGCGCCTTGCGGTCCACCACGGCGCGCAGCGAACGGCCGATCAGCCGCTGGATTTCCTGGGTGCGGCCGGACTGCTTGCCGCGCGCCGCCTCCCGGTCTCCCCGGGTGTGGGTGGCACGGGGCAGCATGCCGTACTCGGCCGTGACCCAGCCCTCCCCCTTGCCACGCAGGAACGGCGGCACCCGGCCCTCCACGCTGGCGGCGCACAGCACCTCGGTGCCGCCCATACGGACGATGCAGGAGCCTTCGGCGTGCCGGGCGAAGCCGGGGGTGAAGCTGACGTCACGCAGGGCGTCGGGGGCGCGGCCGGATGGGCGCATGGCGGGAGTTCCTCGCAAGCTGGCCGCCTTCCTACGGGCGACGGACGCCGCGCGCCAGCTTCAAGCCGCCAGGACCGCTAGGGACGACGCACGCTTTGTGCGATAACCGGCCTGCACCACCGCACAGGACCCTGATGCGACTCGCCGCCCTGCTTGCCACGATGGCCGTCGTCGCCGGCCCGGCCGGCGCGGCCGAGCCAGTCCGGATCGGCGTCACCACCACCCTGAGCGGGCCCGACGCCCTGCGGGGGCAGAGCGAGCAGTACGGGATCGAGCTGGCGCTGCAAGAGATCAACCAGGCGGGCGGCGTGCTCGGCCGCCCAGTCGAGGCGTTCTACGGCGACAACGCCTCCAGCCCCGCGGCGGGTATCGCCGCGGTGCACCGCCTGATCGAGCAGGAGCGCGTGCCCGTCCTCATCGGCGCGCTGCTGACTGCCGTGACCCACGCCATCATGCCCGTGGCGCAGGACGCCAAGATCCCGCTGGTGGTCGAAATCTCCTCGTTGCAGGACTTCGTGGAAGCCTCGGGCGTCGGCGGCAACCCCTACGTGTTCAAGATCATCCCCTCCGAGCTGGACATCGAGCGGGCCCTGGTGGCCTGGCTGAAGGCGCAAGGGGCCAAGCGGGTCGTGCTCGTCAGCGACGACTCGTATTTCAACGACGCGAATGCGCAGAGCTTCTCCCGGGCAGCCGGCGAGGCGGGACTCGCCGTCGCCACCAGCATCACCATCGCCCGCGGTACGACGGACATGGGTCCCGTCATCGAGCAGATCGCCGCGGTCAAGCCTGACCACGTGGTGCCGATCCTCAACGCCTCGCAAGCCGCGTTCCTGCAAGCCTACGAGGCGGCGGGGCTCAGCGTGCCGCTGACCGGGCGGCTCGACCTGCCGGCGGCGGCAAAGGCGGTCTCGCCGCAGTTCCTCGCCGCCGGCGGCCTGGACCACGCGGCCACGATCTCGATGTTCTCCCCCGCCATCGACAAGCCCGGCGTTCGCAGCTTCGCCAAGGCCTATGAGGACAAGTTCGGCCTGGTCCCGAACCAGCTGCCATTCTACGCCTACCAGGCCGCCTACCTCATCGTGGACGCGATCCGCCGCGCGGGATCGGACCAGCCCGCAGCCATCGAGGACGCCCTGAAAACGACCAGCATGGCCTCGCCGCTCGGCGGCACCTATGCACTGGATGACCATAACCATGCGCACATGCCACTGACCATGCTCGGCTGGCAGGGCGGCAAGCTGGTGGACATCGGGCCGGCAGGCTGAGGCCCGATTGCAGGAGCACGAGCTTGAAGACAGCCGCTGACCAAGGAAAGCCGCGGGCATGAACGCCGTCACCGTCGTGAGCCTGTTCGCGGCGACGCTCTCGATGGTGAGCTTCGTGCCGCAGGCCTGGGCCATCATCCGGTCGCGCAACACGGACGGCGTGTCGCTGCGCATGTACCTGATCACGGTGGCCTGCTTCGTCTCCTGGCTCGTCTATGGGCTGTTGCTGATGCAGTGGGCGATCATCGTGCAGAACGTCATCTGCCTCTGCCTGTCCTCGTTCATCCTCACCATGAAGCTGCTGCCGCAACGCAAGAAGGAGGAGGTGGCGGACGCGCTGACGCCGGATTTCCTTGAGTGAGGGCTCCGTCGCGCCGGCCAGCGGCCGGGTGCCCGGCCTAGTGGCTGATCATCCAGGGCCGCTGCGACGGGAACGACTTGGCCGCCGCCGGCTTCGCCTTCGCCGGGCTGCAGCAACTGCATCCCGGGCGGTGCTGACCCGGCGAGGACAACCGGGGCGCGTGCGCGCTGCGCTCGTTGGTGGCATGGGCGGTGCGCTGGCCGGCGGACATCATGGCCAGGCTCGGCACCCGCAGCAGCGCCCGCAGCGTCGGCTGGCCGCAGCCGGGGCAGTCCTGCGGCAGCGCGTACTCCGCCATCGGCCGGATGGCGGTGAACGGGCCGCACCCGGCGCAGGCGTAGTCATAGGCCGGCACGGCTCAGAGGTCCGGCGCGTGGAGCACGTCCACGTCGCCCTTGAGGAATCGGGTCGGGCCGTCCGCGCCGGGCCGGATGTCGAAGTCGAAGATTTCCGTGGGTATCCACAGGGTGGCGCAAGCGTTCGGCACGTCCACCACGCCGCTGATGTGGCCCTGCACCGGGGCGGTGCCGAGGATGGAGTAGGCTTGGCCGCCGGTGTAGCCGAACTTCTTCATGTACTCGATCGCGTTCAGGCAGGCCTGGCGGTAGGCCACCGCCACGTCCAGGTAATGCTGGCCGCCGTGCTCATCGACCGAGATGCCCTCGAAGATCAGGTGGTCGTTGTACACCGGCTTGATCGGGCTCGGCTTGAAGATCGGGTTTTTGATGCCGTACTTGGCCATGCCGTCCTTGATGAGGCTGACCTTAAGATGGGCCCAGCCCGGCATCTCGATGGCGCCGCAGAATGTGATCTCGCCGTCGCCCTGGCTGAAGTGCAGGTCGCCCAGCGACAGCCCAGCGCCATCGACATAGACCGGGAAATACACCTTGGCGCCGCGCGACAGGTCCTTGATGTCGCAGTTGCCGCCATGCTCGCGCGGCGGCACTGTGCGGGCGCCCGTGGCGGCGGCCGCGTCCCGCGCCTCGCCCTTCAGCCGGCCCATGTGCGCGGTGGGCGCGAAGGGGGGGTTGGCCAGGCCGGGCACGCGCGTCGGGTTGGTGTCGATCAGGCCCTGCTCGCGGGTGTTCCAGGTTTCCAGCAGCGCCTTGGAGGGCAGGCAGCCGATCAGCCCCGGATGGATCATGCCGGCGAAGCTCACGCCGGGCACGTGGCGGGACTGGGCGAACAGGCCCTTGAAGTCCCAGATCGACTTCATCGCCTCCGGGAACTGCTCGGTGAGGAAGCCGCCGCCGTTCTTCTGGCTGAAGACGCCGTTGAAGCCCCACTCATTGGTCTTGAACGCGCCGATGTCGAGGATATCAACCACCAGCAGGTCGCCGGGCTGCGCGCCCTCGACGCCGATCGGGCCGCTGAGGAAATGCACGATGCTGAGGTCGATGTCGCGCACGTCGGCGGCGGACTCGTCGTTCTTGATGAAGCCGCCGGTCCAGTCGTAGCACTCGATGATGAAGTCGTCGCCGGGCTTCACCGTGGCCGCCATCGGCACGTCGGGATGCCAGCGGTTATGCACCTGGTCATTTTCATAGGGCGAGGTGGCCAGATCGACCTTGATCAGCGTGTCCGTCATGAGGTGTCTCCTTATTGGTTACACGGCCAGGAAGCGGGCGACTTTCTCCTCGTCGATCTCCGCCCGCGGCGCCTGGTGAACGATGCGGCCGCCCTCCAGCACCAGGATGCGGTCGGCGATGGCCAGCGCGAAGGCCAGCACCTGCTCGGAGACAACGATGGACAGGTTGCGCTCGTCGCGGATGCGCTTGAGCGTGCGGCCCAGCTCCAGGATGATGGAGGGCTGGATACCTTCGGTCGGCTCGTCCAGCAGCAGCACGCTGGGATCGGTGGCCAGCGCGCGGGCGATGGCGAGCTGCTGTTGCTGCCCGCCGGACAGGTTGCCGCCGCGGCGGTGGCGCATCTCCTTCAGCACGGGGAACAGCTCGTAGAGATGCTCCGGCACGCGGGCCTTGCCGCGCACGAACAGCCCCGTCTCGATGTTCTCCTGCACCGTCATGGTGGAGAAGATCATGCGGCCCTGCGGCACGTAGGCCACGCCTTGGGCCACCCGCTTGCTGCTTTTCAGCTTGGTGAGGTCGGCGTCCTTCAGCCGTATCTCGCCGGACTTGGCGGGGATCAGGCCGATCAGCGACTTCATCAGCGTCGATTTGCCCATGCCATTGCGCCCCAGCACGGCCACGATCTCGCCGGGGGCCACGGTGAAGTCCAGCCCGTGCAGCACCTCGCTCTGGCCGTAGGACACGCGCAAGCCGGAGGCGGTCAGCATGGTGAAGCGAAGGTTGGGGCTTTACCCCAAACCCCACCAGAGGACAGTCGTCCTCTGGACACCTTACATAAAGGGGTGAAGGGGACGACTGTCCCCTTCCGGGTGCAGGGCAGAGCCCTGCGAGGCTGGCTTTCAGAGTTCTTCTGCACTTCGCTAATGCCCGAGGTACACTTCGACCACGCGCGGGTCCGCCTGCACGTGCGCCATGGAGCCTTCGGAGATGATGCGGCCCTGATGCAGCACCGTGACCTTGTGGGCGATGTCGGCCACGAACCCCATGTCGTGCTCGATCACCAGCACGGAGCGGTGCTGGATGATTCGGTGCAGCAGCTCGGCGGTCTTCTTGCGCTCGGCCACGCTCATGCCCGCCACCGGTTCGTCAAGCATGAGCAGCGCCGGGTCCTGGATGAGCAGCATGCCGATCTCCAGCCACTGCTTCTGTCCGTGGCTGAGGTATTCGGCCTGCTGGTGCAGCACGTCGCGCAGGAAGATCATCCCGGCGATCTCCTCGATGCGGTCGCGCACCTCGGCATCGCGGCGGAAGGCCAGGGCGCCGAACACGGAGCGGCCGCGGGGAAAGGAGATTTCCAAGTTCTCCAGCACCGTCAGGTCCTCGTAGATCGACGGGTTCTGGAACTTGCGGCCCACCCCGGCGCGGACGATCTGGTGCTCCTTCATCGCCGTCAGCTCCGCGCCGCGGAACTTGATGGAGCCGCCGGTGGCCTTGGTGCGGCCGCAGATCAGGTCCAGCACCGTGGTCTTGCCCGCGCCGTTCGGCCCGATGATGACGCGGATCTCATTCGGGTCCACGTAGAACGACAGGTCGTCCACCGCCTTGAACCCGTCGAACGACACGCTGAGGCCCTCGACGGCGAGCAGGAAGTCGGTTTCGCTCACCTGCCAGCCTCCGCGCCGACAGCGTCCGGCGTCTCTGCCAGGCGGGCCGGACGGCGCGCAACGCCAAGCAGCCGGTCCACCCATGGGTCGGCGTATCGGCGCCACACCCCCGCCAGCCCGTCCGGAAAGGCAACGACCACCAGGATAAACAGCGCGCCCATGGCGAATAGCCATAGCTCCGGCAGGCGCTCGGAGAACGAGGTGCGGGCATAGTTCACCAGCAGCGTGCCGTAGATCGCGCCGAAGATGGAGGTGCGGCCGCCGACGGCGCAGTAGATCACCATCTCGATGGAAGGCACGATGCCGACCAGCGACGGCGACATGAAGCCCACTTGCAGCGTGAACATCGCGCCGCCGATCCCAGCCAGCGCCGCGGCCAGGCAGAACACGAACACCTTGAAGCTGGCCACCTCGTAGCCGGAGAACCGCACCCGGTCCTCCCGGTCGCGGATCGCCACCAGGATGCGGCCCAGCTTGCTGCGCCGGACGAAGTGCGCGAGCACAAGGCATGCCAGCAGCAGCAGGGCGCTGCCCATGTAGAGGATGAACTTCGCGCTGTCCGTCCGGATGTCCCAGCCGTCCAGGGTGCGCAGGTCGGTCATGCCGTTAACACCGCCGGTGTAGCCCTGCTGGCCGATGATCAGGATGGTCATGATGGAGGCCATCGCCTGGGTGATGATGGCGAAGTAGGTGCCGCCGACCCGGCGCGTGAACATCGCGAAGCCAACCAGCCCGGCCAGCGCCACCGGGGCGCACCAGACCGCCATGAGGGCAAAACTGAGATGATGGAAAGGCATCCAGAACGACGGCAAGGCGGTGATCTGGTTCCAGTCCATGAAGTCCGGGATGCCGGGGGTGGACTGGATCTTGGTCGCTTCCGGGGTGGAGGCTTCCAGCTTGAGGTACATCGCCATGGCATAGCCGCCGAGGCCGAAGAACACGCCCTGCCCCAGGCTCAGAATGCCGGCATCGCCCCAGCACATCACCAAGCCGAGCGCCACGAAGCCGTAGGTGATGTATTTGCCGAACAGGTTGAGCCGGAACGGGTCCAGGATGGCGGGGAACACGCCCAGCAGCAGCGCGGCCAGCACCAGGAAGCAGAGCAGGTCCTTGCGGGTGAGGAACGCGTTGCTGTTCACCGCCGCACCTTGAGCACGAACAGGCCCTGCGGCCGGATCATCAGGATGCCGACCACCGCCAGCAGCACGATCACCTGCGCCATGGAGCCGCTGAGGAAGAACTCCAGCGTCGAGCGCGCCTGGCTGATGGTGAACGCCGAGGCGATGGTGCCGCCAAGGCTGGCAGCACCGCCGAACACCACGACCAGAAAGGTGTCCACGATGTAGAGCTGCCCGGCCGTGGGGCTGGTGGAACCGATCATGGTGAAGGCGCTGCCGGCCACGCCCGCGATGCCGCAGCCGATGCCGAAGGTGTACCGGTCCACCCGCTCGGTATCGATGCCGACGGCGCTGGCCATGGCGCGGTTGCTCATCACGGCACGCACCTGCTTGCCCCAGCCAGAGCGGAAGATCTGCAGATAGACCCCGGCGGTGATCAGCAGCGACAGCACCATCACGATGACGCCGTTGATCGGGATGTCGATGCTGTCGGTGACCGAGATGGAGCCGATCATCCAGTCCGGCAGATCGACGCCCACCTCGCGCGCGCCGAAGATGGAGCGGAAGATCTGCTGCATGATGAGGCTGAGGCCCCAGGTGGCGAGCAGCGTGTCGAGCGGGCGCTTGTACAGATGCCGGATCAGCGCCCATTCGACGAACATGCCTGCCAGCCCGGCGACGAAGAAGGCGAGCACGATGCCCACGATGAAGCTGGCCGCGAACAGGCCCGGCAGCCATGCGGTGAAGCTGCTGGACACCAGGTAGGTCACGTAGGCGCCCAGAATCATGAACTCGCCATGCGCCATGTTGATGACGCCCATCTGGCCGAAGATGATCGCCAGGCCGAGCGCCATCAGCAGGAACACCGAGAACAGGATCAGCCCGGCGAAGCCCTGCATCGCCATGATGGAGCCGAGGTCGCCGAAGGAGTATCCGAACAGCATCGGCGGTTACTGGTAGCCGGCCGGGAACGGGTTGGGCTCGATCAGGTCCGGCGTCTCGAACACGACCTTGAACTGGCCGTCGGCCTGCGCCAGCCCGACCCGGGTGCGGCTCCAAAGGTGATGGTTCTTGTCGTGGATGCGGACGTAGCCCTCGGGCGCCTTGTCGAACACGATGCCGTTGGACGCTTCGGCGATCTTGTCCACGTCGAAGCTGCCGGCCTTTTCCACCGCGAGCTTCCACAGCCACGGTCCGAGATAGGCCGCCTGCGTCACGTCGCCGATCACCGCCTTCTCGCCGTACATCTTCTTGAAGGCGGCGACGAACGCCTTGTTGTTCGGGTTGTCGAGCGACTGGAAGTATTTCATGCAGGAGTAGGCGCCGGCTATGTTCTCGCCGCCGATGCCGACCACCTCGTCCTCGGTGACGGAGATCGTCATCAGCGTCTGCTTCTTCAGGTCGATGCCCGCGGCCTTAAGCTGCTTGTAGAAGGCGACGTTGGAGCCGCCCACCACGTCGGCGTAGATCACGTCCGGCTTGGCAAGCCTGATCTTGTTGATGACCGAGTTGAACTGGGTGCTGCCGAGCGGGAAGTAGTCCTCGCCCACCACCTTGCAGCCCTCCAAGTGGGCCTCGATGTGCTTGCGGGCGATCTTGTTGGAGGTGCGCGGCCAGATGTAGTCAGAGCCGATAAGGTAGAACGACTTGCCATTCTTCTCCTTGTTGACCCAATTCAGCCCGGCGAGGATTTGCTGCGTCGCTTCCTGCCCGGTGTAGATGACGTTCTTGGACTGCTCCAGCCCTTCGTAGAAGGTGGGGTAGTATAGCATCCCGTTCAGTTGCTCGACCACCGGCAGCACTGCCTTGCGCGAGGCCGAGGTCCAGCAGCCGAAGATGGCGGCGCAATGGTCCGACGCCAGCAGCTTGCGGGCTTTCTCGGCAAAGGTCGGCCAGTCGCTGGCGCCATCCTCCTGGATGAACTTGATCTGCCGGCCGAGCACGCCGCCCGACTCGTTGATCTGGCTGATGGCCAGCTTTTCAGCTTCCGTAGCGCCCGTCTCGCTCAGCGCCATCGTTCCGCTCAGCGAGTGAAGGATGCCGCAGGTCACGGTGTCGTCCGTCACCGCGAGGCCGGTCGTGTTGACCTGGGAGGTCGGCAGCGCCGCCCGCGCCAGGCGGGGCAGCATGGCAGCCGCTGGGATCGCCGCCATGCCCTTCAGCAGGGTGCGCCTCAGCGTCGAGCGGGGCGTCTCGTCGCGCGGGGTATCAGCCATAGTTGCCTCCAGGGCTCATCAAGATCGTGATACCTTCGCCGCCGTGCTACAACGCGGGAATACGTCGAATGACGTAGTGCTCCGAGCCATGAGATGCTTGACCCCCGGCCCGTCGCCGTCACGCTGCATTCATCCAAGGAGACCACGCCCGCATGGCGAGTCGCCAGCGCATCGTCCGCACCCGGCGCGACTACAACCAGTGGGTCGCCAACCAGACCATGGAGGACTACGCGCTGCGCTTCACCGCCAAGAGCGCCCGGCGGTGGTCGGCGTTGCGGGTGGCCAACACGGCGCTGGGCGCCATCTCCTTCCTGGCGCTGGAGGCGATCGGCGGTACCATCACCCTTGCCTACGGCTTCGACAACGCCGTCCCCGCGATCGCCTGCGCCGCCGTGCTGATCTTCGCCACCAGCTTGCCGATTGCGTGCTTTGCCGCACGCTACGGCGTCGATATCGACCTGCTGACCCGCGGCGCCGGGTTCGGCTACATCGGCTCCACCATCACCTCGTTGATCTACGCCTCGTTCACCTTCATCTTCTTCGCCATCGAGGCCGCGATCCTCGCCTCTGCCTTGCAGGCCTGCTTCAGCTTGCCGCTTTGGGCGGGTTACGTCGTGTGCTCCGTCATCGTAATTCCGCTGGTCGTGCACGGCATCACTTTCATCAGCCGGCTGCAGCTATGGACGCAGCCGGTCTGGTTCGCCTGCAACTTGCTGCCGTTCGCTTTCATCTTCGCCCGCGGCCCAGCGGCATTGCGGGAATGGACGCGCTTCCAGGGGGCGTCCGGTCACGGCTTTGATCCGTTGCTGTTCGGCGCTGCCGCGTCCGTCGCCTTCTCCTTGGTGGCGCAGATCGGCGAACAGGTAGATTTCCTGCGCTTCCTGCCGCCCCGCTCTCGCCTGCCGGGCCGGGCGTGGTGGCTGGCGCTGCTGGCCGCCGGGCCGGGCTGGATCGTGCTGGGCGCGCCCAAGCTGCTGGCCGGCTCGTTCCTGGCCACCCTCGCGCTGGGCGCCGGGCTGCTGCCGGAGGATGCGGTGCAGCCGGCGCGCATGTACCAGGTGGCGTTCGGCTACGCGCTCGCCTCCCCAATGGCGGCGCTGGTGCTGGCAAGCGCGTTCGTGGCGCTGTCGCAGATCAAGATCAACGTGACCAACGCGTATGCCGGGTCGATCGCATGGTCCAACTTCTTCTCCCGCCTCACGCACAGCCATCCCGGGCGCGTGGTGTGGGTCGGCTTCAACATCGCCATCGCGCTGCTGCTGATGGAACTGGGCGTGTACGAGGCGATCGAGCGCACGCTGGTCATGTTCTCGGCCGTGGCGGCGTCCTGGGTTGGCGCGCTGGTGGCCGATTTGGTGATCAACAAGGCTGTTGGATGGAGCCCGCCCGGCATCGAGTTCAAGCGGGCGCACCTGTACGACATCAACCCCGTCGGTGTGGGAGCGATGCTGCTGGGCGTCGCAGCGTCTCTCGCCTCCTATTTCGGCCTGCTAGGGATCTGGCCGCAGGCCTTCTCGCCCTTCATGGCATTGAGCGTGGCCTTCACCGCCGCGCCGCTGATCGCCTGGGCCACGCGAGGACGCTATTACCTGGCGCGCAAGCCGCGGGCGGCCTGGGCCACGCTGGGCACGATCCGCTGCGTGGTGTGCGAGAACGCGTTCGAGCCGGAAGACAGCGCCTATTGCCCCGCCTACCGTGGCGCGATCTGCTCGCTCTGCTGCTCTCTGGACGCTCGCTGCCAGGACGCCTGCAAGCCGCACGCGCGCTACTCCAACCAGCTGCTGAGCGCGCTGCAGGCGGTGGCGCCGCCGCAGCTCGTGGCGGCGCTGACCAGCCAAGGCGGCCGCTACGCCGGGACGCTGCTGCTGCTGGCTGCTGCCCTGGCCACGGTGTTGGGGGCGATTGACTGGCAGACGAGCGGCCATCAGGGGCCGGTGTTCGTCGAGGCGTTCTTCATCCTGTTGGCCATCGCCGCCGTGGCCGCCTGGCTGATCGTGCTCGGCCAGCAGACCCGGCGCGCCGCCCAAGACGAGACAAGACGGCAGACGGGTCTGCTGATGAGCGAAATCGACGCGCACGGCCGCACGGACGCCGCCCTGCAAAGGGCGCGCGAGGTGGCCGAGGCCGCGAACCTGGCCAAGAGCCGATATGTCACCGGCATGAGCCATGAGCTGCGCACGCCGCTCAACGCCATCCTCGGCTATGCCCAGTTGCTGGAGCGCGACACCGCCATTTCCCAGCGCCGGCGCGACGGCGTCCGCATCATCCGCCGCAGCGCCGAGCACCTGGCCGGGCTGATCGAAGGCCTGCTCGACATCTCCAAGATCGAAGCGGGGCGCATCGAGCTGTATCGGGACAGCGTGCGGCTGCCCGAGTTCCTGGACCAGCTGGGCGACATGTTCCAGTTGCAGGCCGCAGCCAAGGGCATTGGCTTCGCGTGGAGCCACGAGGGCCGCCTGCCCGCCACCGTGCGCACGGACGAGCGGCGCTTGCGGCAGATCCTGATCAACCTGCTCTCCAACGCCATCAAGTTCACCCAGGCCGGCGAGGTCAGCCTGCGGGTGCGTTGGCGCAACGACCTGGCGGAGTTCACCGTGGCCGACACCGGCATCGGCATCGCCGCCAAGGACATCGAGCGGGTGTTCGAGCCGTTCCAGCGCATCGAGGACCCGGCCGGCCCGTACGAACCCGGCGTCGGTCTCGGCCTCACCATCACCCGGCTGCTGACGCAGATCATGGGCGGCGAGATCCAGGTCGACAGCGAGTCCGGCCGCGGCACCACCTTTCGGGTGCGGCTGATGCTGTCGGAGGTGCAATCGCTTAGCCAACCCGCCAGCGTCGAGCGGCACGCGAACGGCTATGCCGGGAAGCGCCGCCAGGTGCTGGTGGCCGATGACGACCCGTTCCACCGCGGGCTGATCGAGGACCTGCTGGCCCCGCTCGGCTTCGTCGTGCTGGCCGCGGCGGACGGGCCGGAGTGCCTGCGGCTGGCCGCGCGCCTGGCGCCCGACCTGTTCCTGCTGGACGTGGCCATGCCGGGGATGAGCGGCTGGGAACTGGCGCGGCAGCTGCGGGCGGGCGGGTTCGCGTCCACGCCCCTGGTCATGGTGTCCGCCAACGCCGGGGAGCTGAGCGCGCCGCTGCGGGGGGATGAGGCGCATGACGACGTGCTGGCCAAGCCCATCAGCCTGTCCGTGCTGCTGGAGAAGATCGGCCGGCTGCTGCGGCTGGAATGGACGCAGCTCCCCGAACCGCCGCCGCGCCCCGCCTTCCCGCTCAGCGCCCAGCAGATCGACACGCTGCGACAGCTCGGCTCCATCGGCTACGTCCGCGGCCTGCGCGACCAGTTGGACGTGCTGGAACAGGACACGCCCGGCGCGCGCGACTCCCTGCGCCCGCTGCGAGACTTGGTGAGCGAGTTCCGGCTTGATGCGTTCATGGCGGCGCTGGACGCAGCCAGCCCGAGCCAAGCTGACCCGGCGGAATGACGGCCCGCACCGTCATCCTGGTCGTTGACGACTCGCCCGCCACGCTCGGCCTGCTGAACGACACGCTGGAGGCGGCGAATTACACCGTGCTGGTCGCCCAAAGCGCCGCCAGTGCGCTCGAGCTGGTGGCGCGCATCACGCCAGACATCGTGCTGATGGATGCGGTGATGCCGGGCATGGACGGCTTCGAGGCCTGCCGCCGGATGAAGCAGCTCAAATCGCTGGCCTCCGTGCCGATCGTGTTCATGACGGGGCTGACCGAGAGCCAGGACGTGGTGCGCGGCTTGGAGGCGGGCGGCGTGGACTACGTGACCAAGCCCGTCTCGCCGGACGAGGTGGTGGCCCGCGTCGGCGTGCATCTGGCCAACGCCCGGCTGACCCGCAGCGCTCACGCAGCCCTGGACGTGGCCGGCCGTTTCCTGCTCGCCTGCGACCGAGCCGGCCAGGTGCTATGGGCCACCCCCCAAGCCGCCGACATGCTCGACGCCAAGCCCGGCCACGCGCTGCCCGCCGACCTGTGCGCCTGGATCGAGGCCTCCGCCGACGAGACGGCCCCAGCGGCCGCGACCACTTGGATCGGTGACCCGGCGCGGTTGATAGAGGCGTCCCGTGTCGGCCGCATCGGGCCGAACGAGCTGCTGCTGCGCCTGGTGGTCATCGATCCCTCAAGCGAGGAATTGCTGCTGAAGCAGCGGCTGGGGCTGACGGCGCGAGAGGCGGAGGTGCTGCTGTGGCTCGGGCGTGGCAAGCCGAACCGGGACATTGCGGAAATCCTGGGGCTGAGCCCGCGGACGGTGAACAAGCATCTGGAGCTGATCTATGCCAAGCTTGGCGTGGAGAACCGCGCCGCCGCCGCGGGCATCGCGGTGCGGACGGCGGGCGGATTGTGACGCGCACGGCGAAGCGTGCTTACCGAACCAGGTTCCAGCCGAACGCGGAGGCGATAATGGCCGTGCTCATGGCCGCGGGCAGGACGGCGAGAGCGACCATGATGGTCTCGTCGATCAAGTTTCCCAAGCGGCTGGAGCGCCCGGCGATGTAGCTTGCGTGGATTGCTGGACATGCGCCGCGCGCCACCGCCGGGAAAAGGCGGGCAACGTCGGAGACGATGGGACCGCCGTGGGCCTGGCGGGCAATGCGGATGGAGGCTTGGATGTGGATCATCTCGGTTTCTCAGCTATTTGGCTGGATTTAATGGGCAAAGGGCGTCAGCTGCGCTCGACAGCCACGGCGGCGGCGTCGAGCGCGGCAGCGACCGCTCGGACTTGTTGCTCCGTCAGCGGGCCGCGGCCCTGACGCAGGCGAAGCGCCAGCTTCAGGTTCTCCGTAGCCCGGATGATGTCGGGCGCAGGGCCGCCGCTATTGGCCGTGCTGACCGACCGCATGCGCCCCAGCGCGCCATCCAAGGCAGCCTTGTTCGCATCGAGGGAGGCGATGCCGTCCGGGGTGATGGCATAGAGCTTCCTGCCGCCGCTCTCCGTCACCGTTGCGTGCCCGATCTCCTCGAGCATGGTCAGGGTCGGGTAGATCACGCCGGGGCTGGGACTGTAGGTGCCGGCGGCACGGTCCTCGATCTCCTTGATGATCTCGTAGCCGTGCCGCGGCCGTTCGGCGACCAGGGCGAGCACGACGAGGCGCAGCTCGCCATGGTCGAACAGCCGGCCCGACCGTCCGCCGCGCCCTCCGCCACGGCCGTTGCGGCCATGGCCGTCCTCATGGTCATGATCCCTGGATGGTCCGCGGGCGAAGCGCTGGCCGTGCTGCCGATGTGAGTGTCTGTGGTGCATGACATTCCTTGATGCAGGTTTGCTGCTTGGCTTCGGCTATCTGCGGGAAAGCAGCTCTGCCGTGATAGCGTCCCACTCATCCAGCAATGGAATGGTTGCTGGCGGGCGGCCAGCGAGCTGATACCAGTAGCCTGCGTTCTCTGGGTCGCCCTCCTGCCGGTGCAGGTGGGCATGCACCAGGTCGCAATCCGGGTTCCCCTCGTGCTGCTGGACGCACTCGTGCGCACGGTCCCATTCGCCTTTGCGCGCCCACCAGAGTCCTTGCAAAGCCGGGCTGACGGTGGTGGGGGGCGCCGCGTGCGACACGCTGCTGCGGAAGGCTTCGATCGTTGTCATCCGTGTTATCCTTTTTGCGATGCAGTTTCGATGCATCGAATTAAAAGATATATCTAGATGCAGTCAAGGGCAAGCCTTAGCTTGATGAGGTTCCCAACGACGCCGGGCAGGCTGTGGCAGGCAGCACAGTGGGCAACCCGCAATTCGAGGCGTTGCGATGCGTCTGGACGCGGCAAAGCCATTTGACCCGGTGCGGCCACGTTCCTAGCTTCCGCCCGCACCATGGACACGTCCCCCTTCCCGCCCCGTCCCCACCTGCCGCCGGGTCTCGACCTGCGCAGCGCCGCTGTGCTGCGGGAGATCGTCGAGCAGTTCGTGGCGACCGGCGAGCCGGTGGGCAGCCGCACCCTCGCCCGCCGCCTGCCCATGCCGCTCTCCCCCGCCTCCATCCGCGCCGTTATGGCGGACCTGACGGAGGCCGGGTTGCTGTTCGCCCCCCACACCTCCGCTGGCCGGCTGCCGACCGACCGGGGTCTGCGGCTGTTCGTGGACGGGCTGCTGCAGAGGGGCGAGCTGACCGAGGACGAGCGCGACCAGGTGGGCCGCGCACTGGAAGCCAATGGCCGCTCGTTGCAGGACACGTTGGCGGATGCGTCCTCCATGCTGTCCGGGTTGTCCGCCGCCGCCGGGCTGGTGCTGGCGCCCAAGAGCGAGGGGGCGGTGCGCCACATCGAGTTCGTGCCGCTCGGGCCGGGCCGCGCGCTGGTGGTGCTGGTGGGGGAGGACGGCCAGGTGGAGAACCGCGTCATCGAGACGCCGCCCGGGCTGCCGCCCTCCTCGCTGACCCATGCCAGCAACTACCTCAATGCTCGTCTGTCCGGACGTTCCCTGCCCGACCTGCGCACCATCGTCGGCGCGGAGATGGCGGCCGACCGCACCCAGCTGGACGCGCTCTCCGCCTCCGTGGTGGCAGCGGGGCTGGCGACCTGGGCCAGCGGCTCCGGCGGCAGCCTGATCGTGCGCGGCCAGGGCCGGTTGCTGGCGGACGTGACGGAGATCGAGCGGCTGAGCGCCATCCAGGTGCTGTTTGACCGGCTGGAAACCCAAGACACCATGCTGCGGCTGCTTGAACTGGCTGAGCAATCGGACGGGGTGCGCATCTTCATCGGCGCCGAAAGCGGGCTGTTCGGCGCTGCGGGCGTCTCGATGGTGGTGGCGCCGGCGCGCAACGAGGCGGACCGCATCGTGGGCGCTATCGGGGTGATCGGGCCGACGCGCATCAACTACGGCCGCATCATCCCCGTGGTGGACTACACGGCGCGGGTGATTGGCCGCCTGCTGGGCTGACCCGGCGTGGCCTTGTTCCGTTTCCGCCGCCGCCCTAATTCTGTCGCCATGGACAGCAGCGACACCTACCCCTCGCAGGTCACGCCCGATGCGGCGGAGCCAATCTTTCCCGCCTCGGACGGAGGCGATTCACCCGAACACCTGATGGCCGCCGCCACTGCACGCATCGCGGCCTTGGAGGTGGAGCGCGAGGAATTTCGTGAGAAATGGCTGCGATCGGAGGCCGAAATGGCCAACGTGCGGACCCGGGCCAAGCGGGACGCAGACGACGCGCGCCAATTCGCCGTTCAGAAGTTCGCCCGAGACGTGGTGGAGGCGGCCGACAACCTTCGCCGCGGCCTGGACCAGCTTCCGGCCCCGCAGCCCGGCGAGCCGGACATCGTGGGCAAGTTGCGTAATGGCTTCGAAGGCGTGGAGCGTTCTTTCCTGTCCCTGCTGGAGCGCAACGGCATCGCCCGGGTGGACCCGACGGGTCAACCTTTTGACGCCAACCTGCATCAGGCGATGGCAGAGCAGCCATCTGTGGACCATCCGCCGGGCACCGTGATACAGTCATGGACGGCTGGATGGACGCTGAATGGGCGGTTGCTGCGACCAGCGATGGTCGTGGTGGCAAAGGCGGTAGACGCTCCCACGAGCTGAAACTGAAAAACCGATCGTCCTACTTGCCTCTCCCCATCCGGCTCAATACATCCGCGTCTGATTTAATCCCGAGGGTTCCGCGCAGTGCTTCGGGCTGTGCCGGACCGCTGAAAAGGAGTTCTGAATGAGCAAGGTCATCGGTATCGACCTGGGCACGACCAACTCGTGCGTGGCGATCATGGAGGGCAAGGATGTCCGCGTGATCGAGAACAGCGAGGGCGCCCGTACTACCCCCTCCATGGTCGCCTTCTCCGACAGCGGAGAGCGGCTTGTCGGCCAGAGCGCCAAGCGTCAGGCCGTCACCAACCCAACCAATACCCTGTTTGCCGTCAAGCGTCTTATCGGACGTCGATTCGACGATCCGTTGGTGGCCAAGGACAAGAGCATGGTGCCGTTTGCCATCGTGCGCGGCGATAGCGGAGATGCCTGGGTTGAGGCGCGCGGCGAGAAGTATGCGCCGGGCCAGATTAGCGCGTTCATCCTCGGCAAGATGAAGGAGACGGCGGAAAGCTACCTTGGCGAGAAGGTGGACCAAGCCGTCATCACCGTGCCGGCCTACTTTAATGACGCCCAGCGCCAGGCGACCAAGGACGCGGGCCGCATTGCTGGCCTTGAGGTGCTGCGCATCATCAACGAGCCGACGGCGGCGGCGCTGGCCTATGGCATGGACAAGAAGAACCACGGCACAGTCGCCGTGTATGACCTCGGCGGCGGCACGTTCGACATCTCTGTGCTGGAGATCGGTGACGGTGTATTCGAGGTGAAGTCCACCAACGGCGATACCTTCCTCGGCGGCGAGGATTTCGACGGTCGGGTCATCGACTACCTGGCGGACGAGTTCAAGCGCGATCAGGGCATCAACCTGCGCACTGATAAGCTGGCGCTGCAACGCCTGAAGGAAGCTGCGGAGAAGGCCAAGATTGAGCTGTCCTCCTCCAAGGAGACGGAAATTAATCTGCCGTTCATCACGGCCGACGCGTCGGGTCCCAAGCATTTGGTGATGAAGCTTACCCGCGCGAAGCTGGAAAGTCTGGTCGACGACCTGATCCAGCGGACGCTTGGGCCGTGCAAGGCGGCGCTGAAGGATGCGGGCGTGGCGGCCAACGAGATCGATGACGTGATCCTCGTCGGCGGCATGACGCGCATGCCGAAGGTGATTGAGGCGGTGAAGCAGTTCTTCGGCCGCGAGCCAGCCCGCAACGTCAACCCGGACGAGGTCGTGGCGATTGGCGCCGCGGTTCAGGGCGCGGTGCTCAAGGGTGACGTCAAGGATGTGCTGCTGCTTGACGTGACGCCGTTGAGCTTGGGCATTGAGACCTTGGGCGGAGTGTTCACCCGGCTGATCGAGCGCAACACCACCATTCCAACCAAGAAGAGCCAAACCTTCTCCACTGCCGATGACAACCAGCGCGCGGTGACCATCAAGGTCAGCCAGGGCGAGCGGGAGATGGCAGCCGACAACAAGATGCTGGGCCAGTTTGATCTGGCCGAAATCCCGCCCGCGCCGCGCGGCGTGCCGCAAATCGAGGTCACGTTCGACATCGACGCCAACGGCATTGTCTCGGTGCAGGCAAAGGACAAAGCAACTGGCAAGGAGCAGCAGATTCGCATCCAGGCCAGCGGCGGACTGTCCGAGGCGGACATTCAGCAGATGGTACGCGAAGCGGAGGCCAATGCCGACTCGGACAAGGCCAAGCGGGCTGAGGTCGAGGCGCGCAACCAGTTGGAAGCAACGGTTCACTCGGTTGAGAAGAACCTGTCCGAGCATGGCGACAAGCTGCCGCCCACAGACAAGGGTGAGGCGGAAGCCGCGCTGGCCACAGCCAAGTCCGCGCTTGAGGGTAGTGACGCAGCGGCGATGTCCTCGGCATCGGATCGGCTGACACAGGCAGCGATGAAGATTGGCGAGGCGGTTTACAAGGCGCAGTCCGAAACGCCATCGGCTGAGCCTGCCGACGGCGCCAAGCCGGGCGAGAAAGTTGTCGATGCTGAATTCGAGGAAGTGGACGATCGCAAGAAGTCCGCTTGAGAAGGGCGGTCAGGGGTGTATGCCCCTGGCCCATCCCTTGTCCGACGTTTTAAGCTAGCAGGGCGCTCCGCCCTGGCAGGGAAAATCACCTAAATCCACCCTGCGACTGAAGGAATGGAATTGGCCAAGCAGGACTTTTACGCGCTTCTGGAAACGCCGCGCGAGGCCTCTGCGGATGACCTGAAGAAGGCATACCGTAAGCTCGCGATGAAGTGGCATCCGGACCGCAACCCGGGCGACAAGGCCGCGGAAGCGAAGTTCAAGGAGATCAGCGAGGCTTACGAGGTTCTCAAGGACGACCAGAAGCGAGCCGCCTATGACCGCTATGGCCACGCCGCATTCGAGAATGGCGGCGGTGGTGCGGCCGGATTTAACTTTCAAGAAGGCGGTCTCGGCGACATCTTCGACCAGATGTTCGGCGAATTCATGGGTGGCCGTCGCGGACCCGGCGGCGCACGCACCCGCGCCGGGTCCGACCTACGCGCTCAAGTCGAGATTGACCTGGCGGACGCGTTCGCTGGAACCAAGGTTGATCTGCGTGTGCCCACCCGGGTCAGCTGCGACGCATGCGCCGGCACGGGCTCGGCTAGCAAGCAGGCAGAGCGGGAAAACTGCACGACCTGCGGCGGCTCCGGCAAGGTGCGGGCACAGCAGGGCTTCTTCCTAGTAGAACGCTCCTGCCCAACCTGTGGCGGCGCAGGCCGAGTGGTACGCCATCCATGTCGGGTCTGCAGTGGTGCCGGCACGGTGCCGCGGGAACGCACGCTCTCCGTTTCCATCCCGGCCGGTGTCGAGGATGGTGTCCGTATCCGTCTTGCCGGCGAGGGCGAGGCAGGGGCGGCCAGCGCCCCAGCAGGTGACCTTTACGTGCACGTTGCTATCCGGCCGCACGACATCTTCCAACGTGACGGCGCCAACATCTATTGCCGGGTGCCGCTGCGGCTGACGCAGGCAGCGCTGGGCGGCGACGTTGAGGTGCCGGTCATCGACGGGTCCCGCGCCAAGGTCAAGGTGACGCCAGGCACGCAGACCGGTGACCAGTTCCGCCTTCGCGGCAAGGGGTTTTCCGTGCTGCGGAGCGCCGCTCGGGGCGACATGTACGTGCAGGTCGCCGTGGAAACGCCGCAGCAGCTGACCAAGCGTCAGCGTGAGCTGCTGGAGGAGTTCGAGGCCGAAGCGGAAGTGCATAAAACTGGCAGTCCGGAGCATGAGGGTTTCTTCGCCAAGGTGGCCGCGTTTTTCGACGGCCGTACCTGACTCCGTTCGTCGCCATCGCGGGCTGCACTGGCCGCATGGGGCAATTGCTGGTCGAGGAGGTCGAGCGGGCCGGGTTCGGCTTCGCTGGCTCCTCCCGCTCCGGACATTGCATCGAAGACGCACTGGCGGGGGCGGACGTCGCCATCGACTTCACGCACGCCAGCACCGTGCAGCACCATGCCACCCTGTTCGCTCAGGCGGGCGTTGCCTGGGTGCTCGGCACGTCCGGGCTGAGCGCGATGGATGAAGCGGCGGTCCGCACGGCGGCGGAGAGGGTTCCCGTGGTTTACGCGTCAAACTTCGCCCCCGGGGTTGCCCTTGTGCTGGCCTTGGCCGAGCGCATGGCCGCCGCCCTGCCGGCCGAGCGGTATGATGCCGAGATCGTTGAGATGCACCACCGTCAGAAGGTGGACGCGCCTTCCGGCACTGCGGTTGGCCTGGGCAGGTCAGTGGCGCGGGGACGCGGCGTGGCGCTGGAGGATGTGATGCAGGGTGGCCGCGATGGCCACACCGGGCCTCGCCCGCCTGGCGCAATCGGCTTTGCGTCCCTGCGCGGCGGCCAGGTGGTGGGCGAGCACACCCTGCTGTTTGCGGCGGGTGACGAGCACATCGCGCTGACGCATCGCGCCTTCGACCGCCGGGCGTTCGCGGTCGGCGCGGTGCAGGCCGCTGGATGGGCCGTTGGGCGCGCTACCGGGCTGTATGACATGGCCGACGTACTGGGAATGCGGCTAGAGCGTTAACATAGGAATGGCACCGGTCCGCCAACGGGCCAGACTTTTCTCCGCGGTGCAGCACGGCTTTGGCAGTCGCCGGTTCCAGCCGCCCACGCCTCATGCGCCGAGGAAGCGGACCGTGTCTCCTTCGAGCACGGCGCAGGTAAGCGCGCCGCCGGCGACCGCCCCTGTGTCAACGTTGATGCGGTTGCGCCGCACTTCTGGCCGCCGTGCCGGGGTGTGGCCGTGCACGGCTGCCGTGGCGAGCGCCTCGGGCAGCAGGGGGCCGTCCCAGTCGAGGAAGCCCTCACGGATCCAGAGCATGTCGGTCTCCATCTGCAAGGCCATCGACAATCCCGGCCGCAACCCGGCGTGCACGAACACGTAGCCATCCAAGCGGTGGAACAGCGGCAGGGCGCGCAGGAATGGCATGTCCTGCGCCATTATAGCTGCCCATGCGGCAATTGGCTGGGCTGGGCTAGCACCCCAACTTCGCAGCGTTGCGCCTCCGCCATTACGCAGCCAGATATCTTGGCAATCGCCGCCATGCGCCAGCGCGTCCAGCAGCATCTGCTCATGATTGCCGCGCAGGCATACGGTCGGAATGCCGGCCACTGACCCTGCAGCCAGCCGGCGCACCACGCGGGCCGAGTCGGGGCCGCGATCGATGTAATCGCCCAGATGCACCAGCAACGGGCACTCGGCCGGGAACCGGGCGAGGTCGGTAGCCACTTTTCGGTGCAGGGTGGCCAGGCGATCGTCGCAGCCGTGCACGTCGCCAATGGCATAGACCCGCGCGCCGGGTGACAGCCAGCCGGGAGCGGAACGGGTTAACATCTGCTCAACCATCATGGTGCATGGTAGGGCATGGACACGAGAGCTGCGACAGGCGTGCTGGGCACGGCGGAAAGTCGGCGAAGCGCAGGCAAGCGGGTCATGCTGGCGGCTGGGAGCCCGGCCAGTCCGCTCCATCACGCCGTAGGCCTGGCGATTGACTGCGCCGCGCGCGGCCGGGCGTCGCTCTCCGTCCTGGCGTTGCACCTATCCCGGTTGCACGCGCCCGGCCCGCGGCCGCATCACCGCCGCATTGCGGCCGCCCTGCTGGAAGACGTGGTGAAGGCGCATGGCGGCCAAGTGTTCTCCTGCCCCAACGGCGACTTGGTCATGCTGAGCGATGCAGCCGCTGGAACGGCCCTGGTGCCGACCCTGTCCCGGCTGTTTCGGGCGGAAGCGCCGGGGGTGGACCGGCTGCTCGCACTGTGGTCGCTGCCGGCGGACCAGGCAGCGGTAAGCGCATACATTGACGCCCTGACGACAGACCTGCGGGTGCCAAAAGAGGTGCCAGCCCCACTCGGTGCCATGGCGGCCGCGGACGCTGTGCTGACGTCCGTTCCGCTCGCCGACCTGCTGCGGCGGCAGATGGCGGTGCAGATCACCGGATGCCGCGTGACACCGCTGTTCCAGGAATTGCTGGTCCCACTCGCCGTGCTGGAAGCGCAGGCTGGCACAGCACTGCCGGACATGGATGATCCATTCCTGTCGCGCCACCTTGCGGCCCGCTTGGACGCGCGAGTGCTTGGCGCAGTGGACCGATGGCCGGCCGGGCCAGTCCTGCACCTGAATTTGACCGTGCCCGGCGCATCATCAGCCGCGTTCCTGGATTTCACCGCGTCCCTGCCCGGCAACACCGCGCTTGGAATCGAACTACAGTTCATGGAGGCGGTTGCCGACCTGGCGCAGTTCCAGGCCGTCGCCACCCGGCTGCGACTGGCCGGCATCGCCGTCATACTGGACGGAATCGACCACGCCGCCTTGCTGCTCGCCCGCCCCGCCGCGTTCGCGCCAGACCTGCTGAAGCTGGACTGGTCTCCGCGCATGGCCGCCCTGCCTGCCCGTGAGCGCCGCCACATTGAGGCTGTCATCGCCGGGTTCGGGCCAGAGCGGATCGTTCTGCACCGGGCCGAAACGGAGGCTGCCCTTACCTGGGGCCGGCAGCAGGGCATCAGCCGCTTCCAAGGCCGCCACGTGGACGCGATGTTGGCGGCCGAGCGCATCACGGCATGCCAGCATGCCGCTGAGTGCAGCTTGCGCCAGTGCATCGACCGTGCCGCCGCTACGGGGCCGGAAGGCCGCATTGGTTGCCGGGACCCGGCTCTGTTGGACGCAGCTTTCCGGCGCACCGCTCGGCTCCCGGTCCTCGGCGCCTGACCGCGATGCGGCTTCTGCCCATGGAACGGCTTGACGGCCTGATCGCCGATTGCACGTCCGCCGGGGTGTCGCGGCAGGCCTTGCTGCTTCGTCTGGACCGGTTGCCCCCTGCCCTGTCCCGCCCCCATCACCGCCGACTCGCGGAGGCGGCCCTGGTGCCGTTGCTGCATGGAGCACGGGCTGAGCTATTCCATCTGCCCGGCTCCCGCCTAGCCGTGGTTTGGCGGGGCGATGCAGAAGCGGCGCTGCTGGATGTGGTGGACGCGCTCGACCACATGCTGGCGGACACGGCCGTCCCGGTGCCGGATGTTCGGGACCTGGTGTTCCTCTACAGCCTGCCTGAGGACGGCGACCTGCTGCTGGCCAGCCTTGACGGAGGGGAGCCGCCCGCCTCCGCCGATCCGGATCCTCCGCTCGACCCGGCATCCCTCATCTTGTTAGAGTCGACGCTGGTCCACGCCGACATTTCCCGCTTTGCCCGGCGGCAGCCCGTCTGGCGATTCGGTGGCGGCGCGCCGACCCTTGCGTGGGAGCAGCGGACGATCTCCTTGCCCGAACTGGCGGACACTCTGCTGCCAGGCCGCGACTTGACGGGGGAGCCGTGGCTGTATCGCCGCCTCACCCGCACGCTGGACCGCCGTATGCTGGCACTGCTGTCCAGCCCAGGCGAGCTGGCCAACGCCGGGCCGTTCGCGCTGGACCTGAACGTGGCCAGCCTGCTCGGGCCGGAGTTCCTGCGCTTCGACGGGCTGCTGCCGGTGGGGCTGCGCGGCCGGGTCGTGCTGGTGCTGGACCCGGCCGACATGGTAGCGGATGCTGCCGCGTTCGGCTTTGCCCGCGCCTTTGCCTATGCCCGGGACTACCGGCTCATGCTGCGCCATGCCACGCCGGCCATCCTATCCGTGCTGTCCGCGGCGGCGCTTGACCTGGACTACCTGCTGCTGCCCTGGTCCGCCGGGCTGCCCGGAGCAGCGCCGCTGCTGGAGGAATGCCAGCCCGACCAGTTGGTGCTGGACTGCGGCGACGACCCGGCGGCGCTGGACTGGGGGGTCGCGGCCGGGCTGCAACTGCACACCGGCGCCGCGGTGGACCGGGCCGCCCTTGGCGAAAAGGCATACGCGGCCTAATCGCTGCCGGATGGATGCCATTCGGGTGGACGGGCTGACCAAGCGCTACGGCGCGGTGACGGCGGTGAAGGATTTGTCGTTCCGGCTCGCCGCCGGGGAAACCCTGGGGCTGCTGGGCGGCAACGGCGCTGGCAAGACCACCACCATCTCAATGCTGCTGGGTCTGCTGATTCCATCCGCAGGCAGCATCACCGTGCTGGGGCGGGACATGGCGCGGGACCGGTTCGCAGCATTGGCGCGAATGAACTTCTCCTCGCCCTACGTATCGCTGCCGGGTCGGCTGTCGGTGGCGGAAAACTTGCGGGTGTACGGCTACCTGTATGGCGTGCCGAAGCTGGAGCGGCGCATCGCGGAGCTGGCGAAGGAGCTTGAGCTTGAGCCGTTCCTGCACCGACCCGCCGCTCAACTCTCGGCTGGGCAGAAAACGCGCGTGGCGCTGCCCAAGGCGCTGATCAACCGGCCAGACGTGCTGTTGCTGGACGAGCCGACCGCCAGCCTGGACCCGGACACCGGTGACTGGGTGCGAAGCTGGTTGGAGCGCTACCGGACGTCGAGCGGCTGCTCCATTCTGCTGGCCAGCCATAACATGGCCGAGGTGGAACGCCTGTGCACGGGCGTGCTGATGCTCAAGGAAGGCTGCGTGGTGGACCGTGGCTCCCCTGCTGAGCTGCTGGTGCGCTATCATCAGGACGACCTGGAAGCCGTGTTCCTCGATATCGCCCGCGACCGGCCCAGGGCTGCATAGGCTGGCTGCATGACCGCCTCTGCGCTCCGTGTCTGGGGGCTGACTTACCGGCACCTGGCGCTCTATCGCCGGTCCTGGCCGCGGCTGCTTGAGCTGGCTTACTGGCCGACGCTGCAAATGCTGATCTGGGGCTTCACCGCCTCCTTCATCAGCGGCCGCAGCGGCGCGCCCGTCACGGCGGCCGCAGCGCTGCTCGGCGGCGTGCTGCTGTGGGAGGTCGCTTTGCGCAGCCAGATGGGTGTGGCGCTCTCCTTCCTGGAGGAAGTGTGGTCGCGCAACCTGGCCCATGTCTTTGTCAGTCCGATGCGGCCGTGGGAGATGCTGGCGGCCCTAGTCGGCGTGTCCGCGCTGCGCATGGTTGCCGGCGTGCTGCCCGCCATCCTGCTCGCCTGGGTGCTTTACGCGTTCAACCTGTTCGCGCTCGGCCCCGTCGTGGTGCTGTTCTTCGCCAACCTGATGATCATGGGCTGGTGGGTATCGCTCGGCGTGCTGTCGCTCATCCTGCGGCACGGCGCCGGGGCGGAGGCGCTGGCCTGGTCGGTGCTGTTCGGGCTGACCCCGTTCTCCGCCGTGTTCTATCCAGTGGCGGTGCTGCCTGCCTTTGTGCGCCCGGTCGCGTTGGCGCTGCCTTCGGCGCACGTATTTGAGGGCATGCGGGCGGCCCTCGCGCACGGCACGGTGCGCTGGGACCACCTGGTTTGGGCGTTCGTGCTGAACGTCGTGTGGATGGCCGGCGCGTTGTGCGTGTTTGCCTTGCAGTTTCGCCGTGCGCGTCAGGGCGGCGCGCTGTTGAACATTGGAGAGTAGATGCAAGAGACCCGGTTCTGGCTGATCCGCCACGCGCTCGTGGAGGAGAATGCACGCGCCGTGCTGTACGGCACCATGGACGTGCCGCTTTGCCCGGAGGCATTGGTGGCGGACGTGCCGATGTACCGCGCCCTGGCCGCCAGCCTGCCTCGCCCGGCGGCGTGGGTGGTGACGCCGCTGTCCCGCACCCGGCTGACGGCGGAGGCGCTGTTCCGCGCCGGCTACCCGGAACAGGACCTCGCTGTGGCACCGGCGCTCGTCGAGCAGAACCTGGGCGAGTGGCAGGGCCTGGCCCACGCCGCCCTGCCATCCCAGCTGCAACTTCCAGCGCACGCCTTTTGGCCGCTTGGCGGTGAGGAGATACCCCCGGGCGGCGAGAGCATGGCCGGCGTCATCGCCCGAGTCGGCCCGGCCATGGAGCGGCTCGCCTCCGCGCACGTCGGGCAGGACGTGGTGGTGGTGAGCCATGGCGGCGCGATCAGGGCGGCTGTCGCGCACGCGGCCGGCATCGGGGCGGACAACGCGCTGCACCTGTCCGTACAGAACCTGTCCCTGACGCGGCTGGAACGGCACCCGGCAGCGTGGCGAGTGGTTTGCGTGAACGACGTGCCCGGCTGAACACGCCTCTGCGGCGCCTAAGTCCTGTAGGGAGCACCATGACGCAACCCGACGCGATGACCTGGCGCATGGCCCCGCAAGGTGGCCCAGGCGGCCCGGCGCTGGCGGGCCCACGAGCAGGCAACCATTCGGGATGCTGCCCGCCATCGTGTTCTTGCTGACTGACGGCCTCAGCTATGCGGGTATTTCCAGCCATAGCCGCCCCGCCGCGCCGGGCAGCTGGGTCGTGACCTCCAACAGCGCATGAAGGTGCAGGGCGACACGGCTGCGCTGCTGCGGCAACGCCCCTTCGCATTGTTCCTCGCCGCCATCAGCGTCTCGGGGCTCGGCACGGCCGCCGCACCGGTGGCACTCAGCTTCGCGCTGCTCGCGACAGGCGCTTCGGCCACCGGCATCGGGCTCGTGCTGATGGCAGGAGCCGCCCCGACCATCGTGCTGATGCTGGCCGGCGGAGTCGTGGGCGACCTCTGGTCGCGACGGCCCATCATGGTCGCGTCCGATCTCCTGCGTCTCGTGAGTCAGGGTGCATTGGCGGTTTTGCTGGCGTCCAGCCATCCTTCTTTGGCGATGGTCATGGCGCTGACCGCTTGCGCCGGCGTGGGCAGCGCATTCTACATGCCGGCGGAGAACGGCCTGGTGCTGCAAGTCGTGGGCGCCGAGCGGGTGCAGGCGGCCAACAGCATCATGAGCATCGCGAACTCGCTGGCCTTCGTGCTGGGGCCATCCCTGGGCGGGCTGCTGGTCGGCTTCGGCGGCGCGCCGCTGGCGATCGGGCTCGATGCTGTCTCCTATGGAGTGAGCGCGCTCTGCCTGGTCGCCATGCGGGTCACGGCCATCGAGCGGCCGCCGGCTGCGTCGTTCCTGGCCGAGTACCGCGCCGGATGGCGCGAGTTTTCGCGCCATCGCTGGCTGCAGCTCATCGCGGGCCAATTCCTACTGCTTAACCTGTTCGCCTTCGCCCCATTCGTCATTCTTGGCGCCGTCACGTTCGCAGCCATGCCCCATGGGCCGCAGCTGTGGGGGTTGGTGTTGTCGGCCAGCGGCCTGGGCAGCCTTATGGGCGGCCTGCTCGCCCTTCGCGCGAGGCTGACACGGCCGGGCTTGGCCATTGAAGCGGCAACGGCTGTGCTTGCTGTTCCGCTGATCCTGCTGGCATTCACCGCGCCTGTGACAGCCATAGGCTTTGGCAGTTTCCTGTTCGGCGGCGCCGTCGCGGTGCTAAGCGTCACCCTGACGACCGCAATGCAGGTAAGCGTTCCGGAAGCTCTGCTGTCGCGGGTCAGTTCCATCCTGACCCTGGTTGCAGTCGGCTCGGCACCGGTCGGCTATGCCCTGTGCGGGCCGTTCGCCGGATGGATCGGCGTCCAGCGTTCCTTCGGCATCGGCGCTGCCATTGTCCTGGGCAGCGTCGCTGTGCTGCTGGGGTCACGCGACATCCGCAGCTTCAAGGCGGTCCCGACGCAAGCGCCGGACGCCGGCTGCGCCACTCCTCGCGAGTGATCTCCCACAGCTCTCCCGGCAGCCGACCCGCCACGTAGTCCCGCTCAGCCTGCCCGACGAGCCGCATCCCGCTCCGCTCGGAGATGCGGCGGGAGGGTTCGTTCGCCGCTGCTTTCGGCGCTTGCAGGATGGGGCGGCCGAGCGTCTCGAACCAGAACTCCGTCACCCGGTCCGCGGCCTCCGTCATCAAGCCTTTGCCCTGCCATGCCGGGTCGAGCCAGAAACCGCGGTTGTCGCCAGGCTTGTCCACCAGCGCGATGGCGCCGATCAGCGCGCCGGGTGCGCTCAGCGGGCGGATGGACCAATGCCAGGCCGTGCCCGCCGCCACCGCCGGCAGCACGATGTCGCGGAGGTAGGCCAGCGCACCATCCGCCGGGTAAGGCCAGGGGATTTTTGCGAGATAGCGAACGATCTCCCAGCGCGGAAACAGCGCTTGCAGGGCGGGTGCATCGGACAGGCCGAGCGGTCGCAGGACAAGCCGGGTCGTCGTCAGGATGGGAGTGGGCTCGGCCATGAACCACCTCATGCAGGGCGGTTAGGACAAGGGAAAGCCAGCGTCGCTTCCGGGGCAAACTGTTCAACAGCCCTGGACGCAGCACGGCTGGCGCGGGACTATGCCGTGATGCCTGACACCATCCCATTTGACGGCCTCGCCCCCGCCCGCCGCCGGTCGGCGGTCGCTACCATCGTCGTCGCCATGGGCCTGGCCTCGCTTGACACGTCCATCGCCAACGCCGTGCTGCCCACCATCGCGGTCGATGTCCACGCGACGCCGGCAGCGTCCATCTGGGTGGTGAACGCCTACCAGCTCGCCCTGGTCGCGAGCCTGCTGCCGCTGGCCTCGGTCGGCGAGATCGTGGGGTATCGCCGGGTGTACAGCTGGGGGCTGGCGCTGTTCATCGCCGCCTCCCTCGCCTGCGCGCTGAGCTGGTCGCTGCCGACGCTCACGGCGGCGCGGGTGCTGCAAGGACTGGGGTCGGCCGGGGTGATGAGCGTCAACACGGCGCTGATCCGCTTCATCTACCCTGCCCGCCAACTCGGCCGCGGTGTCGGCATGAATGCCATGGTGGTGGCGACTGCGACAGCCATCGGCCCCACCGTGGCCGCCGGCATCCTGTCCATCGCGTCCTGGCCGTGGCTGTTTGCCATCAACGTGCCGCTCGGGCTGGGCGCGCTGGCGCTGGCCGTGCGCGCCCTGCCCGTGACGCCGCTTGGCGGCCACCGGTTCGATGTGGCCAGCGCGGTGCTCAACGCCGGCACGTTCGGGCTGCTGGTGCTGGGCATCGGCGAGGCGGCGCACTCCGCGTCCGGCCTGGCCACGGCGGCGATGCTGGCGGGTTCGGCCGGGTTCGGCGTGTTGCTGGTGCGGCGGCAACTGGGAATGGCGGCGCCCATGCTGCCGGTCGATCTCTACCGGCGGCCGCTCTTTGCGCTATCCTCCGCCACCGCCGCCTGCGCGTTCGCGGCGCAGGGCCTCTCCTTCGTGTCCTTGCCGTTCTATTTCCAGAACGGGCTGGGGCGCACAGCGGTGCAGACGGGGTTGCTGCTGACGCCCTGGCCAGTGCTGACAGCGCTGATGGCGCCGGTCGCCGGGCCGATGTCGGACCGTTTCCCGCCCGCCATCCTGTGCGGCGTCGGCATGGCAGTGCTGTGCGCTGGGCTGCTGCTGCTAGCGACGCTCCCGGGCCATCCGGACGATTGGGCGATCGTGTGGCGCATGGCGGTGTGCGGCGCCGGGTTCGGGTTCTATCAGTCGCCCAATTTGCGGGCGATCATGGCGTCCGCCCCACCTGAACGCAGCGGCGGCGCCAGCGGCATTGTCGCCACCTCGCGGCTGGTGGGGCAGTCCACCGGGGCGGCGTTGGTGGCGCTGTGCTTCGGCCTCTCCGCCCTGCACGGCCCGGCGCTCGCGCTGGCGGTGGGCGCGTGCTTCGCCGGCGGCGCCGGAGTGGCCAGCTTCTCGCGGCTGTTAGCGCGTTGACGATGCAACATTAGAGAGTAACGACGAACTACATTGTTGTAGTTTCAAAATATCTTATTTACTGATGCAGGTATCTACTTCGACCATCCATAGCTCTGGTACCGCTGCTCTTCGTATTAACGCCCTTGAATATGCTGAAAGCTGACCAGCCGAAAACCATAAATGCGACAAGTCCGACCAAGCTGCCCATTCTTGTCATCTTTCGAGTGCTCACACATGCAGCAAGCTTCATCTACAATCTTAGATCGCTTCAATTGATCAATGTGTGTTCGGGAAGTCGATGAACTTACCAAGCGACTGCAGCAGCCCAACCCAGAGTGCCCGCGGTGGCGGCCAGTGTGACTGCCGTGCCGAACGCGCCGCCCACCGGCAAAACGAGTGCGCCCGCCCAGAATGCTATCCGTCCTACCATGAATACTGCAGCCAGCGCCAACGCCGCCGGCATCCGCGCCGCATCCAGCTGCGCCGCCAGCGCCAGCAGCGCCACCGCGAACACCAGCAAGTGGGTCGCGCTGTCCGCCACCACCGGCCGGGTCGCCTCCTCCAGGCTGGCTCGTCCCGCGAACCTGGCCGCCATGCGCACCAGCAGCATCGCCCACAGCAGGCCGGCTGGCGGCAGCAGGAAGGCGCAGGCCAGCCCCAGCCGCACCGAGAGGCTGGCGCCCTCCGGTGGCAGCGGGATTTCGGCGGCCAGCCGCCGCCACAGCAGCCAGACAGCGGCCATGCCGCACGTGCCGAGCAGGAGGGCGGCGCGCCTCATCGGTCACACACGGGTAACACGGTCCGGCGACATGGAGCCTATGATCCGTCCCCTCGCCCCCGTCTTGCTCGGCCTCGCCCTGCTGCTCACCGGGTGCGTCGCGTATGACCCGCCGCTGGCGGGAGACCATGCGGCACCGCGCTACCGGGCCGACCTGCTGCGCTGCCACAAGGACGTGGACTCGGCGCTGACCCGCAAGGCCAACGCCTCGCCGACCTCGGCCTTCGCCGCCGCGTTCGCCTCGGACAAGCCGGAGCACGACCAGATGCTGGCCTGCATGGCGGCACGCGGCTACGCCCTGCGGTCCTGACCCTCAGCCGAGACCCTCACGGCCCATGGCGAGGAACTTCTCGCGCCGTCGCAGCAGCAGGGTGGGGCCGTCCAGCCCAGCCAGCTCGGCCAGCGCCGACCGCACCGCATCCCCCGCCATGGCGATGGCGGCGGCCGCGTCCCGGTGCGCGCCGCCCAGCGGCTCGGCTACCACGGCATCAATCAACCGGAGTCCGCGCAAATCCTCCGCCGTCAGCCGCAGCGCCTCGGCCGCCAGGGGCGCCTGGGCCGCGTCCCGCCACAGGATGGAGGCGCAGCCTTCCGGCGAGATGACGGAGTAGATCGCATGCTCCAGCATCAGTACGCGGTCTCCGGTGGCGAGCGCGATGGCGCCGCCGGAGCCACCCTCGCCGATGATGGTGGCGATGATCGGCACCGGTGCGTCCAGGCAGGCCTCGACGGAGCGGGCGATGGCCTCCGCCTGGCCGCGCGCCTCCGCCTCAATGCCAGGGAAGGCGCCGGCGGTGTCGACGAAGGTCAGCACCGGCAGGCTGAACCGCCCTGCAAGTTCCAGCAGGCGGCGCACCTTGCGGTAGCCCTCCGGCTTGGCCATGCCAAAGTTGTGGCGGACCCGGCTGTCGGTGTCCGTGCCCTTCTCAGTGCCGATGACCACCACAGGCCGCCCGTCGAACCGGCCCAGCCCACCCACGACTGCGGCGTCCTCGGCGAAGGCCCGGTCTCCGGCGAGGGCCGTGAAATCGGTGATGAGGGCGTGCAGGTAGGCCAGCGCCTTGGGCCGGTCCGGATGGCGGGCGACCTGCGCTTTCTGCCAGGGGGTGAGGCGCGCGTAGGTGCCGCGCAACTGGCGGTCCACCTTGTCGGTGAGCCGGGCGATCTCCTCGGCGATGTTGATGCCGCCGGGCTCCTGCATCTGCTGCAGCTCGCCGATCTTGGCTTCCAGCTCGGCGATAGGTTTCTCGAAGTCCAGGAACGAACGCATGACGGGGTGCTGTAGCACACCCAACCCGGGCGGCTAGTGCGGGCTGCCGCAGCGTCCTACGCTGAAGTGCGGCAGGAGACCGGATTGCAGCCTGGCTGCTTCCTGCGGTCGCAGAGCGCTGGCCGGCGTCCGTCGATGGCACCACAACACTTGGTCGAGAAGGCGAGACGATGGATCATCCTTTGCGGATCGGCTTGATCGGGGCAAATGCCGAGCGGAGCTGGGCCAAGCTCTCGCACATTCCTGCCATTAAGGCGCTTCCCGGCATCACGCTCGCCGCTTTGGCTACAAGCAACGTGGAAACCGCCCGCGTGGCTGGGAGAGCGTTCGCCGTTGATGAATGCCATGGCAACGCGATCGACCTCATCCGCAGCCCGAACGTTGATGTCGTGTCCGTGTGCGTCAAAGTGCCCTACCATAACGAGATCGTCCTCGCGGCGCTGGATGCCGGCAAGCACGTTTTGTGCGAGTGGCCCCTTGCGCTGGGCGTCGAGGAAGCACGGGCAATCGCCGTCAAGGCTGAGCAAACCGCCGTCCATGCGGCAATCGGCCTGCAGGCCCGTTTCAGCCCCGCAGTTCGACGCGCCCGAGACATCATAGCCCGAGGCGGAATTGGGCGGCCGTTGACGTGCAGCACCGTATCGACGACTGAAGGCCACGGCCCGCAAGTCCCGGCCTCGTATGCTTACCTGTGCGATCCGGCGAACGGCGCCACGATGTCCACGATCCTGACCGGCCACACGCTCGACCTCGCGATTTTTCTGTTGGGCGGCATCAGCGAGATCAATGCGCTGACCGCCATTAAATACAAATCGGTCAAGTTGATCGACGGGCCAGGGCACGTTGCAAGATCGACCGCCGACTACCTCGCGGTCCAGGCAAGGTTCCACAGCGGATGCATGCTGTCAGCCGAGATGGATGGCGGCCGTTCCGGAGCAACGCCTTTCGCATTCGAGGTTCTAGGAACCGAAGGCTCGGTAAGGCTGCGGGGTGGCCATCCCTATGGCTTCCAGGCGGGCGACCTCTACCTGGAAACAACGGTGCCGTCCGACGCACCAGACCCGCCTGCTGCCCCTGAATTGACAGGGCCACTCGCGAACGTTGGTGAACTCTACGCGCGGTTCGCGCAAGACATCCGCAATGGCGAGAAGATGACACCAGACTTCAGGCACGCCTTGGAACTGCATAACTTGATCGGCTCTGTCGGGACCGCCGCCGCAAGCGGCAGGCGCCAGACAGCCGGAGATTGGCCAGACATGCCCGATCTAGCTTGACTGGCGTGACGTCGCCCTGCTTCACCCCAGCCTTCCAATCCCAACTCGCCGACCTGTTCCGCTGGCGGCGAGACGTGCGCCATTTCCGCCCCGACCCGGTGCCCGCCGCTCTGCTGGACTACCTGCTCGACACCGCCGCTCTCGCCCCCTCCGTCGGACTGAGCCAACCCTGGCGCTTCGTCACCGTCGAGGATCTCGCGCGTCGGGCCGCCGTGCGCGCCAGCTTCCTTGCCTGCAACGCCCAGGCCATGGCCGAGCAGGACGGTCCCCGTGCCGCGCTTTATGGCCGGCTCAAGCTCGCCGGGCTGGACGAAGCACCGTGCCATCTGGCCGTGTTCGCTGAATCCGACCCGTCGCAAGGCCACGCACTCGGCCGGCGCACCATGCCGGAGATGGCGGCCTACTCCGCCGTCATGGCGGTCCACACGCTTTGGCTGGCGGCGCGGGCGGCCGGGCTGGGAGTGGGTTGGGTGTCCATTCTGGACCCGGCGGCGGTCACCCAGGCGCTGGATGTACCGGCAGAGTGGACGCTGGTCGCTTATCTCTGCCTCGGCACGGCGCAAACTGAGGAGAACAGCCCGGAGCTGGAGCGCGCCGGGTGGGAGCGCCGGCGGAGCGCCTCCGCCCAACGGCTGCGGCGCTGAGGGGCTTGCGCTGCGCCGCCCGCAAGGATGGAGTGCTGTCATGACCGCCGACCCTCGCGCCCGGTTCCACTCCCTCTACCAGCACGGCTTTGCCCGCGTGGCCGCCTGCGTGCCGCGCAGCGCCGTCGCGGACCCGGCGGCCAATGCGGACGAGATCCTGGCACTCGCCCGGCACTGCGACGCGCAAGGGGTTGCGGTGGGCGTGTTCCCCGAACTCTGCGTGTCCGGTTACGCGATTGAGGACTTGCTGCAGCAGGAAGCCCTGCTTTCCGCCGTGGATCGGGCGCTGGGGGTCATCGCGGCTGCCTCGGCGGCGTTGTTGCCGGTGTTGCTGGTGGGTGCGCCGCTGCGCCAGGGTGGGCGACTGTTCAACGCGGCCATCGTCCTGCATCGCGGCTGCATCCTAGGTGTGGTGCCCAAAACTTACCTTCCCAACTACCGCGAGTTTTACGAGCGCCGCCACTTCGTCTCCGGCGAGGGCATCAACGGCCAGTCGCTGCGGGTCGCTGGGCAGGACGCGCCTTTCGGGACGGATTTGCTGTTCGCGGCAGAGGACTTGCCGGGCCTCGTGCTGCACGCAGAAGTATGCGAGGACCTCTGGGTGCCGGTGCCACCCAGTTCGCAGGGCGCGCTGGCCGGGGCCACGGTGCTGGCCAACCTTTCGGGCAGTCCCATCACCATCGGTCGGGCGGAGCAGCGCAACCTGTTGTGCCGGGCGCAATCGGCACGCTGCCTTGCCGCTTACGTGTATGCCGCGGCAGGGGTTGGAGAGTCCACGACCGACCTGTCCTGGGATGGGCAGGCCAGCATCCACGAATGTGGCGCCCTGCTGGGCGAGACGGAGCGGTTCGCCCGCACCGCCGGGTGCGTGATGGCGGACGTGGATCTGGGCCTTTTGCGGCAGGAGCGGATTGCGATGGGCACGTTCGACGACAACGCCCGTCGCGCCGACAGGGCATTCCGCACCGTAGGCTTCCGGCTGGCGCCACCTTCGGGCGACCTTGGCCTGCTGCGCCGGGTTGAGCGGTTCCCCTTCGTGCCCGCCGACCCGGCGCGGCTGGAGCAGGATTGCTACGAGGCCTACAACATTCAGGTCTCCGGCCTGGCGCAGCGGCTGGAGGCGAGTGGGGTCAAGCGCGTGGTGATCGGCGTCTCCGGCGGCCTTGACTCGACCCATGCGCTGATCGTGGCGGCCAAAGCCATGGACTTGCTGGGCCGGCCTCGCGAGGCCGTCCTCGGCTATGCCCTGCCGGGCTTTGCCACTGGCGATGCCACCAAAGCCAATGCCCTGCGGCTGATGCAGGCGTTGGGGGTGACGCATGAGGAAATCGACATCCGCCCGGCGGCGCGGCAGATGCTGGCCGACCTGCGACACCCTTTCGCGTCTGGCGAGCCGCACTATGACGTGACGTTCGAGAACGTGCAGGCGGGGCTGCGGACGGATTACTTGTTCCGCCTAGCCAACTACCAGGATGCGATCGTGCTTGGCACCGGGGACTTATCCGAATTGGCGCTGGGCTGGTGCACCTACGGCGTAGGCGACCAGATGTCGCACTACAACGTCAACTCTGGCGTGCCCAAAACGCTGATCCAGCACCTGATCCGCTGGGTAGCCGCCTCCGCCCAGTTCAGCGCGGAGACCGGTGCAGTGCTGGAGGTAATTCTCGGCACGGAGATTTCTCCCGAATTGGTCCCGGCTGATGCAGATCAGAAGCCGCAGAGCACGGAAGCCAAGATTGGTCCGTATGAACTGCAAGACTTCAACTTGTTTCAGGTGCTGCGCCACGGATTTGCGCCGTCGAAGGTGGCGTTCCTCGCCTGGCATGCCTGGCGCGACGCGACTGTGAATGGCTGGCCCGGCAACTTCCCGGAGGAGCGCCGGCGCGCCTACTCGCTGGCGGAGATACGCTACTGGCTAGAGATATTTCTGCAACGCTTCTTTGGGTTCAGCCAGTTCAAGCGCTCGGCCATGCCGAACGGCCCGAAGGTCAGCGCCGGCGGGTCTCTGTCGCCGCGGGGTGACTGGCGCGCGCCGTCAGACGGCAACGCGCGGGTATGGCTGAAGGAGTTGCGGGACAACGTGCCAAAGTAGGCTGTGGGCAGCCTAAGCCGCCCACAGCTCGTAGCCTGCTTAGCCCAGCAAGGCTTCGGCGATCTTGGTATGTTGCTGGTCGGCCTGCTTGGCTTCATCCAGGCACTTTTGCATGGACTGCTCGGTCTGGGTCATGCCCGCCTGGGAGGCATAAGTGCGCAGGGTGCCGAACGACGCGATCCAGTAGTGCAATGCCAACTGGCCCGCGGCGATGATGCCGAGGTCCCGCGTTGTGCTGTCCGGCGCCTTCTGCCGAATTTTCTGGCTCACCTGGAAGTGCGCCTCAAGAATGGGGTTGCCCTCATCCTGCGCGCCCGAAGCCTCTTGCATCGCCTGGGTGATGCGTTGCGCCCACTGTTCGGATGTCTTGTTGCCGGCTTGCAGGGCAGCCTTCAGGTCTGGATGGCTCGCGTCCTTCTCGATGTCGGCAGTGGCCTTCTTCGCCACCTCGCCGCCAGCCTTCATCGCCTGCAGTCCCTGGGAAACCAGCATCTTGAGTTCTTGATCGGCCATCGGAGTTCCTCTCTCAGTCACGGTGACTGAGCGTGGGTAAGACTCACTCTCAGGCTTAGTTGCCAAACTCCTTGGCTCAATGATGGGTGAGGCTATGCTTGTGCTTGATTGCGAGGGCGCGATTAAATATTGACGAACAGCTTGCAATTATGTCGTTCCATACCCTGGCCGCGTCAGTAGAACCCCGGCCCAAACCCACCGAAAGCACCATAGCCGAACCCGAAGTCCTGGTTCTGCTCCGAGGCCAACAGCTGGTCCGACGCGATCCGGCGCTGTTGCAGCAAGGACTGGTAGCGGCCGAATGCATCCTGCCCGCCGGCATAGAGGCAGTGGCACACGACTGGATCGGCATACAGGTAGGACACGTGCTCGCCCATGATCTGCTGCACCACGCGGTTGGGCGGCAGCTTGGCCAATTCGGCCTGCCGCTCCGGCGTGTTTGCCGGCAGCACCCTGAAGCCGCCAGCGGAAAGCAGGTTCTCGCGGTCGGTCACGTTATCACGCTCGATGCCAGCGCAGCTGCCCAGGCTGGCTGCGAACAGGGCGGCAAGGATGATCTTTCTCGTCATGGTGCGCTCCGGATGAGTTGTGGCGCTACAACGCGCGGAGCACCGCTTCGATTTCCGTCGGCGTTCCTGCCGCTGCGGCCCGTGCGTCCGGTGCGATCCGCCGCAGCAACCCAGTCAGCACCTTGCCCGCCCCCAGCTCGACGAAGCTGTCCGCGCCCAGCTCCATCGCCGCGATCATGCTCTCCCGCCAGCGCACCGTGCCCGTCACCTGTTGCACCAGCAGGGTGCGGATGGCCGCTGGGTCAGTGGCTTTGACAGCGGACACGTTGGCCAGCAACGGCACGGCAGGCGACAGGATGGCGGCGTTGCCCAGGGCGTCGGCCATTACATCGGCTGCCGGGGCCATCAAAGCGCAGTGGAAGGGGGCCGACACGGGCAACAGCATCGCCCGCTTGACGCCGCGCGCCTTGGCCGCCTCCACCGCCCGCTCCACGGCGCCGCGATGGCCGGAGATCACCACTTGGCCACCGCCATTGTCGTTGGCGGGCTCCACCACGTCGCCTTCCGCCGCCTCGGCGCAGATGGCGCGCACCGCCTCCAAGTCCGTGCCCAGCAGCGCCGCCATGGCGCCCACCCCGGCGGGCACGGCCCGCTGCATGGCCTCGCCACGGATCCGCAGCAGCCGCGCACAGGCCGCGATGCCCAGGCTGCCTGCCGCCGCCAGCGCGCTGTACTCCCCCAGCGAATGCCCGGCGACCAGCACGGCGCGGCCCTTCAAAGGCAAGCCGCCCTCGGCTTCCAGCACCCGCAACGCGGCCAGCGAGACGGCCATCAGCGCCGGCTGGGTGTTCTCCGTGAGCGTCAGGTCCTCGGCCGGGCCTTCGAACATCAGCTTGGACAGCTTCTGCCCAAGCGCGTCGTCCACTTCCTGGAACACCTCGCGGGCGGGGGCGAAAGCGGCGGCCAGGTCACGGCCCATGCCGACAAACTGGCTGCCCTGGCCTGGGAAGATGAAGGCGTGAACGGGCATGACGAAGGATCCAGGGGTTACGGTCGCGCACTACCACGCTGCGCGCCAAGTGTGTCAAATCGGTCGCAGCACCTTGCGCGCTGGGCCAGGTCGTGGTTGAAGCAAGCCTTCCCTGCTGGGGTGCAATGGCTGCGCCCCGGCTATGCCCGTTTCGGGCCGATCCAGCCATAGGGACCATCCATGCCACTTTACGAATGCGTGCTCATTGCACGCAATGACGTCACGCAGCAGCAGGTCGAGAGTGTCGCGGACACCATTGCCGCCCAGCTCGAAGGCGATGGCGGCGCGGTGCAAAAGCGTGAGTACTGGGGCCTGCGTTCTCTTGCTTACCGCATCAAGAAGAACCGCAAGGGACATTACATGCTGCTCGGCCTCAACGCGCAGCCCGCCACCATCGACGAGATGCAGCGTCAGTTGGGCTTGAACGAGGATGTGCTGCGGTTCATGACCATCCGCGTGGAGGAGATCAACGACGAGCCGTCCTCCATCCTGTCGCGCAAGTCCGATGACCGCGAGCGTTCGTTCCGCGGCCCGAAGCCCGCCGGACGTTTCGAGAGTGGGCGCAAGCGCGGCTTTGACGACCGTGAGGAGTTCCGCGCTCGCGACGAGTTCAGCCGCGAGGACCGGCCTGCGTTCGGCGGCGGTTTCAACCCAGGCGGGGAGGAATAATCCATGTCGGAAGCAATCAGCGGCGAGGACGTCAGTCCAGCCGGCCGCCGCTCGGCCGTGGGCGCCCGGCGTCCGTTCTATCGCCGCCGCAAATCCTGCCCGTTCTCCGGTCCCAATGCGCCGAAGATCGACTACAAGGACGTGCGGCTGCTGTCGCGCTTTCTGAGCGAGCGCGGCAAGATCGTGCCATCCCGCATCACCGCCGTGTCGGCGAAGAAGCAGCGCGAACTGGCCCAGGCCATCAAGCGCGCTCGCTTCCTGGCACTGCTGCCCTACATTCTGGCTTGAGGAGCACTCGCCATGGCTGCCGTTGAACTGATCCTGCTGCAAAGGGTCGAGAAGCTTGGGCAGATGGGTGACGTGGTGCGCGTCAAGCCCGGCTATGCCCGTAACTTTCTGCTGCCGCAAAAGATGGCGTTACGTGCCAACAAGTCGAACCGCGAGCAGTTCGAGACCCAGCGCACCCAGTTGGAGGCGCAGAACCTGCGCCGGCGCGAGGAAGCCGAGCGTCTGGCCGAGCGCATCGGCCAGATGTCAGTAGTAATCATCCGCCAGGCCAGCGACTCGGGCAACCTGTATGGTTCTGTCTCTGCCCGCGACATCGCCGACGGCTGTGTAGCCGGTGGGTTAACCATCAATCGCTCGCAGGTGGTGCTCGACCAGCCGATCAAGATGCTGGGGCTGTCCACCGTCCGCGTCGTCCTGCACCCGGAAGTGTCTCTTCCAGTGATCGCCAACGTGGCCCGCAGCCCGGAAGAAGCCGAGAAGCAGGCCCGCGGCGAGCGCATCGGCCAAGGCGCTGACGACGAGGACGCGGCGGCAAACCAGGAGATTGCCGCCCTGTTCGAGCCCGGTGCCGAACCGGGTACCCTGCCAAACTGACCAGCTGCTTTTGACGGTACTGGGTCCGCCGTCCATCTTCGGATGGTTGGCCCGGGGCGAGGTGGCGTGCAAGCAATACTTCATGCCATCCTGCGGCGCTTCATCACCAAAGGCCGCCTAAACGTCCGCTATCCAGATGGCCGGTTCGTCACCTACAACGGGTCCGTCGGGCCAGAAGCTGGGGTGGACATCCGCACCGCGCGTACCCTGTGGCGCTTGGTCAGCGACCCGGCGCTCGCGTTGGGCGAGGCTTACATGGACGGCAGCTTTGCTCCGCTCGGCTGCACCCTGCACGATGTGCTGGATGTTCTGATGGCCAACGTGGCCGGTTCAGGCATGCATCCAGGCGTAGCCGTGCACGGCCATGCCCGTCGCCTGCTGCGCCGCTTGCAACAATACAATCCTGTCGCCCGAGCGCGCCGCAACGTGGCGCATTACAACTTGGACGATCGGCTTTATGCCCTGTTCCTGGATGCAGACTGGCAATACTCCTGTGCTTACTTCCCCACGGGCAAGGAGACTCTGGACGAGGCCCAGGAGGCCAAGAAGCGCCATATCGCGGCCAAGCTGCTGCTCGACCGGCCAGGCTTGCGGGTGCTGGACATCGGCTGTGGCTGGGGAGGCATGGCGCTCACCCTGGCGCGGGACTATGGGGCGCAGGTGCTGGGCATCACCCTCAGTATCGAGCAACTGGCCCGCGCCCGCAGCCGCGCCGCTGTAGCAGGGCTGGATCACCAGGTGCGGTTTGAGCTGCTGGATTACCGCGATCCGGTGCTGGCAGGGCCGTTCGACCGCATCGTATCAGTCGGCATGTTCGAGCACGTCGGCGTAAACCACTACGATGCGTTTTTCGCCCGAGTTCATAGTTTGCTGGCACCTGGCGGCGTCGCCCTGGTGCACGCCATCGGCCGCGCGCGCGGGCCAGCCAGCACTAATCCGTGGCTCGCGCGCTACATCTTTCCCGGCGGCTACTCCCCCGCCCTGTCCGAAGTGCTTCCCGCAGCGGAACGCAGCGGCTTGGACGCTGCGGACCTGGAGGTGCTGCGGGAGCACTACGCCGAGACGTTGCACCACTGGCAACACCGGTTTGCTGCTCATCGGGCCGAGGCGGCGGCCTTGTATGACGAGCGTTTCTGCCGCATGTTTGAATTCTACCTGGCGGGCAGCGAACTGGCGTTCCGCCGGCTTGGCTTGATGGTTTGGCAGCTGCAACTTGCCCGCGGCGGCCGCGCCATCCCCGTCACCCGCGACTACATCGGCCGCACGGAGCTTGTCGCGCAACCGGCGCGGGAGAATGCCGACTGACCCATCGGCGCAGCCGTCCCGCCAGTCGGCGGTCACTCCTCCTCGAACGTCACCGCTACGTCGGCATTGGCTGACAATCGCACCGTGCCGTCTTCGACCTCCGCCACCAGACCAACGGAGATGTAGTGGTGTCGCTGATCCTCGGTGCTCTTCTTGGTCAGCTTGATGCGATCGCCCTGCACCCGGTCCACCGTGCCAACGTGAACGCCATCGGCTCCAATGATGTCTGCGTGTTCCTTGATCTGGCTCACATCCATGGCTGCGCATTTCCTTTTCAGCGTTGAGGGTCAACGCGGCTGACTGCCAAGCGGTACATACCCCACTGCATTGTGCGCGGGCATTACCGGCGGTAGAGCACGGCGGCCATGACCGATCTTCGCATCATCGCCGGCGGCGTCACCTTTGCAGCCCGGTTCGAGCCGGCTGCGCCCCGCACCGTCGCGGCGTTCCGGGCCTTGCTGCCCTACCGCCAACGCCTGATCCACGTGCGCTGGAGCGGCGAAGCCTGCTGGATCCCGCTCGGCGAGCGGGACTTTGGCTTCGGCTACGAAAACCCGACCAGTTATCCAGCGCCCGGCCAAATCCTGCTGCACCCCGGTGGAATCAGCGAGACAGAGATACTGCTTGCCTACGGCAGCGTGCGGTTTGCCAGCAAAGTCGGCATGTTGGCCGGCAACCACTTTCTCACCATCACGCAAGGCGTGGAGGCGCTTCCCGAGCTGGGTCGCCGGGTGCTCTGGCACGGTGCGCAAGACATCGTGTTCGAGGCGGCTCCCGCCGCAACTGGGCGCTGACCTGCGTGAACAGGGCTTGGCGGACTCGGCGCGGAAGCGGATACAGCGCCATGGCCGTATATCCGGGCAGAACCGCATGAACTGGGTGGATGTTGTCCTCCTTGTGGTCGTGGCTTGTTCAGGCTTATGGGGTTTCTTGCGCGGCATGGTGCGCGAGGTCCTCGGCCTGGCCGCCTGGGTGGGGGCCGGCATCGCGGCAAGCTGGTTCTATCCCGACGCACAGGTCTTGGCCCACAAGACGATCGCCAATCCGGACGTGGCTGACCCGGTGGCGTTCGGCGCCGTGTTCCTCGTCGTGCTGATCGTGTTCTCCCTGGCCGCGCGCATCCTGGCCGGGGCGGTGCGCCGCTCGGTGCTGGGCGGGCTGGACCGCACGCTGGGCCTGCTTTACGGCCTGGCGCGCGGCGCGGTGCTGGCGATCATCGCCTATGTCGTGGTCGGCACGGTCGAGCCGGTGGGCCGCTGGCCAGACCCGGTCTTGGAAGCACGCCTCATGCCTTCCATCTATCTTGGTGCTGCCTGGGCGGCGCGCCAGCTGCCACCTGCCTATCGACCCGTCGTCGCCATGCCGCCTGCGGGCCGACCCGAGGGCTCCGCCGAATTGCTCCACGCCAACCCTGTCGGCCGCGCCGTGGGCGCCCAGCCGGCACGGCCATAGGAGGGCTCGCCATGCAAGCCACCGACCACGACGACGACAAGATGCACGAGGAGTGCGGCATCTTCGGAGTGTGGAACGTGCCGGACGCGGCGGCCCTCACCGCGCTTGGCCTGCACGCGCTGCAGCATCGCGGGCAGGAAGCCACCGGCATCGTCTCGTTCGACGGCCACCGCTTCCACCAGCATCGTGGGCTCGGGCTAGTGGCGGACAATTTTGGTGACGCCCGAGTCATCGCCTCCCTGCCCGGGGGCGCCGCGGTCGGGCACAACCGCTATGCCACCACCGGCGAGACCATCCTGCGCAACGTGCAGCCGCTGTACGCGGATTTTGAGTTCGGCGGCCTGGCCGTCTCACACAACGGTAACTTGACCAACGCCCTCGCGCTCAAGCGTACTCTGGTCCGACGCGGCTGCCTGTTCCAGTCCACCACGGACAGCGAAGTGTTCGTCCACCTCATCGCCATCAGCCTGTACTCCACCGTGGCGGACCGGCTGATCGATGCATTGAAGCAGGTGGTCGGCGCCTACTCGCTGATTGCCTTGTCCAACGAGGCGATGCTGGGGGTGCGGGACCCGCTGGGCGTGCGCCCGCTGATCCTGGGGCGTATCACGCCGCCGGGCCGGTCGGACACGGTCGGCGGCTGGGTGCTCGCCTCCGAGACCTGCGCGCTGGACATTGTGGGCGCCGAGTTCGTGCGGGACGTGGAACCCGGCGAGATCGTCATCATCAACGACAAGGGCGTGCACAGCATCAAGCCATTCGGCCCCCGCGCCAGCCGATTCTGCGTGTTCGAGTACATCTACTTCGCCCGCCCCGACTCCGTGATGGAGGGCACCCCCGTCTATGAGGCGCGCAAGCGCATCGGCGAGACGCTGGCCCACGAATCCGCCGTGCCCGCGGACGTGGTGGTGCCGGTGCCGGACTCCGGCGTGCCCTCCGCCATGGGCTATGCCGAGGCGAGCGGCCTGCCGTTCGAGTTGGGCATCATCCGCAACCACTATGTCGGCCGCACCTTCATCGAGCCGACGGATCAGATCCGCAACCTTGGCGTGAAGCTGAAGCACTCAGCCAACCGCTCGGTGCTGCGCGGCAAGCGCGTCATCCTGGTGGATGACTCGATCGTGCGCGGCACCACCAGCCGCAAGATCGTCGAGATGGTGCGCCAGGCTGGGGCGGCGGAGGTGCACATGCGCATCTCCTCGCCGCCCACCACGCATTCCTGCTTCTACGGCATCGACACGCCGGAGCGCGGCAAGCTGCTGGCCGCCCGGCACGACGTGGCGGAAATGGCGCGGCTGATCGGCGCGGACAGCCTGGCCTTCATCAGCCTGGATGGGCTGTACCACTCGCTCGGCAAGGCTGGCGGGCGCGGCGAACGGCCCGCCTACTGCGATGCTTGTTTTACCGGCGACTACCCGATCGGCTTGAGCGACCTGCATAACGAGGCGGAACGCCAGCTCAGTCTGCTTCCTGGCCAGTGAACGAAAGCCGGATCGCGCTCGTCACTGGGGCGAGCCGGGGGATCGGCGCGGCGGTGGCGGTGGCCTTGGCCCGCGCGGGCTGCCACGTGGTGATCACGGCACGCACCCAGGGCGGCCTGGAGGAAACCGACGACGCCATCCGCGCCACCGGCGGCCAGGCGACACTGCTGCCGCTGGACCTGGCGGACGGCGCGCAACTCGACACGCTTGGGCCGAGCTTGTTCGAGCGGTTCGGCCGGCTGGACGTGATGGCCCATGCGGCCGGCGCTCTCGGCCGGCTGACCCCGGCGCCGCACATCCTGCCCGGCGACTTCGCAGCAGTGACGGCGGTACAATGGGAGGCAAGCTGGCGGCTGATCCGCACCTGCGGCCCGCTACTGCTGGCCGCCGAGGCGGGCCGGGCGGTGTTCGTGACGGACGCGCTGGTGGATCGTCCGCGGGCGTTCTGGGGGTTGTATGGCGCGACCAAGGCGGCGATGCAGCATCTGGCGCTGTCCTGGGCGGAGGAGGTGCGGACCACGCGATGCCGGGTCAATCTGTTCGATCCGGGGCCGGTGGCGACACGGCTGCGCAAGGAGGCTATGCCGGGGGAGAACCCGGCAGGGCTGCGACAGGCGGAGGATGTGGCGGAGGCGATTGCGGGGCTGTGCGGGATGGGGGAGGAGCGGAATGGGGTTGTTTTCACGGAATGGAATTACTAGCTCGTCATTGTGACCCACGACGCAATCCTATCAGCTTGGATCTGGCGTAACCTAGCCACCAGCGCAGGTTCTTAAGTCACCATCGAGTTTGGGTGGTGCAGCTCACACCTGCTCGAAGGTCCAGACAAGTGGTGGTAATAGGACCAGTATTTACATAAGCATCAGCTGCTACTAACAGGCCGCTGACCACGCCCTGGGCTACTCCATTCCATATAGCTTGTCGATTTGCCAACTCTGCCTGATGCTTTGCATCCATAGCCCGCGCCCAAGGGTGCAGTGCGTTGCTGAGCCGGATTTTGTTGTCCGCCTCTACATGAACAAGTCTGGTATTAGCTTCGCCCCCTGTAATCGAGATTTTCTCTAATTCCACATAGACATCGTCCATGGCCGCAAAGCCTTGATCCAAAGCGTCACGTAGAAACGGAAAACTTCTATTGGACGCGGAGAGCAGAGATGTACGGCAACCCTGAACACGCCGGTTCCATATCAGAAGATTGCGGAGATCATCCGGATTCGGTTTGGAAGAGTCAGCCCGTTGCTCAAGCGAAACGCGTTCCGTTGAAACAAGTTGTAGCTTCTGACGAAGGCTGTCGAACGCTACGTCTTGAGACACTTGAGTTTGACATGCCTGCCACTCATTTGAAGCTAGCTGACCAACGCTTGTTATTGCTTCGACTTGTTTCTGGGCGGCGGTCGCCCCGCAGCCTGACAAAGAAAAAGCGAGAGTGCCACCTGTCACAATGGTAATCACAGTGCGAAGACAATGCTGAGAAAAAAAGCTGCGCATCACCTTTGCCACCCTTGCCGGCATGCAAAGCTGTGACAGGTAAACGTAACGTCTTACCTAATGCGGTGATGCGTGAGGCATACGAAACGTAATCGTCATCAAAACTGAAGCCAAATTATCTTAGCGGGTAGAATGTTCGCTTTCTGCTAAATTTTTACTCCGCTGGCACCCGCGCCGCCGCCGGCGCATCCCCCAGCCGCCCATCGTGCGGCAGCGCCAGCACCACGATCATCCCAACTACACCCGCCGCCGACAGCATCCACAGCCCACTGTCGAAGCTGCCCGTCAAATCCTTCATGTACCCCATCGCATACGGCCCAAAGAACCCGGCCAGGTTGCCCAGCGCGTTCACCGTCGCGATCCCGCCCGCCGCCGCGGCCCCCGATAGGAACGCGGTCGGCAGCGTCCAGATGATCGGCAGACAGGCGAAGATGCCGAACCCGGCCACCGTCAGGCAGGACATTTTCAGCACCGGGTCAGCGAATAGGGTGGATGCGCCGATGCCCACTGCTGCCACGAGCAGGGCGAAGGCGGCGTGGCCCTTGCGCTCGCGGCGCACGTCCGAGCGGCGGCCCCACCAGATCATGCCCGCCACGCCGACGACGTAGGGCAGCGCCGTGATCAGTCCGATTTGCAGGTTGCTCAGGCCGCCGAAGCCCTTGACGATGGTAGGCAGAAAGAAGCTCAAGCCGTAATTGGTGGCATTGGCGCCGAAGTAGATCAGCGCCACCGCCAGCACGCGGGGGTTGGTGACCGCTTGCAGCACCGAGAGATGGCCGGCCTGCTCCTTTGCTTGCCGCTCCTGCTGCAAGCGCTGCACCAGCCAGGCGCGTTCGTCCGCGGCCAACCAGTGCGCGTCCGCCGGCTTGTCGGTGAGGTAGAGGTACACCACCCCCGACAGCAGCAGCGCCGGCACGGCCTCGGTGATGTAGAGCCACTGCCAGCCGTGCAGGCCCAGCATCCCGTCCAGGTCGAGCAGCTTGCCCGAGATCGGGCCGCCGATGACGGTAGAGAGCGGGATGGCGGCCATGAACAGGCCCACGATGCGCGCCCGCTCCTTGGCAGGGAACCACAGCGTCAGGAAGAAGATAATGCCGGGGAAGAACCCAGCCTCCGCGAAGCCCAGCAGAACGCGGATGGCGTAGAAGCTGTAGGGGCCGGTGACGAAGGCGGTGGCACCGGACACGACGCCCCAGGTCAGCATGATGCGGGCGATCCACTTGCGTGCGCCGAACCTCTCCAGAAACAGGTTGGAAGGCACCTCGAACACGAAATATGCCACGAAGAAGATGCCGGCGCCGAAGCCGAACGCCTTCTCTGACAAGCCAATGTCGCCGCTCATGGTCAGCTTGGCGAAACCGACGTTCACGCGGTCCAAATAGGCCACGAAATAGCACAGCACCAGAAACGGCACGAGCCGTAGCGTTACCCGGCGGATGGTCCGGCGTTCCAGCTCCATGGCTGCATTTCCCCTGCCGCCCGTTACCCGGGCCGTTGCCGCGACACTGGCGAAGCAGTGAGCGGATGCCAAGCCTATTTCAGCGGATCGTGTCCCCAGTTCATCAGTGACTTGCGCCACCGCGTGTCCGTCACGTCACCTTGGGGGCGCTGCTTGGAGTGGCGGTGCACGTAGCCCACCACCTTGCGCATTACCTCGTAATCGGCCTCGTCCAGGTCGCCCGCCTGCTTGGCCCGCAGCTCCAGGATGCGGCGGCCCATCTCGTGGCCGACCGACTCGTCTCCGCCGTCATGCGCCTTCTCGCCCTCGTGCGTCATGCCGACCGTGCGGCTCTCCTCGCCGTCCAGCCATTTGCGCAGCGTGGCCGGCGTCATGTTCACCAGCTGCTTGAACTCGCGTGCCGTGTCCGACCGGGCCGTCTCGTCCATTTCAGCCATGGGCATGCAGCGCCTTCTCCAACTCGTCTTTCTTCATGCGGGTGCGGCCCTTGATGCCCTTGCTGGCCGCCTGCTTCAGCAACTCAGCCCGCGTGCCAGACTGTCCACGATGCTCCGCCGTCTTGTGCGCCACATCCTCGGGCTGCGCAGAATGCTGCTTGCCGCGGGCCGTGTCCGCCCGCTTCTTGTCCGATGTGCGCTTGTATTCACTGTCCGTCAGCGACTCACGCGCTTCCTTGGGCAAGTACCGTTCACCCGTCTTGCCGCTTTCCTCGCCGGACTTGGTGCCCCATTCCTCGCGGCCCCACTGCACGAGGTGGTTGTCCGGCGACTTCTCGCCCTGGTAGCCGCCACCCTCGTGCTTGTACTCGTTCACCGCCATCTGCGCCTTGCGCGCGGACCATTGGCCCGGCTTGCCGCCCTTGTCGCCTTCCGTGACCTCGTCCTTCACCTTTTCCCACAGCTTGGGATCCGTCTTCTCCGCACCCTTGGCCATCGCGATGCCCTCCTGACCCGGCAACGCCGGCCAGCAGCCCCGGTTCACTCGTCGGCGTAAGGGTTCTTGGTGCCGCGGAACTGCAGACGGACTGGGGTGCCGGGCAACTCGAAGGTGTCCCGCAAGCCGTTGACCAGGTAGCGGCGGTAATCCTCCGGCGTCTGCTCCGCCCGGGTGCCGAAGATGATGAAGGTGGGCGGGCGCGCCTTGGGCTGCGTCATGTAGCGCAGCTTCAGACGGCGGCCATCGACCAGGGGGGCGGCGTGCCGTTCCAGCGCCGCCTCGAACCAGCGGTTCAGCTCGCCCGTTGCCACCCGGGTGTTCCACACGGCATGGGCGCGGCGCACGGCGGGCAGCAGCTTGTCCACTCCTGCCCCAGTCATGCCCGAGAGCGTCACCACGGGGATGCCGCGCATCTGCGCCAGGCTGGTCTCTAGCCGGTCGCTTACACCCTTGCGCGCGGCGTTGCGGTCCGGCACCGCGTCCCATTTGTTCAGCGCCAGCACGCAGCCCCGCCCTTCGCGCTCGACCAGCCGGGCGATCTGCAAATCCTGCTCGTGCAGCCCCTCCACCGCATCGACGCACAGCACCACGATCTCGGCCATCTTCAGCGCCTCGATGCTGGCCGACACGCTCATCTTTTCCAGTGCGGCCTCGATCCGTGCCTTCTTGCGCAACCCGGCGGTATCGACCAGCTCGATCGGCCCCACTTCGTCGTGCAGCCGCACCGTCACCGCATCCCGCGTCAGGCCGGGCTCCGGGCCGGTGATCATGCGCTCCTCGCCCAGCAGGCGGTTGAGCAGCGTGCTCTTGCCCGCGTTCGGCCGGCCCACCACGGCCAGGCGCAGCGGCCGGTCCGCTTCGTCCGGCTCCTGCGGCTCTGGCAGCCGGTCGGCGATCTCGCTCATCAGGTTGGCCAGCCCGTCGCCATGCTCCGCGGACACGGCCAGCGGCTCGCCCAACCCGAGGCTGTAGGCGTCCAGCGCCGCCTGCGCGCCGCCGCGGCCCTCCGCCTTGTTGGCGACCAGCAGCACCGGGCGGCCTTGACGGCGCAACCAGGCAGCGAAATGGCTGTCTGCCGGGGTGATGCCGGTGCGGGCATCCACCACGAACACGACTAGGTCCGCCCCGCCCACCGCCGCCTCGGAGCTGGCGCGCATCCGACCATACAGGCTGTCCGGCACGCTCTCCTCCAGCCCAGCCGTATCGACCAAGCGCACCGTGCGCCCACGAAGCTGCGCCGTCGCGTCCTTGCGGTCTCGGGTGACGCCTGGCGTATCGGCCACCAAGGCGTGACGGCGGCCGGCCAAGCGGTTGAACAGGGTGCTTTTGCCCACGTTCGGCCGCCCGGCAATAACCACCGTGGGCAGCACGGCTCAGCCCAGCGCCGAGAGGGTCGAGTCCTCGGTGACGACGAACAGCTTGCCTGCAGCCGCCACCAGGTTCACCGACACGTCATCCGGCAGATTTTGCTCGCCCAAGATCGCGCCGTTCGCCGGATTGACGGCGATCAGCCTCTTGGTGGAACCAGCGCAGTACAGGTATTTCCCGCCTAGCAGCGGACCCGTCCAGTAGATCGGATCCCGCAGCTTCTTCTCATTGCCGTAGCGCGGCAATTGGGTGAGCCAGCGCACCCGGCCGTCGATCCGGTTGATGCAGGCGAGCATCTGATCCTCCGACAGCACGAAGACCCAGTCTCCGGCAATCCAGGGGGTATGCTGGCCCGACACCTCGCGCTCCCATAAGCGCCGGCCGGAACGCAAATCCAGCGCCACCATCAATCCCCCGACACCAACCGCGTACACGGTCGATTGCACGATCACCGGCAAGGCGCGGATGGCGGATAGGTCGGCTGCGCTGTTGCGGCCACGCGCGCCGGCCAGGCTGTCGCTCCAGATCAAGGTGCCGGTCTCGGACCGCAGCGCCACCAAGTCCCCGGAGCCGAAGCCGCAGACCAACGTACCGTCCGCATAGGCAGGTGACGGCTCGCCCAGCACGATGGTGGCGGAGGGAGTGGCCTGGTAGCTCCACAGCTTCTTGCCGTCGGTGCGGGACAGGGCGACCATGCGCTCGTCCAGCGTGGGCAAGAACAGGCGGTTCTCCACCAAGGTCGGCGCGGCGCGGGCCGGTGCGTCCAGCGGCACGCGCCAAGTGATGTCGCCGGTGGCGGCCTGCAACGCCAGGACCTCGGCGCGGCCAGTGCTGGCGAACACGCTGCCGCTGCCGGCCACCACGCCGCCTCCGAGGTTGGAGCTGCGGTCCTTCTTGGGCTTGGTGGGCGTGCGCCATTGCCGGATGCCCGTTGCCGCATCGAACGCGGACACGGTGGCGTCCGAATCCATGGCGATCACGCGACCAGCGGCGATCACGGGGGTGGCGGTGATCTTCTGCCGGTAGCCGCCGCCCGCGCCGATCGATTGGCGCCAGGAGCGGCTGAGGTCGCCTAGCTCCAGGTTGCCCATGGTGTGCGCAGAATTGCCGCCGGCCTGCGCCCACTCGGCATTCATGACAGGGGACGGCAAGTTGACGGGAGTGCGGAACGCCGCGTCAACCTGCAAGCCGCGGGCAGGCGGCGTCACCGCTTCGCGCTTGCCGGGGATCGGCACCGCGTCCTTCTCGAACAGGCTGTCGAAGTCGATGCCGCAGCCCGGCAGGGCCGCGGCGGGGGCCAGGGCTGCCGCGCGCAGCAGGGTGCGCCGCCTCATCCGCGTGCACCCGGTGCCGCGCCCAGCAAGGTAAGCAGGGCCGTCGCCCGGCCGCGCAGGCTGTCGGGAGCGAGCCCGTCCACGGACAGCACCCGCAACAGGCTCTCCGCCCTGGGCTTATCGTCCTGCCGCAGGGCGAGTAGCGCGTCCACCTCCTGCGCCAGCGGTCGCCACGGATTTCCAGCCGCCTCCAGCTTGCCAGTGCGCGCGGCGATCGCCGCCGGGTCCCCGGCATCGACCGAGTGCTGTGCCCAGAGTAAGGTCGCGAGGTCCCGCAACATCGAATCCGCTGCCTCGTCTGCGGACAACCGCGTCCAAAGCGCGAATGCGGCATCCTTGTTCCCCGCATCCCAGCGCAGCCCGGCCTCCCGCAGCAACGCCAGGGATTGATATCCGGTTGGCGCGGTGCTGGCGACCTTGGCGAACGCATCCGCATCCGACGTGCGCTGCGGGCTGGGCCCGAGCGGCAGCGCGTCGGCGGCGCGCATCGCGTCCAGGTAAGGTGCGGCTGCCGCCTCGGCCTGCTTGCCCTGCCGCCATTCCCAGGCCTGCCACGCGCCCACCCCGGCCACCAGCAGCAACGCGGCCGCGCCAGCCACCAGGCCGTAGCGCTTGGCCGCGGCCCGGGCGCGCTCGGCCCGGATGTCCTCACTCAGCTCGTCAAAGATGTCGGCCACGCTTGTCAAAACCCTCCGTCCCGGGGACGGGGCGATGGCGGACCATAGCGATGCCCCCCGCCGCGGGAAACCCTGTGTTCATCTCCTCGTGGTTGATTGAGTGGCATGTCTCACTTGTCACGCGCGGTCCTGCTGCTGGCGATGGCCCCGCTGGGGGGTTGCGTCGGCGTCGGCGTGGCAGCGGGAGTGGAGGCGGCCAGCGTCACCGTGTTCGGGCGCGGCGTGGTGGATGCGGGGGTTTCGGCCGTCACCGGCAAGGACTGCTCGATCGTGCGGCTGGACCGCCAGCAGACCTACTGCGCCCCGCGCGAGCAGCTGCCTGGCCCGCCGCCGTTCTGCACCCGCACGCTGGCGGACGTGGAGTGCTGGGCCGACCCGGAGGCGTTCGCCAGCCTGCCCCGCCCGCTCGCGGACAGTCCGCCGCTGACGCCGGAGCAGGTGCAGCAGATCACCGCGCGCTGGCCCAAGTCGCTCAACCTGTCGGGTCCGTAACGGCGGGGCAGTCCCGGAACTGCACCAGCCGGCCGCGGGGCAGGCCCACGACCTCTTCCTCACGCATCACCACTTGGCCGCGGATGACGGTCATTTCCGGCCATCCGGTGATGGCCATGCCCGCGAACGGCGTCCAGCCGCAGGGCGAGACGATCCAGGAGTTCTCGATGGTGCGCCGACGCTTCATGTCCACCAGGGTGAAGTCGGCGTCGTAGCCGGCCGCCAGCCGCCCCTTGCCGACCAAGCCGTACACCCGGGCCGGCCCGGCGCACATCAGGTCCGCCAAGCGCGACAGGCTAAGCCGGCCGGCGCTCACATGGTTCAGCATGACGGGTATCAACGTCTGCACCCCGGTCAGCCCCGCCGCGACCTCCGGCCAGGGCCGCTCCTTGGCGGCGCGGGCGTGCGGCGCGTGATCGCTGCCGATCGTGTCCGCCGTGCCGTCCCGCACCGCGGCCCAAGCGGCCTCCCAGTGCTCCCGCCCACGGATCGGCGGGTTCATCACGGCATAGCCGCCCAGCTGGTCATAGGCATCCGGCGCCCACTGGGTCAGGTGGTTGACCAGCAACTCGGTCGTGGCGATGTCACGATGGTCGCGCAGCAGCTCCAGCTCCGCCGCCGTCGAGACATGCAGGATGTGCGCTGGCCGCCCCGTCTTGCGTGCGAGCGACAGAATGCGGCTTGTGCCGAGCAAGGCGCAAGTCTCGTCCCGCCATTCCATGTGGTTGCGGTAGGGCATGCCGGAGCGGAACTGCGGCCGGCGGTCCCGCAGGCGGTATTCGTCCTCGCTGTGATAGGCGACGGGACGGCGCCCGGAGCGCATCACCGCCTCCAGGCCGGCATCGTCCTCGATCAGCAGATCCCCAGTCGAGCTGCCTGCGAACACCTTGACCGCGCACACGCCCCTCATTGTCTCCATTGCTGCAAGGTCCGGCGTGTTGGCGCGGGTGGCGCCGACGTAAAAGCCGAAGTCGCACCAGCTGTTGGCGGCAGCGTAGCCTTGCTTCCAGGACACGCGGGCCGCGTCCGTGATGGGCGGGGCAGTGTTGGGCATGTCAAACACCACCGTCAGCCCGCCGAGGATGGCGGCCTGGGTGCCGGTGCCGACGGTCTCAACCGCAGGGTCCCCCGGGTCGCGCAAGTGCACGTGCGGGTCCATCAGGCCCGGCAACACGTGCAGCCCGGCGGCGTCGATCACCTCCTCTGCGGTGCCGGCAGCGCCCAGGGCGGCGATGCGGCCGTCACGCACGCCGATGTCGGTGGCAGCCTCGCCCCAGGGAAGGATGGCGGTGCCGTTGCGGATAAGCAGGTCATAGTGGGGCATGGCATTGTTCCGGCTTGCTGCTTTTCCCTCTTCCGCTGGCGGGAAGAGGTCTGGGTCAGGGTGGGCCGTGTACCTAGCCCGAAGCCAGCACCTCGAACACGTTTCCGTCCACCGGCAACGCCTCGACATGCGCCCGGTGCCACAGCGCATAGAACAGCAGCGTCCACGCGGCAAAGCCCTCGCGCCGGCTGCCCGCATTGCGGAACAGCGATCTCACCCGTTCTGGGTCCGCGATCTCGGCCACGCCCGGCTGCGCCGCCACCAGCCCTCCCAGCCGCGCACCCTGCCCCGCGATCCAGGCGCCCACAGGCACCGTGAACCCCTGCTTGGGCGCGAACGGGCGCGCCTGCGGCAGGTGGCGCTGCAACCAACAGCGCAGCAGCCACTTGCCGCGGCCATCCTTTACCTTCAGCCCGTCCGGCAGGCGGAACGCAGCCGCCGCAACTCCTGCATCAAGGAATGGCGTGCGCCCCTCAACCCCGTGCGCCATCAGGCAGCGGTCCAGCTTCAGCAGCAGGTCGTTCGGCAGCCAATCCGCCACGTCCGTCGCCTGCGCCACCTGCAAGCGGCTGCGCCCGCCGGTGGCGGCCCGGGCGTCCGCCGCCGCCATGCCGTCCCGCCAGCCTGGAAGCGCGGACCGCAGGACTTCGAGGCGGTCGAACGTTCCACGGGTGCGCATGCTCCGCCCGCCGCGCCACCAGGGCCGTATCGCGCTGCGGTAGCGGCCGTAGCCGGCGAACATCTCGTCACCGCCCTCGCCGGACAGCACCACCTTGACCTCCTGCCGCGCCCGCTGCGCCAGGAACCAGGTAGGGATGATGGCGTAGTCGGCCGCCGGGTCGTCCATGGCGGCCACGATCCGGGGCAGCGTGTCCCAAACCATCGCCTCGCTCACCACCACCGTCTCGTGCCGCGCACCCACGGCTTGGGCGAGCCCTGCAGCCTGGGCTCGCTCGTCTGCGGCGCCCACCACATCGAACCCGGCGGTGTAGGCCAGCACAGGCGCCTCGTTCAGCCGCGCCATCAGCGCCAGCACCGCAGCGCTGTCCACGCCGCCGGAAAGGAACATGCCATACGGCACATCGCTGCGCTGGTGCAGCTCGACCGACTGCTCCAGCGCCGCGTCCAGCCGGGCCAGCGCCGCGTCCTCGCTAATCTCCTCCGGCGGACCTGGCGGCAGCGCCTGCAGCCGGCAGCGGTCCACCACCTGGCCATCGACCACCCGCATCGTCTCTCCGGGCAGCACGCGCTGGATGCTGGGGAAGATGGTGTCCGCCCCCGTGGTGAACTGCATCTGCAGCAGCTCGTCCCGCGCCGCCGGGCGCACGTCCCGCTTCGCCAGCCCCGCCGCCAGCAGCGCCTGCGGCTCAGATGCGAAGGCGAGGCCGCCGGGGATGGCGGTGGTGTAGAGCGGCTTGATGCCGAAGCGGTCCCGCGTGAGCGTCAGGCTGCGGCTGGCGCGATCATGGATGGCGATCGCGTACATGCCGCGCAGTTGCTGGGCGTAAGCAGCGCCTGATTGCTGCCACAGGTGCAGCGGCGGCTCGCAGTCGCTGGCGGTGTGCAACGGCAGGCCCGGCGACAGCTCGCGGTAGTTGTACACCTCGCCGTTGGCCACCAGCGACGCCGCGCCCGCGAACAAGGGTTGCTCGCCGGTTTGCAGGTCGATGATGGCGAGCCGTGTCTGCACCAGCGCGACCTGCCCGGCCGCCATGTGTCCCTCCCCGTCCGGCCCGCGATGCGCCAGGGCACGGGAAAGCACCGCCAGCGTCGTCGGCGCGGGTGGCGGCGCGCCCTGCGCCATCGCCAGCCCGGCTATGCCGCACACGCAGGCTTCTCCACGGATTGCAGGAAGCCGCGCCACCGGGCCAGCACTGGCGTTTCGGCGAACTCCGCCTCCCACCGCGCCCGCCCCGCCGCAGCAAGCCGGGCCGCGAGCGAGGGGCTTTGCAGCACCAGGCCAAGCGAGGTGGCCAGCGCTTCCGCATCCTCCGGCGGCACCAGCAGGCCGTCCTCGCCAGGGCGGATCAGCTCGCGCGGTCCAGCGGCGGCTGCGGCCACCACGGGGCGGCCCGCGCTCCATGCCTCAGCAATGACGTTGCCAAGCGGCTCGTGACGCGAGGGACAGGCCAGAACGCCGCACCCGGCGAGCAGCGCAGCGCCGTCCGACCGCCAACCAGGAAACTGCACCCGGTCCGCTATGCCCAGCTGGCGGGCCAAAGTCTCCAGGGCCCCTCGCTCCGGGCCTTCGCCCGCAATGATGGCGTGGGCCCCGGGCAGATGGGACAGCGAGCGCAGCAGCACATCGAACGCCTTGTTGCGGTGCAGCCGCCCCATCGCCAGTACCAAGGGGCGGCCCGAGGGCACGCCCAGCCGCTCCGGCGGGGCGCCCGCGAGATCGGGGGTGAAATTGGGAAGATGGTGGGTGCGTGCAGCAGGCCAGCCCTTCGCCACGATCCACTCGGTCAGAGCGCGCGTGTTGGCCACGAGGTGGTCGCAACCCCGGTAGTAGCGCAGGTCGTAGTACCCGCCGAGCCGACCAACCAGAACCCAGTCCCCGGTGGGCGTGAAACGGGCAGCGCGGTTCATCCACGCGACCGCGACCCGGGGCGCGAACGGGTGCAAGGCGGCAACCAGACGGGGCCGGGTCCGCAGATCGAGTGCGCCGCCGAACGGCAACTGCAGTGAGCCCGGCAGCCGCCCTGCTCGTGCCGCATCCGTGCGAATAATAGGCAGCACATCGTCCCCGGCGCGTTGCTGCGCCGACACCAGCCGCTCGAAGAACAGCTCGGCCCCCCCCTGCGGCGCGCCTGCCATGATGTGCGCCACTTTCACAGCAATTCGAGCACCCGAGCCAAAACTTGATCCATCGGCAAGGCGGCCATCGGCGTGTTGCCGGCCGGGCCGGGCGCCAGCACCGCAGCGGCGCAGCGGCCAGACGGCCCGTACTCGCTGGCCGGAGTGGGGCCGAACAGGCCGAGCGTGGTGGTCCCGGTCGCGGCCGCCAGGTGCATCAGGCCGGAGTCGTTGCCCACGAACAGGCGGCAGCGCACGAGGCATGCAGCGGCTTCCGGCAGCGTAAGGCTTCCAGCGAGGTCGATGGCGCCTGGCAGCGCCGCCAGCACGGGCGCGGCCATCGCCCGCTCCGCCGCTCCAGGGCCTGCAAACACCGCAGCCCGTGCCCCTGGCAACGAAGGCGCCAGCGCGCGGAACAAGGCAGCGTAGCGATCCGCGGGCCAAGCCTTGCCGGCCCAGTTGGCGGTGGGGCCAAGGGCGACCACTGGGCCGTCCAGGGGCAGCAGCGCCGCCGCCCGTGCCTCATCTGCCGCAGCCCACCAGGCGACGGGCAGTGGTGGCTCCGCCAAACCCAGCGTGCCAGCCAAGTGGGTCAGCCGATGGCCGGGCCGGCGTCCGCCGCGCATGATGGCCCGGCGGCGGGCGGGCAGCAGCAACGTCACCGCCGAACCACGCAAATCCACCGCCAGATCCCACACCGTCGTCACGGTCTGCCGCCACAGGGCCAGCCAGTGGCGGTCGTAACTTCGCTTGTCGATGATGATCGTGCGGTCGCGGTTTGGCATGCGGGCGAACACGCCTTCCGCCACCGGCCCGCACGCCACGGTGAAGCGGGCCGCCGGGTAGGTCCGCAGCAGATGGCCGAGCAGGCCCGTGGACAGGACCGCGTCACCGATCCGCGTCGCCGTGATGAACAAGACCCGCATGGGCGATGCTGTAACAGCCTGGCGGGAACCCGGCAAAGCGCCGCCTTGTCCCGAGGACCTGCGCGGCTTACCTGGCGTGCATGGCTCACACCGCCCCCTTGCCCAGCCGCGCCGTGTTGTCCGTGTCCGGGACGGACCGGGTGTCATTCCTGCAAGGGCTGGTATCCAACGACGTGGCGCTGGCCGGCTCCGGCCGCGCCGTGTGGGCCGCGCTGCTGACGCCGCAGGGCAAGTGGCTGGCGGATTTCTTCATCCTGTCCGACGGCGATCGCCTGCTGCTGGACGTGGAAGCGACGCAGCGCGATGACCTCGCCCGCCGCCTGACCCGCTTCCGCCTGCGCGCCCAGGTCGCCATCGCACCCGAGACGCTGGACGTGTATGCCGGCTGGGACGGCTTTGCCCCGCTCGGCCCCGCCTTTCTCAAAGCCGCGCCAGACCCACGGCTGGCCCAAGCCGGGTGGCGTATCCTGGGCAACGATCTGCCAGTTTCGGCTGACGCCGCCGATTACGACTCGCATCGGCTTCGCCTCGGCCTGCCGGACGGTACCCGTGACATGGAGGCGGGGAAAAGCACGCTGCTGGAAGCCGGGTTCGACGAGCTGGGGGGAGTATCCTGGTCCAAGGGCTGCTACATGGGCCAGGAGCTAACGGCGCGGACCAAGTACCGCGGTCTTATCAAGCGCCGCCTCATTCCCGTGTCCGCTGCCGCCCTACCTGCTCCTGGCACATCCGTGCTGTGCGATGGCGCGGAAGTGGGCAGCTTGCGGTCCAGCAGGGGCGGGATCGGCCTGGCATTGCTGCGGACAGACGCGGTCGGTGCGGCGCTGGACTGTGAAGGGCCAGTGATTGCGCACGTGCCCTCCTGGATGCGCCTCGCTTCTTAGCCTGCTAGGATCTGATGCGGGCAAGAGGAGGGCACATTGGATTTCACCATCGGTTGCACGCTGCGCTACAGCGTGGAGACGCTCACCCCATTCGTGCTGAACCTCGAGGCCGCCCGCTTCCCTCGCCAGATCATCCTATCCGAGACGCTCAGCGCCGATCCGGCGCTTGGCGAGCCAGATCGTTACGAGTTTGCCGAGAGCGGCAACCGCGTGCTGCGCTATTTGGTGCCGAAAGGCGAGTTCCAGATTCATTACCAGGCTGAGATCAGCCTGAACCCGTTGATGCTGAACCCGAACGAGGTGACGGAGATCGCCGCCGGGTCACTGCCGATTGACGTGCTGCCCTACCTCAATGCCAGCCGCTACTGCCAATCCGATCGGCTGAGCCGCTTCGCCAACCGCCAGTTCGGCCACGAGCCGGCAGGGCACCAGCGCGCCACCGCCATCTGCAATTGGATTCGCGACAACGTGGATTACCAGCCCGGCACCTCGGACGCACTGACCAGCGCCTACGACACCTTGGGGGACCGCGCCGGCGTGTGCCGGGATTTCGCCCACCTGGCGATTGCGCTGTGCCGGGCGGTCGGCATCCCCGCCCGTTACATCAGCGCTTATGCCTGGCAGCTCACGCCGCCCGATTTCCATGCCGTATTCGAGGCCTACTTGGCCGGACCCGGCGGCGGCGCCTGGTATCTGTTCGATCCCACCCGCATGGCTGCGCTGGACGGGCTGGTGCGGATCGGCGCCGGCCGGGACGCGGCGGACGTGGCGTTCTGCTCCATCTTCGGCTCGGCCGAGGCACAGCCACCCTCGGTGTGGATCAAGGGTCCGCTCGCCGGGCCATTGCGCACCACCCAAGCCGTCAGCACGCAGGCGCCCTGATCCAGTGCAGGCTGGCTGCCGCTGCTGCTGCTGGGTTTCCTGACCGCGGTGGGCCCGCTGTCCACGGACATATGATGGCCCGCTTTCCCCTGCCATCGAGGCCAGCTTCGGCGCACCCACGGGCACCGCGCAGACGACGCTGGCAAATTGGTTTGCCGACCTCGCGATTGGCCAGATCACCCAGGGCACGCTGGCCGACCGGTTCGGCCGTCGTGGGCCGCTGATGGCAGGGTTGTCACTCTGTGCGGTGGCGAGCATCGACGGCACGCTGCCCCCAGCCAGTTTCCTTAAAACAGTGATGATCCAAGCTTTGATGGAGGCTTAGAGGCTGTTGTGGGCTGAGACGAGAGTGGTGACGTGATGAAGCAGGAGGATAGCGAAAGCGACCAAGTGCAATCCTGCGACGGTCTCAGGCAAGCGCTCGTGATTGCGGCTCAGCCTGCGACAGCGTGCCAACCAGGCAAACGAGCGTCCAACCACCCAGCAGTGCGGCAGCAGCATGTATGGCGCAACAAGCGCCCACTCGTCATCGGACACATCGGGCCGGCATGGCTTGCAGACAATCGTCATCCTATAAAGCTGATGTTAACCTCACGAGTCTCCTCATTTTTGCTGATGTTGGGGTAGCCCTGGTTTGTTTGGGTTGTGTGGCTGTTTCGGCTCATGTCGGGCTGGAGCATGCGCCTGGGCGGCTTGAGCGGGTCTGCGGGTTCATCGGCGATTTGTAGGATCACGACCTGCATAAGTCGGCACCACGATCTTGAAGGTTCACCGTCATGGAGGGGCACAAAAGGAAGACTCAAAGCCAGGCATAGACCGCTCCAAGAGCGGCATGACGACCAAGATCTTTGCTCTGGCGGACGCCCTGGACAATCTGGTGCGCTTCAAGTTGCTACCGGGACACTGCTTCGACACGGTCGGCGTCACGCCGTTGCTCGATAGCGTACGATTTCAGCGATCTTGTCGCCGACAAGGCGTTCGACGGCAACGTCATCATTGCCGATCTCGATAGGCGAGGCGCCAAAGTCCTCATCTCACAGCTTCCGCGCCGCACCAAGCGGCGGCTGCTTGACCGCGAACTCTATAAGTGGGGCCACTTCATCGAGAACTTGTTCTGCAAGCTTGGGGAGCTCAAGCGTATTGCCATGCGCGCAGATGAAACCGACCAAAGCTTCAAATCCATGATCTGTCTCGCTGCCGCCGTCATAAACTCACCACAATTCCTAGGCTCAAAACTCAATTAACCATTTGATCGGGTTACATGATTTGTGATGCCATGGCCTTGCCAGTGATGCAGGCGGCCATGGGTGGGCTATTTTGGCTGAACGACGAGCAATGTTCGACGATTGAGCCGCACCTTCCTCAAAGCCAGCCCGGTATCCCGCGGGTGGACGACCGGCGAGTGATTTTGGGCATCCTGCATGTCCTCAAGAGCGGCTGCCGGTGGTCCGACTGCCCGCAGCCATACGACCCGTCAGCCACGGTCTACAGCCGCCTCAATCACTGCTCCAACCGCAGGTTCTGGACAGGCTTGCTGAAAGCGCTGGCCAGCGCCGGGGCGCTGACCAGGAGCACCGTCGTCGACTGCACCTACGTCCGTGCGCAACGCGCGGCCTTCGGCGGAAAAGAGGGTGCAAAACGCAGGCGATCGGCCCCTCGCGCGGTGGGCAGACAACCAAAACCCACGCCCTCGCCGACGTGACAGCCGCGCCGGCCCTGCTGGCCCATGCGCGCGGTGCCCGCTACGTGCTCGCCGACAAAGGCTACGACGCCGACGACCTGCGCCGGTCGCTTCGCCAGGCCGGCGCTGTCCCAGTCACACCCGACTGCACCAATCGCAAGCGCAAAGTTCAACACGACAAGGTCAGATACCGCGAACGCCACCAGATCGAGAACGCCTTCTGCCGCCTCAAGGACTTCAAGCGTATCGCAACGCGCTACGACAAGCTCGCCGCCAGCCTCCTCTCAGCCATCGCACTCGCAACAATCGTCGCGTCCTGGACCTAAATGAGTCTGGAGCCTAAGATGCGCGTTGCTAAGCTGGCCTTATTTGGCTAGGCAGGAGTTAAGCAATAGCTGATCGCGAATGCAACCAAAGCTTGCAGCACTAACAATGGTTTACAATGAATCCATAATGCTGCCGATATGGGCTAGGCACTATGCCCGCCAGGTCGGCGCTGATCACTGTTATGTCATCGACCATGGGTCGACTGAACCGGTTTTAGTTCCGCCTGGGATGAACATAGTACGTCTCCCTCGCTCTCCTCACGATGATACGCGACGCGCTCGCTTCATATCTAAGCTGTCTAACAGCCTTTTAGAGTATTATGATTGGATAATTTATACTGACGTAGATGAGATAGTTATTGCAAACCCTCAAATATATAATTTTTTGCCCAATTTCTGCGACGCAATAGAAGATAAGACTATTAACGCTATTGGCTTCGATATTCAACATATTCCTTTGCTTGAACCACCTTTAAGACTGGACCAGTCAATTGGCCAACAGCGTAGCTGGGCCCGTTTTACAGGTGCCATGTGTAAACCCGTGCTCACCTGTCAAGCAATTGATTGGACCGCAGGCTTCCACAATTCGAATCACGTGTCAACTTTCTCTGAGCTATATTTGTTTCACCTTCACTGGGCTGATCTTGACATTGGTCTTTGCCGTTTAAATAAAACTAGAACCATGCCGTGGGCAGACGACGTTTCAGGTTGCCATCAAAGGATTGCAGACACAGCTTGGAGAGTTCTGTTTGACGGGATGGCGGATCTTCCACGCACGGGTCCGTTGCAATTTAGCCCATCAAGCCTGCCAATGAGCAACTGGATCAAGCGGGTGATCGCCGCCCAAGTTCAAGAAGGTGAATCCAGAAAACAAGATTTTAGCGTAAACGCTGCAGAGCTTTGGCCTATCCCAAAGCACTTTCGCGCGAAGCTCTGACAGGCTAAATCACGCGGATGGTTAGACAAGCGCTTTGCCGATGATCCGCGGTTTCTGGTATATCGCCTTCAAATCGACCGCGGTTGCTCGGGGCAAGACGCAGCCCATCACATTGCTTAACAACGACATACTGATCGGCCGGGATAGAGACGGAGGCGTATTCGCCTATTCGGACAGGTGCCCGCATCGGGGCATGCCTCTGCGACACGGCACGTTTGATGGTAAGAACCTACATTGCTGCTATCACGGGTGGGCTTTTTCAGCAACGCATGGTGGATGCATAGAGGTTCCAGCTTTGTCGGAGTGTGATCCAACGTCGCCAAGCCGCTTTCGCCTTCAAGCATATCCTTGCCGTGATGTTCAAGGCAATATTTGGGTATTCATGCCAAATGGCAGAGCGTTGCCTGAACAGTTGCCGAGTGTGCCGACGGTTCCAGGGTTTGCAGGCATTGCGCCACAAATCTCGACCACAATGCGATTTCCTTCTAACGCAGACATAGCTGCATACGGTTTTTGCGACCCAGCCCATCCAGCATTCGTTCATACGTCTCGCTGGTGGAAATCTAAGTCAGCTCTCAAGCTTCGCCCAAAGGCCAAAGATTTCGAGCCGACTGAATATGGTTTTCGGATGAAGGCCCATCGCCTCGGCGTCGGTGCTCGTCCATATCGTTTACTCGGTGAAGATGTTCAGGTTGACGTAACGCTGACTCTACCAGGCGTTCGCATAGAGCACATTCGCGGAAGTCGGCACTCCGCTTGCGTCCTGGCAACAGTAACTCCAATTACGGATGAAACGACAGATGTTCACTACTGCGTATATTGGACCATGCCCTGGCTTGCGCCTTTGAGGCCGATTGCGGCATGGATGGCACGCGATTTTCTGCGTCAGGATCTCGATATGGCCGCCAAACTGGCTCATGGCCCTGAAACACCACCAATGCTATTCGTTGGCGACGCAGATAGTCAAATTGCCTGGATGATTCGTCTCAAACGTGAGTATTTGGCAAGTCAAATTGAAGGCAGAAACTTCAGCAACCCTCTTACGGCCCGAACTTTGAAGTGGAAAAGCTGATGTTAACCTCACGAGTCTCCTCATTTTTGCTGATATTGGGGTGCCCTGGTTTGTTTGGGTTGTGTGGCTGTTTCGGCTCATGTCGGGCTGGAGCATGCGCCTGGGCGGCTTGAGCGGGTCTGCGGGTTCATCGGCGATCTGTAGGGTCACGACCTGCATGCCAAGTGGGTCGATGGGCTCGCCGGGGCGACGCTGGGCGTGATGGCGGCCACGTCGCTGGCAGTGGCGGTGATCGGCCAGGCCCTGGTCCAGGCGCGTGGGTTGGTGACCCAGCACGCTGTCAAGCAGGTCGACAAGCTGCTGAGCCGTGGCGGCATCGACGCGTGGGACAGCTTCGCGCGCTGGGTGCCGAGCCAGGGGGCAGCCGCCCCGAGGCGCTGGTGGCGATGGACTGGACCGAGTTTGACCATGACGGCCCATCGACGCTGATGCTGAGCCTGGTGGCCGGGCACGGCTGGGCGGCGCCGCTGGCTTGACGGACGGCGTGCAAAGGGCAGCTGGCCAAGCAGCGCAACGATTGCGAGGATGCCTGCCTGGCGCGGCTGGCCAAGACCCTCCCGCCCGGCTGCCGCGTGACGATCCTGGCCGACCGCGGCTTCCGGCGACCACAAGCTGTTCGCGTTCCTGGGCAGGCTTGGCTTCGGCCATGTCATGCGCTTGCGCGGCACCATCCGCGTGGCAGCGGTTGACGGCCAAACCAGGCCCGCGGCCGAATGGGTGGGTCGTGGGGGCCGGGCGCGCAAGCTGCCGGGGGCCCGGGTTGCGGCCAAGCCGGCAAGTGGGCGCGGTGGCGTGCGTCCATGCCAAGGGGATGCAAGAACCCTGGTGCCTCGCTGCCAGCGACGCGGAGGCGGCGGCGCTGGTCAACCCTTACGCCAAGCGCTGGACCATCGAGCCGCAGCTCAGGGATGCCAAAGACCTGCGTTTCGGCATGCGGCTGTCCGCCACCCGCATCGGCGAGCCCACCCGGCGCGACCGCCTGCTGCTGGTCAGCGCGTTGGCAACTGCGCTCCTGACCCTGCTCGGCACGGCGGGCGAGAACCTCGGCATGGACCGCCTGCTCAAGTCCAACACCAGCAAAACCCACACGCACTCGCTGCCCCGCCAGGGATGCATGGCCGAGAAGGCGCTCACGGCGGTGATCCAGGAGGCCTACATCCAAGGCATCT
>CAXTJU010000005.1:0-81834 GCA_964244655.1 uncultured Acetobacteraceae bacterium | reverse complement strand
CGGCAGAACCAGCATCCGCTGCAGTGCACGATCGAGAAAGAATGAGGGCTGCAAACTTCCTGCGATGGTCCCATCTCAGATCGGACGAAGTTAATGCCACCGGCGTTCCGGGCCTCGACAAGCGCGCCCAATCGGCGTGACGTAGGTGCCGGATACCGGATAGAGGAGCAGCGAACCCCCATGCTGTCACGCAACCTAGAGCAGACGCTGCACCGCGCCCTGTCTTTCGCCAGCGAGCGCCGCCATGAATACGCCACGCTGGAGCACCTGTTGCTCGGCCTGGCCGACGACACCGACGCCGCCACCGTGCTGCGCGCCTGCGGCGTGGACCTGGACAAGCTGCGGCAAGAGCTGGGCGAGTTTCTCGACAAGGACCTGCCCGGCCTCGCCACCGAGCGCCCTGGCGACCCGAAGCCGACCGCCGGGTTCCAGCGCGTGGTACAGCGCGCCGCGATCCACGTGCAAAGCTCCGGCCGCGACGAGGTGACCGGTGCCAACGTGCTGGTCGCCCTGTTCAGCGAGCGGGAGAGCCACGCGGTATACTTCCTGCAGCTGCAGGACATGACCCGGCTCGACGCCGTCAACTTCATCAGCCACGGCATCGCCAAGGCGCCCGGCCGGCCCGGCGCGCGGCCGACCACCGCTGAGAAGTCCGGTGACGGCTCAGGCGGCGGCAGCGGCGGGGGCGGTGAGAACGAGCGCGAGGAGAAGCCCAGCCGTCGCAACCAGGACGCGCTGTCCACCTACTGCGTGAACCTGAACAAGAAGGCGATTGCCGGCAAGATCGACCCGCTGATCGGCCGTGAGACCGAGATCGAGCGGACCATCCAGATCCTGTGCCGCCGCACCAAGAACAACCCGCTTTACGTGGGCGATCCCGGCGTCGGCAAGACGGCGATCGCCGAGGGTTTGGCCAAGCGCATCGTCGAAGGCGACGTGCCGGAAGTGCTGCTCAAGAGCATCATCTTCTCGCTCGACATGGGCGCGTTGCTGGCTGGCACCCGCTACCGCGGCGACTTCGAAGAGCGGCTGAAGGCGGTGGTGACCGAGTTGGAGGCACAGCCGAACGCGGTGCTGTTCATCGACGAGATCCACACCGTGATCGGCGCCGGCGCCACCAGCGGCGGGGCGATGGATGCTTCCAATCTGTTGAAGCCGGCCCTGGCCAGCGGCACGATGCGTTGCATCGGCTCGACCACTTATAAGGAATACCGGAACTACTTCGAGAAGGACCGCGCCCTGGTGCGCCGGTTCCAGAAGATCGACGTGAACGAGCCGTCGGTCGAGGATGCGGTGAAGATCCTGCGCGGGCTGAAGACCAATTACGAGAAGCACCACAAGGTGCGCTACACCGAGGAGGCGATCCGCGCCGCCGTGGAGCTGTCAGCCAAGTACATTAACGACCGCAAGTTGCCGGACAAGGCGATCGATGTGATCGACGAGGTGGGCGCCAGCCGCATGCTGCTGCCGGAGGGCAAGCGCCGCAAGACGGTTACGCTGCGCGACGTGGAGGAGATCGTGGCCAAGATCGCCCGCATTCCGCCCAAGAGCGTCTCGGCCGACGACAAGGAGACGTTGCGCAACTTGGAGCGCGACCTCAAGGCGATGGTGTTCGGCCAGGACAACGCGATTGACCAGCTTTCCGCCGCCATCAAGCTCAGCCGCGCTGGCCTGCGGGACGGGGAGAAGCCGATCGGCAACTACCTGTTCAGCGGCCCCACCGGCGTCGGCAAGACGGAAGTGGCCCGCCAGCTTGCCTCAACGCTGGGTATCGAGCTGATCCGCTTCGACATGAGCGAGTACATGGAGCGGCACAGCGTTTCCCGACTGATTGGCGCGCCGCCGGGCTACGTGGGCTTCGACCAGGGCGGGTTGCTGACGGACGGCATCGACCAGCATCCACACTGCGTGCTATTGCTCGACGAAATCGAGAAGGCGCACCAGGATCTCTACAACATCCTGTTGCAGGTCATGGATCATGGCAAGCTGACCGACCATAATGGTAAGTCGGTGGATTTCCGCAACGTCATTCTGATCATGACCACCAACGCCGGCGCGTCCGACATGGCGAAGGAAGCGATCGGGTTCGGGCGCACCGAGCGGGAAGGTGAAGACGAAGAGGCGATCAAGCGCCTGTTCACGCCGGAGTTCCGCAACCGGCTGGACGCGATCATCCAATTCGCGGCCTTGTCCCCCGAGATCGTCAGCCGCGTGGTGGAGAAGTTCGTCATGCAGCTTGAGGCGCAGCTGGCGGACCGCAACGTCACCATCGAGTGCTCGTCGGCGGCCAAGGAGTGGCTGTCCGAGCGAGGCTATGACCGGCTGTATGGTGCGCGGCCGCTCGGCCGGGTCATCCAAGAATACATCAAGAAGCCGCTTGCCGAGGAGCTGCTGTTCGGCAAGCTGGTGAAGGGCGGCTCGGTCAAGGTAAACCTGGTCGAGGGCAAGCTGGCCTTTGACTTCACCGAGGCGGCCCCGCAGTCCACCCCGAAGCCGGAGATCGACGGCGACGAGGGCGGCACGGAGCGCGAGCCGGAGTCGGTGGAATGAAGGCCATCTGGAACGGCCTTACCATCGTGGAAAGTAACGACATCGTCACGGTCGAGGGGAACGCGTATTTCCCAGCCTCGGCCGTGACAGAGGGAGTGCTGAAGCCGAGCAGTCATACCTCGCAATGCCCATGGAAGGGCACGGCGCATTATTACACGCTGGATGTGGCCGGCAAGGAGAACGCCAACGCCGTCTGGTATTATCCAGAGCCGAAGGACGCGGCGAAGGAGATCAAGGGCCGAGTGGCGTTCTGGAAAGGCGTCCAGGTTTCCGCTTAGCCATCCTGGAAGCCCTTTCCTTCGGGAAAGGGCTTGAGGGTCATTCTACACGCCAGATCCAGCAACTTCGCCCCGTCATGCACTTTCGCAACGTTCCATTGACCGGTCCCCGTTATTGGACAGGAATATCGATCGCGAGCGTATTCGGCGCAAATTTTGGTGATTTCGTCTCACGCGATCTGCACATGGGCCATGCAAGCGGGCTTCCCGCGCTGGCATTGGTGCTGGCCGCCATCCTGGTTGCGGAAAGACGGTCGCGTACGCCGTCCGAGGCTTATTACTGGCTCGCCATCGTTGTTGTGCGGACCGCTGCCACCAACCTGGCCGACCTAGCGACCCACGACGCGCAGCTGAGCTATCCCATGACGGCGATCACCTTGGTGGTTTTGCTGCTTGCTCTGCTCGCTGGATTCCCAGCAGGCGGGGATCGGAGAGCCCTTCCAGCAACTGGGGGGCGCTATTGGGCCTCTATGCTTGTTGCAGGGACGCTCGGCACGGTGCTTGGCGATGGGCTGACCGATGGCGCCGACTTTGGTCTTGGGCCTGCCTCGATAGTGCTCGCCGCCGTGTTCGCCGCCATCCTGGGGCTGCGCAGCTTGCCCAACCTCGCCTTGCCGACCTACTGGCCAGCCATCGTGGCGGCACGGACAGCCGGCACCACCGCCGGAGACTGGGCGGCGCACTCCGCCGGCCTGGATGCCAGCACTGCCATCAGCGGGTTGCTGCTGGTCGCAGCGCTTGCTTGGCGGCCGCACGGTGCGGGTCGCTCAGCGGGGACGGCCGGCGAGTAAAGCCAGCCCAGCGCGCGGCAACGTCGCCTTCCCAAGCAGCGCACCGTCCGGGAGCCATGGATGAACAAGATGCGGCTGCGGGGACGGCTTCAGAAGTTCACTCTCGGTCCAGCGGCTGATAAGATCGTCCGATGGACCTCACCCTGCCTGAACGACAACTCGCCGTCCGGCGCGCCGTTGGGTCGCTGTGCCACCAGCTGGCCTGGGCAGCGCTGCACGAGTTCCCGCTGCCCAACAGCCGCCGCGCCGACTTGCTGGCCTTGCGCCCAGATGGCGGCTTCGCCTGCATCGAGGTGAAGTCTGGCCCGCGTGACTTCCTGACGGACGAGAAATGGCCGGACTACCGCGAGTTCTGCGATACGCTTTATTTCGCGGTGGATGACGCTTTCCCGCTGGACCTGCTGCCGGACAGCACGGGGCTCATCGTGGTGAGCGGGCGGGAGGCGGAGGTGATCCGCGCCGCACCCGTCCATCCCCTCTCGACGGCCCGGCGGCGGGCGCTCACCCACCGCTTCGCCACCGCCGCCGCCGCCCGTCTCGCGGCCCTGGAGGACCCGGCGATCACCGCGTCGTGGCGAGCGGCCTTACGGGTGGAGTGATCGCCTGCCCGTTTGCCGCCAGCAACGCGCGTAGGTCGCGGATGGGCGGGAACACTTCCTGGTTCCAGTCCCCGCCCTGGGCGTCATGCGCCGCCTGTTCCGACTCCACGATCTCGCGGTCTTCGCGGAAGATGCGCTCGGTGAACCAGACCAGGACGGGCCAGGCCGCGTCCAGCAAGCCGGGGATTTTCGGCCGGCGGACGGAGAGCAGGCCGAAGGTGCGGTTCTGCCGCTGCTCGGCGTCCACGGGGGTGTAGCAAATCCACAGCGACATCACCGGCTCGTCGCCCGTGGTCCAGATGCGCAGCGTCTGGTAGGGGTACTGGGTCCGGATGGTCATGAGGTCCTTGTGGCCCACATTGTTCGCCGCCCCCCGGCGCTTGCCCAGGATGGCGGCCTCGCCCAGCGGCTGCTTCCCGCCGGTGCGGGCGAAGGTGTAGTCCACCTCCAGCCAGTCCTCGCCGACCCGGCGGCCCAGGTAGCGCGGCGCGATCTGGCCCATCTGGCGGCGATGGAGGAACTGGTGGTTCATGTCCATCAGGTTCTCGTGCATGAACGAGTAGTGGCAGCGCACCTGCTTGCCGAAGCGCCGGGTCTTGTAGGCCGGGTCCGCCGCGGCGCCGAGCGGGGCCAGGTCGGTGACGTTGGCGGGGTTGCCGGGCCAGATAAGGATCAACCCATCCTGCTCGCGGCAGGGAAACGAGCGCACGCCGTTCACCAGCTTGCCCTTGCCGAGGTACGGCACGTCGACGCACTGGCCGGAGGCGTCATAGGTCCAGCCATGGTAGCCGCAGCGCACGGCGCAGCCGGACACCAACCCCTTGGACAACGGCACCTGGCGGTGGGCGCAGCGGTCCTCCAGCGCGAACACCGGACCGCTCTCCGGCCGCACCAGCACCACCGGCTGGCCGGCGAACTGCGCCGCGTAGGTCTTGCCCGGCTTCAGCTCCTTCGACCAGGCGAGCGGATACCAGTGGTCCGGATGGGAGCCGACCCGGCGCAGGTCGGTCGGCTGGTCACGCAGGATGAAATCGGGGACGTCGGGCATTGGGCATCCTCGGAACTGCCGCCTGCTTTAAAGGCTGCCCGCCGCCTGCGTCAAACGCTGCGCAGCCGCTGCACCGTGGCGGTAGTGGAGAAGCCGGGCAGCAGCTCCGCCAGCATCACCTCACCGCCGTAGCCCTGCACGAACTCGGCGCCCACCACGGTGCCGAGCGTGTAGTCGGCCCCTTTCACAAGCAGCTCCGGGCGCAGGGCGCGCAGGGTCTCGTCTGGGGTGTCCTCGTCGTAGATGCAGACCAGATCGACGGCGGCCACGCTGCCCAGCACGGCGGCCCGCGCCGCCTCGGACTGCACGGGGCGGCTGGCGCCCTTCAGCCGTCGCACGCTGGCGTCCGAGTTCAGCCCGACCACCAGCCGGTCGCAGCGGCTGCGCGCCTGCTCCAGCAGGTGGATGTGGCCGGGGTGCAGCAGGTCGAAGCAGCCATTGGTGAAGCCGGTGCGCCAGCCGCGCTGCCGCCAGCGCTCCAGCTGCTCGGCCGCCTGCTCGCGCGTCACCACCTTGCGCAGCGCGCCGCCCTGGGGGGAGAGCGCGGCCAGGATGTCGCTCTCCCGCGCCACGGCGGTGCCGACCTTGCCCACCACGACCCCGGCGGCGATGTTGGCCAGACGCACCGCCACCGGCAGGTCCAGCCCCGCCGCCAGGCCGGCCGCCAGCGCCGCCACCACCGTGTCCCCGGCGCCGGACACGTCGAACACCTCGGCCGCTTCGGCGGGGAAGTGCTGCGGCTCGCCGTCGGCCACCAGCGTCATGCCGTCCTCCGCCCGGGTGACCAGCACGGCGCCGAAGCCGTGCGCGTCCCGCAGGGAGCGGGCGGCGGCCACCAGGGCGGGTTCAGTGTCCACCGCCATGCCGGTGGCTTCGGCCAGCTCGCGGCGATTGGGGGTGATCACGTCCGCCCCGGCATAGCGCCCGTAGTCGCGCCCCTTGGGATCCACCACCACCTGGCGGCCGGTGGTGCGCGCGGCGGCGATGATGCGGGCCGGCACGTCGCCGGACAGCACGCCCTTCGCGTAGTCCGACAGCACAGTGATGCTGGTGGCAGCCAGCGCATCCTGGGTGATGCGCACCAGGCGCTCGGCCAGCTTCGGGTGGATCGGGGCGGCGATCTCGTGGTCGGCGCGCAGCAGCTGCTGGCCCTGGGCGATGTAGCGGGTCTTGGTGGTGGTGGTGCGCCCGCCCTGCACCAGCAGCCAGGGCTCCACGTTCGGCTGCCCGCCGATCAGCCCGGTAAGGTCCGAGCCGGCCTGGTCGTCCCCCACCACGGAGACGAAGGCGACGGCGGAGCCGAGAGCGGTGAGGTTGCGCACAACATTGCCGGCGCCGCCGGGCATGGCGACGTCGCGCTCCACGGACAGGATGGGGATCGGCGCCTCGGGCGACACGCGGTTGACCGCGCCATAGACGTAGCGGTCCAGCATGGCGTCCCCCACCACCAGCACGCTGGTCCGGGCGAGCCGGCGCACGGCATCCGCCAAGTCGGCCGATGAAGCTGATGTCGGCGCAGGCGCCTGTGTCACCATCCGTAACCCGCTATACACTGGCCATCTGCTTGGCAAGCGCGACGCCAACTCCAAGGCCTGCCAACTTGACCCGTTTTCCGCTTTCCGTCACACACCCCCGGCTCCGCAACGGCGGGTGCCGGCGCTGCCGTTGATCTGATCGCAGAAGCGGAGAGCTATCCCATGCGGGATTCAGGCGAATACCTGTTCACGTCGGAGTCCGTCTCCGAGGGCCATCCGGACAAGGTTGCCGACCGGCTGAGCGACACGGTGCTCGACGCCTTCCTGCACGCCGACCCCTATGCCCGCGTCGCCTGCGAGACGCTCGTCACCACCAACCGCGTGGTGCTGGCCGGCGAGGTGCGCGGGCCGGAGACCGTGACGCCGGACTACCTGGCGCACCTGGTCCGCATGGCCATCCACGACATCGGCTACGACCAGCAGGGCTTCTCCTGGCGCAACGCCACCGTCGAGTGCCACCTGCACGCCCAAAGCGCCGACATCGCCGTAGGCGTGGACAGCGCCGGCAACAAGGACGAGGGCGCCGGCGACCAGGGCATTATGTTCGGCTACGCCTGCACCGAGACCGAGGCGCTGATGCCGGCGCCGATCTTCTACTCCCACCTGATCCTGCGCCGCATCTCCGAGCTGCGCCGCAGCCACGACCACTCGGTGGCCGGGCTGCTGCCGGACGCGAAGAGCCAGGTGACGCTGCGCTACGTGGACGGCAAGCCGATCGGCGCCACCAGCGTGGTCGTGTCCACCCAGCACGAGGCGGGGGTGGAGCAGCCGGCGATCAAGCGGATGCTGCTGCCGCTGATCGAGAGTTCGTTGCCGAAGGGCTGGATGCCGGCGGAGAGTGAGATCTACATCAACCCGACCGGCAACTTCGTGATCGGCGGCCCGGACGGGGATTGCGGCCTCACCGGGCGCAAGATCATCGTCGATACCTATGGCGGCGCGGCCCCGCACGGCGGCGGCGCGTTCAGCGGCAAGGACCCGACCAAAGTGGACCGCTCCGCCGCCTACATGTGCCGTTACCTCGCCAAGAACGTGGTGGCCGCCGGGTTGGCGGAGAAGTGCACCATCCAGATCAGCTACGCGATCGGCGTGTCCCACCCGCTGTCGGTCTATGTGGATCTTGGCGGCACCGGGCGGGACGTGGATGAAGGCAAGCTGGAGCGGACCCTGCGAGAGATGGTCAACCTCAGCCCGCGTGGCATCCGCGAGCACCTGCACCTGAACCGCCCGATCTACGCCGTCACCAGCGCCTACGGCCATTTCGGCCGCACGCCGGACCCGGAGCTGGGCACCTTTACCTGGGAGAAGACCGACCTGGCGCCCGCGCTGCGGAGTGCGTTCGGCAGGTAATGCTCAAGCCCGCGGCGGAGCGGCTTTATGGCCGCACCCGCGGCAGCGCGCTGCGACCACGGCAGCAACTGCTGCTGGACGTTTGCCTGCCACGGCTCCGCCTGTTGCCGGAGCAGGCCATCCACCCGACTGCTGCCTTTCCCGGCCCACTCCGCGAGCTGTGGCTGGAGGTAGGGTTCGGCGGCGGGGAGCACGCCCGGGCGCAGGTCGCCGCCAACCCCGAGGCGGGGCTGGTTGCCTGCGAGGTGTACGCCAACGGTATCTGCTCCCTGCTGTCCGCCCTGGTGCCGGAGGGTGGCGAGGCGACTGCGCCGCTGCCGCCCAACCTGCTGGTGTGGGACGAGGATGCGCGGCTGTTACTGCGCCAACTGCCCGCAAGGTCGCTCAGCCGCCTGTTCCTGATGTTCCCCGATCCCTGGCCCAAGGCACGCCACGCCAAGCGCCGCTTCGTGCATCCGGACACCGTGGCGCTGGTGGCCCGCGCCATGCGGCCGGGCGGCGAGTGGCGCATCGCGACCGATGACCCGACCCACCAGGCCTGGACGGCGGCGGTGCTGGCGGACCAGGCGCTGTTCTCCGCCGGGCCGCCGGCCGGCCAGCGGCCGGAGGGCTGGCCGCCGACGCGCTACGAGCAGAAGGCGTTGCGGGCCGGACGCGGCGCGCTGTACTGGACTGCGACCCGGACCGAAGTTCCGGCCGCATGAGGGCCGGCGCCGCCCGGCGCTGGCCCGCCGCCCTCGTGGCTTGCCTGGCCGGCGGCGCCCTGCTGTCCGAGTGGCTTGGGCAGGATGGCAACTACGACCTGACGAACTACCATTTCTACAACGGCGCCAGCCTGTTGCGGGGCTGGTTTAGCCGCGACCTGATCGCGGCGGGGATGCAGAGCTACTTCAACCCGCTGCTTGACTGGGTGTACGCCGCCCTGGCCTTGGGTCCGCTGCAGGCATGGCCGCGGCTGCTGGCGGCGTTCATGGGGTTGTGGGCCGGCCTCGGCGCTTTCGCCGCCTGGCTGCTGGCGGGACGGCTGTACCCGGGACAGCCCGGCCTCGCGCTGCTGGCCACCGGCCTCGGCGTTTCGGGCGTGGCGTTCGCGTCGGAGATCGGCACCACGTTCAACGACATCCCGGTGGCGGATGTCATGCTCGCGGGACTGCTGGCGGCCATCTCTGTTCCGTGGCGCAGCTCCCGGGTCGCGGCGGCGGGAGCCTGCTTCGGGGTCGCTGCCGGCTTGAAGCTCACCGCCATCGTGTATGCGCCGGCCGGGTTGCTCGCCACCGCCGTCATGGCGGGACGCCGACGGCTTGGCGCGGCAGCCGGGCTGTTCGCCGCCGCCTGGCTGGGGGGCTGGGCCGCCACGGACGGGTGGTGGGCGCTCAAGCTCTGGCGCCGGTTCGACAATCCGGTGTTCCCCTTGCTGAACGGCGTGTTCCGCTCGCCCTGGTATCCCCCGGCCAACTTCGTGGATGCGCGGTTCCTTCCAGCCGGCCCGCTGCAAGCCCTGACCTATCCGCTTCGTTGGGCCTTCGAGAGCACCTCCGTCGTGGGTGAGCTGCCGATGCATGACCCGCGCGGCGGACTGGTCCTCGTGCTCGGCGCCGCGGCGGCGTTGACCGCCTTGCTGCCGCGCCAGCGCCCCCTGCCCGCCCAGCACCGCGGCGTGCTGGCCTTCCTCGGGATGGGCTATGCCGCCTGGGTCTGCACCACCGGCATCCTGCGTTACGCGATCGTGCTGGAGGTGCTGTCCGGGCTGTGCATCCCGCTGCTGCTGGCCCGGCTGCTGGCCGGCCGGGCGCTGGCGGCAGGGCTTGCTGCGGTCCTGCTGCTGACGGTGGCGGCCACCCGCTACGGCAGCAACGGCCGGGTGCCCTATGGCAGCCGCGTGTTGCAGGCGGACACCAGCTGGGTCCGGCCGGGCAGCCTGATCGTGGTGACGCTGCGCACTCCGGCGGCCCACCTGGTCGCGCTGCTGCCATATCCCAAGCAAGTCAGCGCCATTGGGCTGGATTTTGCCGTGCTTGATGCCCGTGGCTGGCGGCTGCACGACGAGGTGCTGCGGCGGGTGCAGGCCCATACCGGCCCGATCACCGTGGTGACCGGCCGCGACGAGAGCGGCCGCTACGCTGAGCTAGGCGAGATCGGGCTCGACCCGGCGGTGACGAACTGCCGCGCCGTCGCCACCACCCTCGTGCCGCCTGGCCCGCAGGGGCTGTATGCCTGCGACGCGAGCCGGCTCGACCCGGCGCCCATGCCAAGCCCGTTCTGGCCGCAGGCGGCGGGGCGCTACCGGACGGTGATGCAGCCGCAGCGGACCGGCGACCCGCTGGTCGGGGCCGCCTACCTGCGCGCCGCCGGACCGGCCGCCCGCGGCACGCGCTTCCTCGACTGGACGGACCTGCTGTGGAACGGCGTCGGCCACAGCCATGACCAGTTACCGGATCGCCTGGATCCCACGACGCTCTACGTGCTCGCCGCCGGGTCCGTGGCGGCCATGCGGAGTCGGATGGACCCGGCGCGCGATGCGCTGGGGACGGTGGACGGGCTGACGGTGCTCGCCCCCGGCTGGCTGGCCTGCGCGGCCTGCACTGCCGCTGTCGCGCCGCTGCTGGATTAGGAGCGCCGGGGCATCAGGCGGCGATGTGGCGGAACATCACCCGCCGTGCCTCCTCGTCGAACTCCGTCTTGAAGGCGTGGCGGTCCTTGATCGCCACCGCGCGCCCGGCGGCCGGCCGGGCGTTGACCGTGTCCACGAAGCGTTTCAGGCTCGGCAGTGATTCCCAGGGCGCCGGGTCGGTGGGGGAGTCGCCGAGCACGAACGGCACCATCCGCGCCCAGCCCCACACGGCCATGTCCACGATCGTGTAGGCGTCCCCCAGCATCCACTCCTGCCGGGCCAGGCGCTCGTCCAGCAGGCCGAAATGCCGCTTGGCCTCGAACAGGTAGCGCTTGACGGCGTAATCCTTTGGGTCCGGCGCGAAGTGGCGGAAGTGGACGCACTGGCCGGAGTAGGGGCCAACGCCGGTGGCCACGAACATCAGCCAGGACAGCAGCTCGCCTCGCGCTGCCGGCGTGTCGGGCGGCATGAACCGGCCGGTCTTCTCGCCGAGGTAGAGCAGGATGGCGTTGCTGTCGAACACCGTGACGCCGCCGTCCACGAGCACCGGCACCTTGCCGTTCGGGTTCAGCGCGGTAAAACTCGGCGCTAGCTGCTCGCCCTTGCGGGTGTCCACCGGGACCGGCTCGTACTCCAGCCCGGCTTCCTCCAGGAACAGCGCCACCTTCATCGGGTTGGGCGCCAGGCTGTAGTGGAACTGCATCATGGGCGTGCTCCTTCAGGCTCCGGTGAACCGCGGCGCGCGTTTTTCCAGCCACGCCGCGCGGCCCTCGGCCAGGTCGGCGGAGCGCCGGCTGCGGGCCTGGTCAGCGGCGATCAGCGCGAGGTCGGGCTCGCCGCGGGCGATGTCGTTCAAGGCGCGCTTCATGCCCCGCACCGCAATCGGCGCGTTGGCCGCCAGCGTGGCTGCAAGCTCCGCCACTCGCGGCATGAGCTGGCCCGGCGGCACTGCCTCGTCCAGGTAGCCGATGCGCAGCAGCTCGGCCGTGTCCGCCTGCGCGGCCACGAGGAACAGCCGCTTGGCCGCCCCCAGCCCGAGCCGCGCCACGGCGCGCCGCAGCCCGCCCGCGTAGTAGTGCAGCCCGAGCCGGGCCGCGGGCATGACCAGCACCATGCCCTGCACGCCGATGCGGAAGTCGCAGGCGAGCGCCAGGTCGGTCGAGCCGCCATAGACGCTGCCGTTCAGCGCGCAGATCGTGGGCAAGCCGAACCGCTCCATCCGGTCCGCCGCCCGGTCAAACGCGGCGTCGCCGCCCGCCTCGCCGGCCGACCCGTCGAGCTTGCCGATGTTGAAGCCGGAGGAGAACGAGCGCCCGGACGCGGTGAGCACCAGTACGCGGGCGGCCGGGTCGGCGGCCACGGCGGACATCAGCCGGTCCAGCTCGGCCAAATCCTCCAGTTCCACGCGGTTGTGCACGGCGGGGCGGTTCAGCCGGATCGTGGCGATCCCGGCCGCGACGGCGAGCGTGGGGAGGCCTTCGCGCCGTTCGCTCCCCTCGTCAGCCATCGTCCGCCTCCCCGAGCACCGTAGCGGGGGCCGGAGGGAGTTCAAGCCTGCACTGCGTTGCCGGCGGCGGCGGCGGCGCGTTATAGCGGGCGGTGCCTGCCGTCCGACAGACGTATGTCCAGGAACAAACAAAGAGACGCACGCATGAACACAGGCGCCCCCGACCCGCTCAGCAAGCCCGGCGCCGTGTGCTGCTACACCAGCTTCACCTACAGCTACCTGGCGCGCGCGCGCATCCTGGTCCACTCGCTGCGGCAGGCGCACCCGGACTGGGCGATCCACGCGGTGATGGTGGACAAGCCGCCGCCGGGCCTGGAGGCGAATGCGGCCCTGCTCGCGGCGCTGGCCGAGTTCGACCGCGTGGTGCAGGCCGACCATCTGCGCATCCCGCGCTTCGACGCCTGGATGTTCAAGCACGATGTGGTGGAGGCGTGCACGGCGGTGAAGGGCCAGATGCTGGTCGAGCTGCTGGAGGCCGGATGGCAAAAGGTGATCTACCTGGACCCGGACATCGCCGTGTTCCACCCGCTGGACGCGGTCGCGGCGCGGCTGGACACGGCCTCCGTCGTGCTCACGCCGCACCAGTGCGAGCCGAACGAGGCGGCGCAGGCGGTGCTGGACAACGAGCGGACCTCGTTGCAATACGGCATCTACAACCTCGGCTTCGTTGCGGTGCGCAACGACGGCGTAGGCTGCGCCTTCGCCGCCTGGTGGGCCAGCCAACTGCACCGGGCCTGCTACGACGACGTCGCGGCCGGGCTGTTCACCGACCAGAAATACTGCGATCTGGTGCCAGGCCTGTTCGAGCGGGTGCACGTCGAGCGGGACCCGGGCTGCAACGTGGCGAGCTGGAACCTCAGCCGCCGCACCCTGCGGTTCAGCGGCGGCGACATCCTGGTCAACGGCTCGCCGCTGAAGTTCTACCATTTCACCAAGATCGGCGCCGCCGGGGACGTGATGACGGAGCGCTATGCCGGCAGCTCGGAGGTGTTCGAGGTGTGGCAGTGGTACAAGCGCGAGCTGGCGCGCCTCGCGCTGCCGGGCATGCCGAAGCATCACTGGGCCTACGCACAGTTTTCCAACGAACAGCCGGTCGCCAAGGCCACCCGCCGTTTCTACCGCAGCCGTCCGGACCTGGCGGCGTTCTTCGACGACCCCTTCCAGGTCGAGGGCAACAGCCTCTACCATTGGCTGGAGCGCGAGGCGCCGGACGCGCTCGCGGGGTGATCAGGATCAATCATGGACCATGATGCCCCGCCTGCTGGCGTCCCGCCCGGCGCCATGATCCTGCACCCGGCGCACAGCTACCGCCGGGCGCCCCCCGCCCTGGCCGGCTGCTGGTGCCCGGACCCTGACCTGCTGGCGTATTTCTACAACGTCATCCGCCAGCGTGAGGCGGCGTGCCCGGCGGAGTACCTGCTGCGGCTCGACCGGGCGCACGTGTTCGAGGGCCAGTTCGTGCTGACGGCGGAGGACGCGTGGCTTGCCCCCTCCGTGGTGGACTGGCCGGGAGCGGATGCGGCGCTGGCCACGCTGCTGCAACGCGTGCGGGACGCAGACGTGGCGCGGCTGCACCCGAGCAGCCGGCCGACGGTGGTGATCGCCAAGGCGGGGGCGCAGAACTACGGGCACACAATCGTGGAGATCCTGCCCAAGCTGGTCAATTTGGGCCGGTCCGGCTTGCAGGACGTGCGGCTGCTGCTGCCGGAGGGCATGGCCGCCTTCGCGCCCCTCATCGCCCTGTTGCTGGAGCGTCTCGGCCTCCGCGCCGAGCTGGCGTTCGACCCGCTGCACCGGCTGACCGAGGTGCAGGACCTGGTGTACATAGGCCCGGTTTCCCAGCACAACACGCGCAAGTCCGCGACGCTGCTGGCGTGGCGGGACCTGGTGCGGTCCTGCCTGGGCGTGACGCCGCGGCCCAACCGGCGCCTCTACGTCGAGCGGCCCGGCACCGACCACCGCAGCCTCGGCAACGCCGCGGAGGCACGGGCCATTCTGGAGGCGCACGGCTTCGAGACGGTGCATCCCGGCACCATGGGGTTCGCCGACCAGGTGGCGCTGTTCGCCCAGGCCAGCCACATCGCCGGCCCGCTGGGGGCGGGGCTGACCAACATGCTGTTCGCGCCGGCAGAGTGCCGGGTGACGATGATCGACCCGGGACTTGCGGATCACTTTTTCTGGGACTTGGCGGCGCTGGCGGGCCAGCCGTTCACCTGGCTGTTCACCGGTCCCGTGTCGCACTACTCCTGGGAGCTGGCATCCGAACGCTACGCGGTCGATCCGCACGGGCTGCGCTACGTGCTGGAGCGGTTCAACCCCTGACTTCCGGGCGGACGTAAAATAGAGTTACAGCCCCGTTGCGGGAGGGCGCCCCGACTTGGCGCGGGGGTGCGGGAGGCCCATTCGTCCAAGGGCATCATTGGGACGACCCCACTTGACGACCACCCGCGACAGCATCGCCGACACATGGGGCGACCGCACCCCGTTCGAGGGCGAAGGGCAATGGCCCGCCCGCAGCGACGAGCGCACCCTGGCCGAGCCGGACCGCTGGGTGCAGTCGGCCTGCGTGCTCTGCTCCAACGCCTGCGCGCTGGACATCGGGGTCAAGGACGGGCGGATGGTGGGGGTGCGGGGCCGGGCCGCCGACCGGAGCAACCGCGGCCGCCTCGGCCCCAAGGGGCTGCACGGCTGGGTCGCGAACGCCAGCCCGGACCGCCTGCTGCACCCGCTGATCCGCGAGGGCGGCCGGATGCGCGAAGCGAGCTGGGACGAGGCGATGGACCTGATCGTGCGGCGGACGCGCGAGGTGCAGGACCGGTTCACCAGCGGCGCCATCGGGTTCTACAGCAGCGGGCAGCTGCTGCTGGAGGAGTACTACACGCTGGCGCTGATCGGGAAGGCCGGCCTCGGCACGCCGCACATGGACGGCAACATCCGGCTGTGCACCGCGACCGCCTCAGCCGCGCTGAAGGAGAGCTTCGGCGCCGACGGCCAGCCCGGCAGCGTGGAGGACATCGACAGCACCGCCTGCCTGTTCCACGTCGGCCACAACGTGGCGCTGACGGACACGGTGATGTGGATGCGCGTGCTGGACCGCCGCCGCGGCCCGAACCCGCCCAAGGTGGTGGTGGTGGACCCGCGGCGCACGCCCACGGCGGCCGAAGCCGATGTCTGGCTGGCGCCCCATCCCGGCACCAACGTGGCGCTGCTGAACGGGCTGCTGCACCTGCTCGTCCAGGACGGGCACACTGATGGGGATTTCATCGGCCAGCACACACTAGGCTTCGACGCGCTGCGCACGGTCGTGGCGGAGTATCCGCCAGCGCGCGTGCAGCAGCTCACCGGGGTGCCAGAGGCCGATTTGCGCGAGGCGGCCCGCCTGCTGGGCGAGGCGCCCTCGCTGGTTTCCACCTGCTTGCAAGGCGTCTATCAGAGCAACCAGGCGACCGCGGCGGCCTGCCAAGTCAACAACATCCACCTCGTGCGCGGCTTGATCGGACGGCCGGGCTGCGGCATCCTGCAGATGAACGGCCAGCCCAGCGCGCAGAACACCCGCGAGTGCGGCGTCTATGAGGATCTCAGCGGCTTCCGCAACCGGCAGGACCCGGCGCAAGTTGCGGAGCTGGCGCGGCTGTGGAACGTGCCGGCGCAGCACATCCCGCACTGGCAGCCGGGCACGCACGCGCTCGACATGTTCCACCATGCCGAGGCCGGCACGCTGCGGATGCTGTGGGTCCAGGGCACCAACCCGGCCGTCTCCCTGCCCGACCTCGCCCGCATCCGCGCCATCCTTGGCAAGCCGGAGCTGTTCCTGGTGGTGCAGGACGCCTTCATGACCGAGACTGCGCAGCTCGCCGACGTGGTGCTGCCAGCGGCAATCTGGGCGGAGAAGACCGGCACGTTCACCAACTTCGACCGCACCGTCCACCTGAGCAACCAGGCGGTCGAGCCGCCCGGCGAGGCGCGGTCGGACTTCGACATCTTCCTCGACTATGCACGGCGGATGGACTTCCGCGACCAGGACGGCGCGCCGCTCGTGAAATGGCATACGCCGGAGGAGGCGTTCGAGGCTTGGAAGGAATGCTCCCGCGGCCGCCCCTGCGACTACACGGGGCTGTCCTACGCCAAGCTGGCAGAGGGGTCCGGCATCCCCTGGCCCTGCAACGCGTCGCATCCAGACGGGACGGTGCGGCTGTATGAGGACCACGTGTTCCGGACCGACCCGGATCTCTGCTCCTCGTACGGCCACGATTTGCTGACCGGCGCCGAGGTCACGCCGGAGGCCTACCGCGCGCTTGACCCGGCTGGCCGCGCGCTCATCAAGGCGGCGCACCACCAGCCGCCGCCCGAGCCGCCGGACGAGTTCTACCCGCTCCGGCTGACCACGGGCCGGGTGCTGCACCAGTTCCACACCCGCACCAAGACCGGCCGCTCGCCCGAGCTCAACGCCGCCGACCCGGGCGTGTACGTCGAGGTCTCGCTGTTCGACGCGCTGCGGCTTTGGGTGGTGGACGGCGACAGGCTTCGAGTGACCTCGCGGCGCGGCGCGCTGGAAGCCCCGGCGCGGATCACCGACATCGAGGCGGGGCAGGTCTTCATCCCGTTCCACTACGGCTACTGGGACGACCCGGAGCACGCGCAGGCCGCCAACGAACTCACGCTGTTCGCCTGCGATCCGGTCAGCAAGCAACCGATCGCCAAGTCCGCGGCGGTCAAGCTGGAAAGGGCGACGATGCCGGTTCCCCCACCCGAAGCCACGGCCAAGACGCGCCCGGGCGTGCTCGCCGCCGCGGCCGCTGCGGCCAAGAAGGCCACGACCGCCGCGCCGCGGCCGCATGTCGGCGACTACATCGGCCTGTTGCGCGCCAACGAGGAGCAGCTGGCGCAGGCCTTCGGGCAGGCGGCTTCCAACCATCCGGGGCTGCCCGACATGGGCCGGCAATGCGCCCTCTTCGCCGGCTGGTCGCGTGATGCGGCAGCTGGCCTCGGCCCATTCGCCGGGCGCTACGGCCAGCAGCAGGCGGGCGACCCGAACCGCCTGGGCAAGCTGGTGCGTCGCCGCCCCACCTCCACCGGCTTCGGCCAGTTGCGTGACTTGCAGGCCCTGCTGGTGCTGGTGGGTGAGAGCCAGTCTTCGCTGGTCATCCTGCGCCAAGCCGCGGCCGCGCTGCGCGACGAGGGTTTCGTGACCGTCCTCGCCGACATGGCGGCCAAAAACGGGCGTCAGCACCAATGGCTGCAGAGCCAAATCCTTCAGGCGGCATCGCAGGCGCTGGTGGTGCCGGCCTAGCAAGGCGCAGGATCAAGCCTGGGCGGGGAATCCGTAAAGGCGGCTTGGGTTGTCCACCAGCACCGCCTGGCGCTGCGCCGGGTCAGGCGCCCAATCGGCCAGCAGGTCGAGCAGCTCGCCCACGTTCGGCATCGGCCCATAGGTCGCGACGTGCGGCCAGTCCGACCCCCACACGCAACGCTCCGGACCGGCCGCGAGCAAGGCCCGCGCGAACGGCGTGGTGTCCTGCCAAGGCAGCCCGGCCTCCGACGTGCGATACGCGCCCGACAGCTTCACCCAGCACGCACCACCCTGCATCAAGGACAGCAGCGCCTGGAATCCGGGCCCATGCAGTCCCGCCGAAACCGGGATGTGGCCCATGTGGTCGATGACGTACGGCACGGGCAGCCGGGCCAGGCGCGGCGCCAGCTCGGGCAGCGAGCGGGCGTCCAGCAAGAATTGCAGGTGCCAACCCAGCTCGCGGCACAGCGCGCCGTATTCCTCAAGCCGGGCCAGCCCGATGCCGCCGCCGAACAACACGTTCAGCCGCAGGCCGACGACCCCGGCGTCCCGCAGGGCGGCATACGCCCGGTCTGGCAGGCCGAGTGGCACCACGGCGATGCCGCGCAGGCGCGCCGGACAGGCGCGCAGGGCCTGCACCAGCAAGCGGTTGTCCGTGCCGTGCACGCTCACCTGCACCAGCACGCCGTAGTCCATTCCCACGGCGTCCAGCATGTGCAGGTAGGCGTCGAGCCGGGCGGCGGGCGGGGTGTAGCTGCGCGCCGGGTTGAACGGATGGCCAGGCGGCGCGCCGATGACGTGGGCGTGGGCGTCCACCGCACCCGGCGGCAACGTGTAGCGGGCCGGACGGCGCGGCCGTGGGTCCGGGCCGGGACAATCCGGGATGTCAGGCATCGGCCACCAGCACCCGGCCGCGCGTTTCGGGCAGCAGCAGCGCGGCGACGAAGAACAGCCCGTAGGCCGCGGCGGCGAACAGGCCCATGGCGTCGGCCAGCGGCATGGCCTGTGACAGGTAGCCCACCAGCGCCGGGAACAGCGCGCCCATGCCGCGGCCGAAATTATAGCAGAATCCCTGCCCCGAGCCGCGCACGGCGGTGGGATAGATCTCGGTCAGGAACGGCCCCATGCCGGAGAAGTAGCCGCTGGCGAAGAAGCCGAGCGGGAAGCCGAGCACGAGCATCGCGCCGTTGCCGATGTCGAGCTGGGTATAGGCCAGCACCAGCGCCACCGCGCCGGCGGAGAAGATCATGAACAACGGCCGCCGCCCGATCCGGTCCGCGAGCCATGCGCCCGTGAGGTAGCCCGCGAAGCTGCCGCTGATCAGCACGGCGAGGTAGCCGGTCGAGTTGAGCACCGTCAGCCCCCGGGTGGTGCGCAGGAACTGCGGCAACCAGGTGGTGATGGCGTAGTAGCCGCCTTGCGCCCCCATGCTGAGCAGCGAGGCGAGCAGCGTCGTGCGCAGCAGACCGGGCGCGAAGATGCGGCCCAGGCCGGGGCTGGCGCCGCTGCGGGCCAGCTCCGCGCGGGCGGCGGCGGCGATCTCGGGCTCCTGCACGTAGCGCCGGAGATAGAACACCAGCAGCGCCGGCAGGCAGCCGAGCGCGAACATCGCCCGCCACGCCAGCTCGGGCGGCAGCACGGAGACGATGACCGCCTGGCCCAGCACCGCCACAGCCCATCCCACCGCCCAGGCCGATTGCACGCACCCCACGGCCCGGCCGCGATACTGCGCACGGATGGTCTCGCCCATCAGCACCGCGCCGGCCGCCCACTCGCCGCCGAAGCCGAAGCCGAGCAGGGCGCGCAGCACGATCAGCTGGCCGAAGTTCTGAGCGAAGGCGCAGAGCAGGCTGAACAGGGAGAACCAGACCACCGTGACCTGCAAGGTCCGCACCCGGCCGACCCGGTCGGCCAGGAGCCCGGCGCCCCAGCCGCCCACCGCTGACGCCAGCAGGGTCGCCGTGGCGGCCAGCCCCGCCTGCCCCGGCTCTATCGACCACTGGTGCATGATGACGCCGATGACCAGCGGGTAAATCATGAAGTCCATGCCGTCGAGCGCCCAGCCGGCGGCGCACGCCCAGAAGGTGCGCCGCTCCGGCAGGCTCATGCCCGCATAGAAGGCGACCAGGCTGGCGTCCTGCGCGGCGTCCAGCCCTGGCCGTGTCGCGGTCTTCATCGCACCTCCCAGCCGCCCGGGCTTGGCCGACCATGGCAGACGCCGGGCGGCCACGGCAATCGGCCACGGCGGTCGGCTACCCTGGCGCGCCCGGGTCGGAATGACTACGTGGGGCGGCGCACGTCCCGAGCCGGGCGCCGCCGCACCACCCATTGCAGCCGGAGCTGAGCCATGAGCGACCCGTCCGACTACACGCCGCCTGACATCTGGACTTGGAAGCAGGGGACGGGCGGCCGGTTCGCCTCCACCAACCGCCCAGTCGCCGGTGCTACGCACGACAAGGAGCTGCCGGTCGGCCGCCATCCCTTGCAGCTCTACTCGCTGGCCACGCCGAACGGGGTGAAGGTCACGGTGATGCTGGAGGAGCTGCTGGAACTCGGCCATCGCGGGGCGGAGTACGACGCCTGGCTGATCCGCATCGACGGCGAGCAGTTCGGCAGCGGCTTCGTGGCGGTGAACCCCAACTCGAAAATCCCCGCGCTGATGGACCGCAGCGGGCCGGCGCCGATCCGGGTGTTCGAGTCGGGCGCGATCCTGCTGCACCTGGCCGAGAAGTTCGGCGCGTTCTTGCCGGCGGACCCGGCGGGGCGCGCCGAATGCCTGTCCTGGCTGTTCTGGCAGATGGGCAGCGCGCCCTACCTCGGCGGCGGATTCGGGCACTTTTACGCTTACGCCCCGACCAAGATCGAATACGCCATCGACCGGTTCGCGATGGAGGTGAAACGCCAGCTCGACGTGCTGGACCGGCGGCTGGCGGACCACGCGTACCTGGCGGGGCAGGACTACACGATCGCCGACATCGCAGTGTGGCCCTGGTACGGCGGCCTGGCGAAGGGGCTGCTCTACGGCGCTTCGGGCACCTTCCTGCAAGTGCAGGATTACGCGCATGTGCAGCGCTGGGCCGAGGGGATCGCGGCGCGCCCGGCGGTGCAGCGTGGCCGCATGGTCAACCGCATCTCCGGCGAGCCGTCCAGCCAGTTGCACGAGCGCCACGACGCCGGGGACTTCGCCACTCGAACGCAGGACAAGCTGGCACCCGAAAGCTGAGGCAGACCCAAGCCTCTCGGCCAGCCGTCTGCGGCTGCCTGAACTCTGGCCGTGGCATGATTGGCCAAAAGGCGGCTTCGAGCTCGATCACGATCGCTAGATTATCGATGGCTCCCGGCGAGGCTGGGTGACGCGGCGGGCCCAGCTGACCATCTGCAGCGGCAAGACGTTGCCGGGTAAGGCCTACCGGCCAGCAGGGAACTTCGCCATGATTGGAACACGGACGCCAAAGGGCTTCCGTTTGTGGCTGTTGGGCCGGTGGGTCGCCGCGGTCGCCATGCTCGCGTCCGGCGCTCACGCTCAAGCACCCGGGCTCTCCAGCAACCCGGTGATGGACCCTGCCGTTGCGCCGGCCCCCGTACTCCTCAACCATCCGACCGTGATCGACACCGCTCACCTCAAGGGCGGCGACACGAGCGTCACGCTGTTCGGCATTAAGGGCTGGGCCGGCGACCCTGCACGCGGATTGCAGTCGTTTGTCACCGACAACGGGGACCGCGTGACCTGCAAGCCGCACGACGGCGGCACGTATGCGTGCCTGATGCCGACGGGGCTCGATGTGGCTGAGACAGCGCTGGCAAACGGCGCTGCGGAAACGGTCGCCGATTCGCCGGCCAGCTACCGCGAGCAGGAAGCCGCGGCGCAGGCGGCCCATGTCGGCATCTGGGCCGGCCTGCCACCCGCCCCCGTGATCGTGCAGGCGCCCACGGTGCGGACCACCGCAGAACTCCTGGGCGACGGCCGGATGTTCCTGCTGAGCGGCTTGATCGGTTTCGACGCGCAGTACTATACCCTGCAACTGCAGAACGAGATCGCCTCCCATGGCAACCGCCTGAGCTGCCAGCAACAGGACGAGAGCGGCCACTACGTCTGCGTGCTGCCCGACGGAACGGACATCGCCACCGTGGCGTTGCTCGAAGGCCTGGCCCGGGTCGGCCCGGATGCCACGGCGGAATACCGGGCGGATCAGACCCAGGCGATGGCCGCCAAGAGCGGATACTGGTTCGACTCGCAGCAACAAGTCCTGAGCCAGCTGCCGCTGGCGCAATTCACTCCGCCCTGCTGCGCCTATGCTCCGGGCGATGCCGGGGACGGCATCAGCTACGAGGCCGGCGTTCCGGTGGCGCTGATCGATGGCGGGCCGGTGTTCTTCTTCTACGATGCCGTGCTGGGCTTCGGCTTCTTCGATCGGCTGCACCGCTGGCACGCCGCGCCGGAGCGCTTCCGCAGCCACCTTGACCGGTTCCATCCCGGGGGAAGCGGGCTGCGGGGGCTGCCGCACGGCGAGGCCCTCCGGCAGGTGGCGGAGTTCCACCCACCCGGCCTTCCTGGCCCGGAAGCGCCGCGCGGGCCGCGCGTGTTCAACGGGCCGGCGGGTTCCGGCAACTCCGCGGCATTTCATGCTCCGGCTGTCCTTGGCAGCCCGGCAGGGCCGCGTGCGCCGGAGGTGTTCACCCAGGCGGTCGTCCCGCGCTCCGACCTCAACGGCGCGCGGTCCCGCTTCATGCCAGGCGTCGTGCCGTTTCAGCGCGCGTTCGTGACGCCGCTGGGATTGGCGCGGCCGGGCCCGACGGCATCGGGCGGCTTGCGCCCTGGCGTCGTGCTCGCGCCCCGCATGGCTGCACCGGCAGGTGGGTTCGTCGGCCGGCACTAACCCCTCATCGCTGACCTTCGCGTTCCCATGAGGGTGTCAGGGGACCCCGTCCTCTGGCAGGGTTCGAGGCAGAGCCCTGAGCTTGCTCGTCACACCAGTTCCGTCACCTGCATCGCGCCCAGCCGCACCGCCTCCGTTCCCTGCACGACAAGCTGGTCAGGAGGCGTCGCGAAGAAGTGCAGGAACGTGCCGGACGTTTCGCCGTCGAAGCCGATCACCTCCAGCGTGCAGCGGTCCAGCACCAGGTGCAGGTCCACCTCCCGTGTGCCAGGTGGGCGGGCCGCCGTGAGGATGTCGGTGAAATGCTGGTGCTTGAAGCCGTGCGTGCCGCCGCGCGCGACGCTGAGCCGTCCGCTGCCTTGGTCGAACCCGACCGTCAGCGCCTCGCCCGCGCCGTTGCGGAACGCCAGGGTGGCAGCGCCTGCGTCCACGGTCAGCCGCACCCGCACCTCCACCGCCGCTCCCGGCGGCAGGGTGGCCGTGGCGAGGCCGCCCTCCCCCAGACGGACAGGGATGGCGGCTCCGCGCACGGCCTCCAAAGGTGCGAACGCCTGCACGAGGCGGCAGCCATCCGCGGCCTGGCGCAGCGACAGCTGCCGCGGCAGCGTCATGACGCCGCGCCACGCGCCGGTCGGCAGGTCGTCGCAGTATGGCCAGCAGCCGGCCCATGCCATCGCCACCGGGCGGTCACCCGGCGCGTCCGCGAAGACCTGCATCGCATAGAAGTCCTTGCCGAAATCGACGTAGCGCGTCTCCGGGTCATCCGCCATGAAGCGCTGCCCGTCGAACCCGCCGACAAAATACTGCACGGGGCTGTCCTTGTCCGGGCCCGTGTTGACAGACACGAACAACACCCACTTCAGGCCACCGCCCTCGACTGGCATGAGCACGAGGTTCGGACACTCATATTCCACGCCCTCGATGCCGGGCTGGCTGAAGCTGCCGACTTCCTGCCACTGGGTCAGGTTGGCGGAGGCATAGAACAGCACCCGGTGTTCGCGGGCCGCAACCACCGCCATGATCCAACGCTGCGTCGGCTCATGCCAGAACACCTTGGGGTCACGGAAGGAGTTGCTGCCACGCTCCAGCACCGGGTTGCCATCGTACAGGGCGAAGCTGCGTCCGCGGTCGATGCTGCAAGCGATGTCCTGGCGCTGGTATTCCGGCGTGGCGCGGGTGAAGACGGCCACCAGGCCAGGCTCCCCTGCCGGGAACAGGCGGCTCGTGTTGCCGGCGTCGAACACGGCGCTGCCGCTGAACGGCTCCCCGGCCTCCGTGTCGCCCAGCGCAGGCGGCAGTTCCTGCCAGTGCAGCAGGTCGGGGCTGACCGCATGACCCCAGTGCACGTGCGCGCTGCGGGTGCCAAATGGGTTGTACTGATAGTACAGGTGCCATTCGCCGTCATGGTGAATCAGCCCGTTCGGGTCGTTCATGAATCCCACGCGGGGCGTGTAGTGCACTCGGGGCCGGTAGCGCTCCGAGGCATCGGCCACCGGTTCGCCCCAAGCCGGGAGGCTGGCCAGCGCGGCAGCCGCTGCTAGGCCGAGCGTCCGACGTGTCAGGTTCCGGTTGTCGCCCGTCATAGGATGATCCTTTGCATGGTCCCGCCCGAGGACGGCGGCGCGGCGTGTTTTCCGGCATTTCTGGCCGCGGCGCCATCCCGCCCGACTGAATGAGCCTCCCTTGCTGGACACGCGGCAACATATCTTTTATTCTCGATACATGGATAATTTGGCTGCCATCCGCGCCCTCGGATCGCTCGCGCAAGGCACCCGCCTGGACACGTTCCGGCTGCTCGTGCGCCACGAACCGGAAGGGCTGCCGGCTGGCGAGATCGCCCGTCAGCTCGACGTGCCGCAGAACACCCTGTCAACGCATCTCGCGATCCTGGCGCGCGCCGGCCTGGTCCAGTCCGAGCGGCGCAGCCGCGCCATCATCTACCGGGCCGACCTGGCCCAGCTGCGCGCGATGATGCTGTTCCTGGCCAAGGATTGCTGCGGCGGCCGTCCCGAGCTGTGCGTTCCACTCGTCGCCGACCTCGTGCCCTGCTGCCCGCCCGGGAAGGCCCTGCAATGACCGAAGCCATGGACGTGGTCATCTATCACAACCCTGCATGCGGCACGTCCCGCAACACTCTGGCGATGATCCGCAACGCCGGCCTGGAGCCCCATGTCATCGAATACCTCAAAACCCCGCCCGTCCGCGCGCTGCTCGCGCAGCTCATCGCCCGTGCCGGGCTGACCCCGCGCGGACTGCTGCGGGAGAAAGGCACGCCCTACGCGGAGCTGGGCCTGGCTGACCCGGCGTTGACCGATGACCAGCTGATCGACGCCATGATGGCGCACCCCATTCTCATCAACCGGCCGCTGGTCGTGACGCCATCCGGCGTGAGGCTCTGCCGCCCCTCCGAGGCGGTGCTGCACATCCTGCCGGCCCCGCTTGCCGCCTTCGTCAAAGAGGATGGTGCGGCCGTGATCGACGCCGCTGGCCGCCGGGTCAGCTGAGGCGCCATGATGGCGCTCAGCATCTTTCTCGCCACCCTCGCGCTTGTCATCTGGCAGCCTCGCGGCCTGGGCATCGGCTGGAGCGCCATGGCCGGCGCCGCCCTGGCGCTGCTGACGGGCGTGATCGGCTGGGCCGACGTGCCCGTGGTCTGGCGCATCGTGTGGGACGCGACGTTCACCTTTGTCGCGTTGATCGTCATCTCGCTCTTGCTGGACGAGGCGGGCTTCTTCCAATGGGCGGCGCTGCACGTCGCCCGCTGGGGGCGCGGCAACGGCCGGCGGCTGTTCCCCTTGGTCGTGGTGCTCGGCGCAGTCATCGCGGCGTTCTTCGCCAATGACGGGGCGGCGCTGTTGCTGACGCCGATCGTGGTGGCGATCCTGCTGCGGTTGGAGTTTCCGCCGGCCGCGACGCTCGCCTTCGTGATGGCGACCGGCTTCGTGGCGGACACCACAAGCTTGCCGCTGATCATCTCCAACCTGGTCAACATCGTCAGCGCCAACTATTTCAGCGTGACGTTCAACCGCTACGCCGCGGTGATGGCGCCGGTCGATCTGGTGGCCTTGGCGGCGACGCTGGCGGTGCTGTGGGGCTTCTACCGGCGCGAAGTGCCAGCGCGGTATGCGGTCGCGCACCTCGAAACGCCGGCAAGCGCGATCCGGGACCGAACGGTGTTCCGGGCCGCGCTTCCGCTGCTGGGCCTGCTGCTCGCGGCCTATTTCGTCCTCGCACCGCTGGGTGTGCCGGTTGCAGCCGTGACGGGGGCTGCGGCGCTCGTGCTGTTGGCCCTGGCCGGGCGCTGGTTCCAGGGCGGCCGGGGGGCCGTGGTGCCGGTCGGCAAGGTCCTGCGCGGGGCGCCCTGGCAAATCGTGGTGTTCTCGCTGGGCATGTACCTCGTCGTTTACGGCTTGCGGAACGCCGGGCTGACGGATCACCTCGCCACGGCGCTAAGCTGGCTGTCAGGCCAGGGACCCTGGGCCGCGACGGTCGGCACCGGCTTCGGCGCGGCGCTGCTATCCTCGGTGATGAACAACATGCCCGGCGTCCTAATCGGCGCATTGTCGATCGAACAGGCGCACGCCATCCCCGCCGCCACGCGCGAGCTGATGGTGTATGCCAACGTCATCGGCTGCGACCTGGGGCCGAAGTTCACGCCCATCGGCAGCCTCGCCACCCTGCTCTGGCTGCACGTGCTGGGCGCCAAGGGCATCACAATCACCTGGGGACAGTACATGCGCGTCGGCTTGGCCATCACTCCGCCCGTGCTGTTGCTGGCGCTGGCCGCCCTCGCGGCCTGGCTGCCGTTGCTGGGGCCGGCATGAGCGCGGACCCGATGCCGGCGCTGCATCCTGACCTGCTGGCCCCGCCCGATGCCGCCCGGCTGGAACCGGTCATGCGGGCGCAGCACCCGCCCCGCATCCTGCTGCTCCACGGCTCGCTGCGGACGCGTTCCTACAGCCGACTGCTGGTCGAGGAGGCCGACCGGCTGCTGCGCGCCATGGGCGCCGAGACCCGCAGCTTCGACCCGCGCGAGCTGCCGATGGCCAACAGCGTGCCCAAGGACCACCCTAAGGTACGGGAACTTCGCGCATTGTCGCTGTGGTCCGAAGGCCAGGTCTGGTGCTCCCCCGAGGTCCACGGCGCGGTGACGGGCGTGTTCAAGAACCAGATCGACTGGCTGCCCTTGGAGGATGGCTCGGTGCGCCCGACCCAGGGGCGCACCTTGGCCGTGATGCAGGTGTCGGGCGGGTCGCAGAGCTTCAACGCGGTGAACACGCTGCGGCTGCTCGGGCGCTGGATGCGGATGGTCACCATCCCGAACCAGTCGAGCGTGCCGCGCGCCTACGAGCAGTTCGACGCGGCCGGGCGCATGAAGCCGTCCGCCAACTACGACCGCGTGGTGGACGTGATGGAGGAGCTGCTGCGGTTCACGCTGCTGCTGCGGGACCGGGCTGACTATCTCGTGGACCGCTACAGCGAGCGCAAGAGCGCCTGCAAGCTCCCGGACGCGCCCTGACCCTCACTCTCACCGGACTCAATGGCATAGGGGGCACCCCTATGCTACAAAGACAGTGCAGCTGTTCGCACCGACCTGAAGTGAGAGACTGACATGGACGGCATACTCGCCTCCGCCACCACGCCGGGCCACAGCCACGTCTTCCTGGGCGCAGGACACGAGGAGTCCGAACATCGGACCTGGTGGGTCATTGGGTTGTGCGGGGCGATGATGGTGCTGGAGATCGTGGGCGGCCTCGCCTTCGGGTCCATCGCCCTGGTCGCGGACGGGCTGCACATGAGCACCCACGCGGGCGCGCTGCTGCTGGCGGCGCTGGCTTACCGCTACGCCCGCCGTTACGCGCACGATCCCCGGTTCAGCTTCGGCACAGGCAAGCTGGGCGACCTGGCCGGCTTTACCAGCGCGGTCGTGCTGGCGATGATCGCGCTGCTGATCGGCTGCGAGGCGGTCAGCCGGCTGTTCGCCCCCGTGCCGATCCGGTTCAACGAGGCCATCCCGATCGCAACCCTTGGGCTGGCCGTGAACGTGGCCAGCGTTTGGCTGCTCGGCGGCGGCCACCACCATGGACACGGCCATGGGCATAAAGACCACGACGAGGCGCAGAGCATCGCGACGCCGGACGGCCCCCTGGCCTTGCGCGTGTTCGAGGACGGCGTGGCCCCGGTGTTCCAGCTGCGGCCGCAGCCGGGCGGCACGATCTGCGCCGCCGCAACCATCGAGACGGTGCGGGCGGACGGCGCGCGCCAGGTGTTCGCCATGCGGGACCGGGGCGGTTGGCTGGAAAGCGCCGAGACGATCCCCGAGCCGCACCAGTTCGTGGCGCATCTGCGCCTCGGCGGCGACGACTATCCTGTGGCCTTCGAGGAGCACGGGCACGGCCATAACGGGAACCAGGCCGCGCACCGCGACAACAACATGCGGGCCGCGATCGTCCACGTCGTGGCGGATGCCGCCGTGTCGGTGCTGGTGATCGTCGGGCTGGTGCTGGCGCGTGGCTTCGGCTGGCTGTGGATGGATCCGCTCGCCGGCCTGGTCGGCGCCTGCGTGATCGCGAGCTGGTCCTACGGGCTGGTCCGCGACACCGGCGCTATCCTGCTCGACATGGTGCCGGACCCGCATGCCGCCGACGCCATGCGGCAGGCCGTGGAAGCAGAGGGCGGCCGGGTGACCGACCTGCATCTGTGGCGTCTCGGACCAGGCCATCTCGGGGCGATCGTCGCCGTCGCCACAGCTGATGGCGCGCGGGGGCCCGAGCATTACCGCCGCCTGCTCGCGCGCTTCCCTGCCCTGTCGCACGTCACGGTCGAGGTGGGCCGGCCGGGATAACGATGCGCTTCTTCATGCGGCGCCAAGGCACCCAAACGCGGTAAATCAGCGTGATCCCGGCGCAGCGGGCGGATGGAAGCGATCATGACGATTGGATACGTCCCCCATCGTGTCGTAGGGTGCCCGACCCTGGAGAACAAACCATGATCTTTCGCAGGTTGCCTGCCGCAGCCGCTCTTCTGCTGACTGCCTTGCCGGCCTGGGCGCAACTGGGTCCGGTTCCACTGGGCGGCCTGAGCGTGCAGCCTACGGGGGCTACGGTGGCGCGCCCGCTGACGGCCAAGCTGTCCGACCAGCTTTCGGTGCTGGATTTCGGCGCCGCCTGCGACGGCGTGAGCGATGACAGCGCCGCCGTGGCCGCCGCCGCCGCCAGCGGCCGCCACGTCGCCATCCCGGACGGACGGGTCTGCAACGCGCCCACCGCGGCCCTGCCGCTGGCGCCGTTCGGCACGTTCATCGGGCCGGGCAAGGTCATGGACTCCACCGGCACGCCGCGCGGCCCCATGGCCTCCGGCGTCACGGCCAACCCGAACCCGGCGAGCTGGAATGCCGCCACCAACCAGAACGACCCGTGCACCGCCAGTTTCCAGTGCTGGGGCAAGTGGAACTACGCCCACGTGTTCGGCGCGGAGGAGTTCTTCATCGCCGACGGCAATGGCGGCCACACGCTGGGCCAGCCGGCACACGGCTACCAGTACATGCCCGGCGCCATCCCGCACCAGGCGTTCTTCAACAACAGCAGCGGCTGGAACCAGTCCGCCACTACCAATGACGGACGCACCGGTGCCGCCTACAACCGCATCGTGGCGCAGCAGAACGGCCAGGGCGACATGATCCTGAACGAGGGTGAGCTGCTGTGCGCGGGCGTGCCCACCGCCGCCGGCGGGGCGGCCACCACCGATTGGCTGGCCAACCCGGGCTGCTCCTGGGAGGCAGGCGACGTCACCGCGCTGGCGCCCAACCAGTACTTGCAGCACAGCGAGTGGCACTTCGGCGACGGCGGCAACGACGTGGCGGCAGTCGGCCGCACCATGGGCTACTCGCGCAACACGAGCTTCGCCGCCATTGGCAGCTTCCAGGGCTCGACCACCGCCGGGTCCACCGTCGTCGCCGTGCCCGTCGGCACGCTGGCCAAGCTCGTGGCGGGGCAGAGCGTGGCCGGCGCGGGCATCCCGGCCGGCGCCACCATCGCGTCGTTGAACAGCCAGTACAGCGCCGTCATCCTGTCCGCGGCGGCCAGCGCCACGGCGTCCAACATCCCGCTGCGCCTGACGTTCACCGGCAGCACCACCGCCGGGTCGGCCAGCCTGGCCGCATCCAGCGTGACGGGCTTGGCCGCAGGGCAGACCGTTACCGGGCCGGGCATCCCGGCGGGCGTCACCATCACGGCCCTCAGCGGCACGACGCTCACGCTCAGCAACGCTGCCACGGCCACGGCCAGCGGCGCCGTGTTCTCCTACGTGCAGGACAGCAACAACCACTGGGTCAACGACTTCGTCACCTGCAACGGCTCCGTCGCGTGCGACGCGGCCTATGAGGTGATGGGCAAGTGGCGCATCGGGTTGGACTTCACCGAGATCGCGACCAGCATCGACGCGGCAGTAGCGATGCAGGCGGGGCAGAAGATCTATTTCAATGGCGCTTGGGGCGACGGCGAGGGCAACCCGGGCAAGACCCATCTGGGCGCTGATTGGCTGACCTACGACGCGGGCAGCAGCACGATCCAGTTCGCCGACCGCGGCAGCCCGGTGCTGGAGCTGAGCAACCCGGCGAACGCGGCCGACTTCCTGGAGATCACGGGCGCTCCCTCCGGCGGCTACATCGCGATGAACTCGGTGGGGTCCGACAGCGCCATCGGCCTGCTGATGCAGGACAAGGGCGGCAGCGGGCTGATCGGCATTTCCAACGGGGCGTTGGTGACCAAGCAGGTGGCGCCCGCCAACGCCAGCGGCTACCTGCAGCTCAGCCCCGGCACGGCAGGCCAGCCCTACAGCGTGCAGGTGCTGAACGCCGCCGCCACCGACCTCAACTTGGCGGGCGCCGCCGGCGGCGCGGTGCATCCGCAGGGCGCCTTCCGCATCGACATGGCGACCCCCGCCAGCAGCAGCGCGCCTTGCACGGCCGGGCAGACGACGTTCGACGCGAATTACCAGTATGACTGCGTGGCCGCCAACACCTGGAAGCGCGCCGCGCTGTCGAGCTGGTAGCCGCAGCAAGCTGGCTGCCGTGCCTGGCCGAGGCTAGGGTCAGCCGCGGCAACCGGGAGGAGGGCAGGATGGAACGCACCGCATTGGTCACCGGCGCCGGCGGCGGCATTGGCCGGGCATGCGCCCTGGCGCTGGCCCGGGACGGCTTCACGGTGGCGCTGGCCGGACGGCGGCGGGAAACGCTGGAGGAGACTGCGGCCCTGGCCGACGCCGCGGCCCTGATCGTGCCGACGGACGTGGCGGACCCGGCCTCCGTGGCGGCGTTGTTCGCCACGCTTGCGCAGGCCTGGGGCCGGCTGGACGTGCTGTTCAACAACGCCGGCGGCAATGCGCCCGCGACCAACTTCGGCGATCTGACGGACGAGCAGTGGGACGGCGTGGTGGCGGTCAACCTGTCCGGCGCGTTTCGCGTGGCACGCGGCGCGTTCCGCATGATGCGGGACCAGCGGCCGCAGGGCGGGCGGATCATCAACAACGGTTCCATCTCGGCCCACGCGCCGCGGCCGGGCTCGGCGCCCTACACGGCGACCAAGCACGGCGTGTCCGGCCTGACCAAGACGATCGCGCTGGATGGCCGGGCCTACGGCATCGCCTGCGGTCAGGTGGACATTGGCAACGCGGGCACGGCCATGACGGCGCGGATGGCCGCGGGCGTTGCGCAGGCGAACGGCACGATGGCGGCGGAGCCGGTGATGGACGTGGCGAACGTGGCGCGCTCGGTGGCGCTGATGGCGTCGTTGCCGCTGGACGCCAACATCCTGACGCTCACGGTAATGGCGACGGAGATGCCGTTCGTGGGGCGGGGCTGAGCGGGCCTCAGGCCGCCTTCGCCAACGTCACGCCGCACGCATCGAACGCCGCGAACAGCTTGGCCCGTGCCGCCTCGCCCAACGGCAGATGCGGCGGACGCATCACGTCCCACCCGGCGTCGCCCGTGTGCCGCGCCACCAGTGCCTTCAGCCCGGGGATCAGCGCGGCCGAGCTGACCGCCTGGCGGATGGCGGACAGCGTGACCTGCGCCTGCCGCCCCGCTTCGTCGTCCCAGTGGGCATACACCTGGCCGCCCAGCGCGCAGCCGACGTTGGATGCCGCCGTGATGCACCCGGCGCCGCCCGCTTGCAGCAGGCTGTGCAGCGCGCCGTCATCGCCGCAGTACACCTCGAACTCGTCCGCGGCGAAGTGGTCCACGTAGCTGCGCGTGTTGGCGAAATCGCCGCTGCTGTCCTTGAGGCCGCGCACCGCGCCCGGATAGGCCCGCAGCAGCCGGGCAATCAGCGACACCGTGATCGGCACCGCCGAGTGGGCGGGGAAATGGTAGAGGTAAAGCTGCGTCGCGCCGCCGAGGCGCTGGACCACCTCGGAGAAGTAGGCGAACAGCCCGTCCTCGCTGGGCTCCTTGTAGAAGAACGGCGGCAGCACGAGCACGCCGGGGCAGCCCAGGCTGGCAGCGTGGCGGGACAGCGCCACCGTGTCGGTCAGCGCCGAGGTGCCGGTGCCGGGCAGCAGCCGGGCCGGCGGCAGGCCGCGGGCGACCAGGCCGTCCATCAGCTCCATACGCTCGGAGACGCCGATGCTGTTGGCCTCGCCCGTGGTGCCGAGCACGGCCAGGCCGTTGCAGCCGTTGGCCAGCAGCCAGCGCCCGTGCGCGGCGGTGCGGTCCAGGTCGGGCGAGAGATCCGGGTGCATGGCCGTCAGCACCGCCGCGTTCACGCCGCCGTAGATTGCCTCCTTCATCATCGCCTTTGCCCTCCCCTGCCCGGCTTGTGCATAAACGCGGGCAGGCATGGGGGGATGCGCCGATGGCGAGCGGATTACGCAAGGGCCTGACCAGCTACGGCGATGACGGGTTCAGCCTGTTCCTGCGCCGGGCCTTCATCAAGGCGATGGGCTACTCGGACGACGCGCTGGACCGCCCGATCGTGGGCATCGTCGATACCTCCAGCGCCTACAACGCCTGCCATGGCACCATGCCGCAGATGGTGGAGGCGGCCAAGCGCGGCATCCTGCTGGCCGGCGGGCTGCCGATGCCGTTCCCAACCATCTCGATCCACGAGAGCTTCGCCCACCCCACCAGCATGTTCCTGCGCAACCTGGCCGCCATGGACACGGAGGAGATGTGCCGCGCGCAGCCGATGGACGCCGTGCTGATGCTGGGCGGCTGCGACAAGACCGTGCCAGCCCAGCTGATGGCTGCCGCCAGCCTGGACATCCCCGTGGTGCAGCTGGTGACCGGCCCGATGCTGGTGGGCCACCACAAGGGCGAGCTGTTGGGCGCCTGCACCGACTGCCGCCGCTTCTGGGCGCGGCACCGTGCCGGGGAGTTCACTGAGGCCGAGATGGACGCCATCAACGGCCGCCTGGCGCCGACGCCGGGCACCTGCATGGTGATGGGCACCGCCAGCACCATGGCCTGCCTCGCCGAGGCGCTGGGCATGGCCCTGCCCGGGTCAGCCACCATCCCCGCCACCCATGCCGACCGCCTGCGCTGCGCCGAGCAGTCGGGGGCGGCCGCCGTGGCCGCCATCGACGCCGAGGGACGCCGCCCCGCCGACCTCCTGACCCCGGCCGCGTTCCGCAACGCGCAGGTGGTGCTGCAAGCAATCGGCGGCAGCACCAACGGCTTGATCCACCTCTGCGCCATCGCCGGGCGGCGCGGCCTCACGCTCGACCTGGACGCGTTCGACCGGCTGGGCCGCGAGGTGCCGGTGCTGATCGACCTGAAGCCTACCGGCGAGCATTACATGGAGGATTTCCACTGGGCCGGCGGCCTGCCCCGGCTGATGCGCGAGCTGGGCGGCTTGCTGGACGGCACCGCCCGGGTGGTGACGGGCGGCACGGTGCAGGATGCGATGGACGCGGCGGAGGACGTGCCCGGCCAGACGGTGATCCGCCCCCGGGCGCAGCCGGTGTTCCCGGTGGGCGGCCTGGCCGTGCTGCGCGGCAACCTCGCCCCCGGCAGCGCCGTGATCAAGTTCGGCGCGGCCACCCCGGCGCTGCTGCAGCACACCGGCCGCGCCGTGGTGTTCGACGGCGTGGCCGACCTAGCCGCCCGCATCGACGACCCGGCGCTCGACGTGGACGCGGACAGCGTGCTGGTGCTGCGCTACGCCGGGCCGAAGGGCGCCCCGGGCATGCCGGAGGCCGGCTACCTGCCGATTCCGAAGAAGCTGGCGCGGGCGGGGGTGAAGGACATGGTGCGCGTGTCCGACGCGCGGATGAGCGGCACGGCGTTCGGCACGGTGGTGCTGCACGTGGTGCCCGAGGCGGCGCTGGGCGGGCCGTTGGCGCTGGTGCGGACGGGGGACCTGGTGCGGCTGGACGTGGCGGGGCGGCGGGTGGAGGTGCTGGTGGCGGAAGCGGAGTTGGTGCAGCGGCGGCGGGAGTGGGTGGCGCCGGCAAGGATGGCTGAGGAGAAGCGGGGGTATTTGCGATTGTATCTGGACGCAGTGACGCAGGCGGATGCGGGGTGTGATTTTGGGTTTCAGTTACTCACAGTCTGATTTAAGCCAAGATCTGTATTTACTTCAATTCATCCAAGATGTAAGCTGTGTGAAGTTGATTGATATTCAGAGTTAGTTGAATTGTTGTTTCTCAACATGCGTGTTCCGCCAGTACATTCATTTGAGAAAAAATTATGAGATGCGGTCGGCGACCTCAATCAAATAGGGCGGAAAATACTTCCGCAGCCTTCTTAATAACTCTGGCAGCATTCGCTTGTCCTTGAATGGCGCTGTCACCTGCGATGGCAAGCAGCTTACGCCCCACAAACCCGCCAGCCCCACCCATATCCGCCCCATGGCCGACCCTCTCGCCCTCTACATCCACTGGCCGTTCTGCCTCACCAAGTGCCCATACTGCGATTTCAACAGCCACGTCCGCGACGCCATTCCGCAAGCCCGTTTCGCCGCCGCCCTGCGCGCCGAGCTGGCCTGGGAGGCCGCCCGGCTCGGACGCCGCCCGCTCGGCTCCATCTTCTTCGGCGGCGGCACCCCCAGCCTCATGGACCCCGGCACCGCCGCCGCCCTGATCGACGACGCGCGCCGCCTGTTCGACCCGGCACCCGACCTGGAAATCACCCTCGAAGCTAACCCCACCAGCGTGGAGGCGGGGCGGCTGGCCGCGTTCCGGGACGCCGGGGTCAACCGCGCCTCGCTCGGCGTGCAGAGCCTGGAGGACGAGTCGTTGCGCCGCCTGGGCCGGCAGCACTCCGCGGCCCAGGCCATCGCGGCGCTGGAAACGGCGCGGCGCATCTTCCCCCGCCTGTCGTTCGACCTGATCTACGCGCGTCCTGGGCAAAGCCTCGCTGCCTGGCGGACGGAGTTGGACCGCGCGCTCGCGCTGGCGGCGGATCACCTCTCGCTCTACCAGCTCACCATCGAGCCCGGCACCGCGTTCGAGGCGCAGCATCGCCGGGGCGAGCTGGCCCTGCCGGACGAGGACGCCGCCGCCGCGCTGTATGAGGCCACCGCCGAGGCCGCCGCGGCCCATGGATTGCAGCAATACGAAGTGTCCAATTACGCAGCGCCGGGTTCGGAGAGCCGGCATAACCTCGCCTACTGGCGCTATGGCGACTACGCCGGCATCGGGCCCGGCGCGCATGGTCGGCTGCTGTTCGGCCAGCAGCTGATCGCCACCCGGCGCCACCGTGCGCCGGAGCCGTGGGCCGAGCGGGTGGAACGCGACGGCCACGGCAGCACGGCCGAGGAGGCCATCATCCCCGCCGACCGCGCACGGGAGATGCTGCTGATGGGCCTGCGCCTGCACGAGGGCATCGACGCCGCCCGCTTCGCCCGCCGCACCGGCCTCGCGCTCACAGACGTGCTGGACGCGGACGTGCTGGCCCAGGCAGTGGCGGCAGGTTACGTGGTGCACGCGCCGGGCCACCTCACGGCCACGGCGGAGGGGCGGCTGCGGCTGGACGCGCTGCTGCCCGCCCTGGTTCTGTAGCTTCCCGGAGCACCGCCCATGACCCGCCTGCTGCTTGCCGCCCTGCTGGCGTTTCCCTTGGCTGTGAAAGCGGACCCGGTGCGCATCTCCACGGCGGACAGCGCCGGGGAGCCTTTGCAGCTGTCCCTGGCCGATCTACAGGCCCTCCCCGCCGGGTCCGCCGTGACGCTCCCGGCCGAGCATGGAGCGGCGGTGCAGATGCGCGGCCCGACGCTGTGGGACGTGTTGCAGAAGGCCGGCGCGATCGACGCCAACTTCCACAACCGCGTCGGCCAGGTGGTCACCATCATCGGCAAGGACGGCTACACTGCCACCCTGGCACTGGGGGAGATCGACCCGGAGTTCGAGGGCAAGGCGGTGATCCTCGCCACCGAGGGGAACGGCGCGGCGCTGGACCAGCCCCGCCTCGCCATCCCCGGCGACAAGCGGCTGGGGCGGGACGTGCGGGATGTCGTCAGCATCAACGTGCGCTGAACCCTACTCCTGGCTTAGCTCCAGCGCCCGGGCATAAACCACGCGCCGGGGCAGCCCGGTGGAGCCGGCCACCAGCGCCGCCGCGTCCTTGACGCTGCTGGACGCCAAGGCGGCACGCAGCTGGGCGTCCAGCGCCTCGGCGTCCTCCGACTCCGGCGGGGCCGGGCCGACCGCCACCGTGATCTCGCCGCGCGCCGGCTGGGCGGCGTAGTGCGCGGCCAGGGCCGCCAGGCCGTCCCGCCGCACCTCCTCGAACCGCTTGGTCAGCTCCCGCGCCACGGCTGCCGGGCGATCGCCGAACGCGGCGTGCAGGTCGGCCAGCATCTCGGCCAGGCGGTGCGGCGCTTCGTGCCACAGCAGCGTGGCGTCCAGCCCGGCCCGCTCGGCGGCGCGCAGGCGGCCGAACGCGGCGGCGCGTGCGGCGGAGCGGGGCGGCGGGAAGCCCAGGAACAGGAAGGGCTGCGGCGGCAGGCCGCTCAGCACCAGAGCCATGACGGCTGCGTTGGCGCCGGGCACCGCCCCCACCGGCAGCCCCACCGCCAGCGCCGCGCGCACCAGGCGAAAGCCGGGGTCGCTCACCAGGGGGGTGCCCGCGTCCGACACCAGCACCACCCGCTTGCCGCCGCGCACCGCGTCCAGCAGCGCCGGGATGCGGCCCTCCTCGTTGTGGTCGTGCAACGGGGAGGCGGCGGCGTGGATGCCGTAGGCCGACAGCAGCCGCGCCGTGACCCGGGTGTCCTCGCACAGCAGCAGGTCGGCCGCCCGCAGCGCGTCCAGCGCCCGCTGGCTGATGTCGCCGAGGTTGCCGATCGGCGTGGAAACCAGCACAAGCTGGCCCCGTATTGAATCGGGCAGCAGGCTGGCCTGCTCCCCGGGCGGGTCCTCCGTCACATCCATCGGAGTGCTGACCGCGATGCGCCACGCTGTTCCACTGCTGCTCCTTGGTCCCCTGTTGCTGGCCGGCTGCGTCCAGCCGGGACCTGCGCCGGTGAGCGCGGCGATCCCGGCCGCCGCGCCGCCCGTCAAGATCGCCGCCCTACTGCCGCTGACCGGGCCGAACGCCGCACTCGGGCGGGACCTGCTGAACGCGGTGCAGCTTGCGCTCGGCCCGGACGGCCCGCAACCGGACGTGCGGGACACGCTGGGCACGCCCGCCGGCGCCACGGCCGCGGCGCAGGGGGCGGTGGCGGCCGGGGACACGCTCATCATCGGCCCGTTGACCGCGCCGGAGACCGCCGCGGTGGCCGCCGCGGCGCCGGGCACGCCGGTCCTGGCCTTCACCTCGGACCAGGGGCAGGGCCGCCCCGGCGTTTGGGCGCTCGGCATCACGCCGCAGCAGCAGGCGGCCCGGCTGGTGCAGGCGCTCACCGCGGCCGGCAAAGCCCGCGTGGCCGCCGTGCTGCCGGACAACGCGTTCGGCAACGCCCTGGCCAACGGGCTGACCGCGGCCGCGACGGCCGCCGGCGACCCCGCGCCCAGCATCAAGCGCTACCCGAACGGCCGCCTGCCGCAATTCGACACGGCCCTGAAAAGCGTGTCCGACTATGCCGCCCGGCAAGCCTCGGCCGCCGACCTGGCCGTGCCGGACCCCGATCCGGCCGCCCCGCCCGCGCCCGCCGCCCCGCTGACGCCGCCGCCATTCGACAGCCTATTGCTGGCGGAGAGCGGCCCGGGCCTGCGCACCGCCGCCGCCAGCCTGGCGAAATACGGCGTCGCCCCGCCGGACGTGCAGGTGATCGGCCCGGCCACCTGGGCGCGGGAGGCGGCCAACCTCGGCGGGCTGACCGGCGCCTGGTATGCGGCGCCTGACCCGGCGGCGCGCGCCGGGTTCGAGCAGGCCTACGCCGCCCGCTTCGGCTCGACCCCCCCCGGCATTGCCGACATCGCTTACGACGCTGCCCAACTGGCCCGCACCGCCGCCAGCAACCCGGCGATGCTGACCCAGCCGGGCGGCTTCCGCGGCGCGGACGGGCCGTTCGCGCTGCGGCCGGGCGGGCAGGTGGTGCGCGGCCTGGCGATCTTCTCCGTGCAGCCCGGCGGCGCGCGCCTTGCGGAGCCCGCGCCCAGCGCCGCAGCGCCCAACAGCTGACCGCCCGCCCCGTGCTGCTGACCGCGGCGCTGGCAGCCGTCCCGCTGCTGGGGCTGCTGGGGCTGCTGGCAGCCGGGGAGCTGGCGCTGACACCGGCGTTGGCAGTCGCGGCGCTGAACATCGCGGCGGCCGCCGGGTTCGCCCGGCGCTGGAAAGGGGAGCAGCGGCACGTCGCCGAGGCGTTGCGCCGGGCCGCCGACGGGCAAAGCTCCGAGCCTGGAATGAACGGAGACATCGACCGCATCGTCCGCCAGCTCGGGCAGCGCTCGGCGGAGCTGGCCGTGCAGCTTGCGGCCGAGCAGGCCATCCTAGAAGCCCTGCCAGACCCGTTGATCCTGCTGGGCCCAGGCCGCGCCGTGCTGCGGGCCAATGCCGCCGCCCACGCGGCGTTCGGCGCCGAGATGCCGGCGGTGCTGCGCCATCCGGAACTGCGCGCCGCCATGGACCGGCTCGGCGCGCACGGCAGGGCGCAGCAGGCGGATTTGTCCTTGCCCGTCCCGGTTGCGCGGGATGTGCACGCCAACGTCTTCGGCCTGACGGGGGGCGGCATGGCGGCCGTGCTGTCCGACCGCACGCAGGAGCGTGCGCTGGACCGGATGCGCGCCGATTTCGTCGCCAATGCCAGCCACGAGCTGCGCACGCCGCTCGCCAGCCTAATCGGCTTCATCGAGACACTGCGCGGCCCGGCGGCCGACGACCCGCCGGCGCAAATCCGCTTCTTGCAGATCATGGCGGAGCAGGCAGCCCGGATGAACCGGCTGATCGACGACCTGCTCAGCCTGTCCCGCATCGAGCTGACCGAGCACCGCCCGCCCACCGGCCAGGTCGCGCTGGCCGAGCTGCTGCGCTTCACCGCCGCCTCGTTCGAGCCGCGGGTGAAGGCGCGCGGCATCCGGATGCACCTGGATGTGCCGCCCGACCTGCCCGCCGTGCTGGGCGACGAGGACCAGCTGGGCCAGGTGCTGCAGAACCTGCTGGACAACGCCTTGAAATACGGCCGCGAAGGCGGCGAGGTGTGGATCACGGCCGCGGTGGCGCTGGCCGGGGGGCGCTGGCCGGCGCGGCCCGGCGTGGTCGTGAAGGTGGCCGATGACGGCGCCGGCATCCCGCGCGAACACCTGCCCCGGCTGACTGAGCGGTTCTACCGGGTGAACCGCGGCCGCTCGCGCGCCGTGGGCGGCACCGGACTGGGTTTGGCCATCGTGAAGCACATCGTCAACCGCCACCGCGGCCAGCTGGCGATCGACAGCGTCGAGGGCCGGGGCGCCACGTTCACGGTGTGGCTGCCGCAGCTGGGGCGCTGAACGCGGCGGCCATGAGCGCGCGGGTGTACGGCTCGCGCGGGGCGGCGAACAGCGCGTCCGCCGGGCCTTGCTCCACCACCCGGCCGGCGCGCAGCACCACGACTTGGTGGGCCAGGGCGCGCACCACGGCCAGGTCGTGGCTGATGAACAGGTAGGCCAGCCCGTGCCGCCGTTGCAGGTCGCGCAGCAGCGCCACGATCTGCGCCTGCACGGACCGGTCCAGCGCCGAGGTGGGTTCGTCCAGCACCAGCAGGCGCGGTTGCAGCACCAGGGCGCGGGCGATGGCGATGCGCTGGCGCTGCCCGCCGCTGAACTCGTGCGGATACCGCTCCGCCGCGTCCGCCGGCAGTCCCACCTCCGCCAGCGCGGCGGCGACCCGGGCGGCGCGGGCGGCCGGCGGCAGGCGCTCGTGCACCCGCAGCCCCTCGGCCACCAGCTCGCCCGCCGCCATGCGGGGGGAGAGGCTGCCGAACGGGTCCTGGAACACGACCTGCATCTGCGCCCGCTGGCGGCGCAAGGCCGCAGGCGTCAGCGACTGCAAGTCCGTGCCGGCGAACACCACCCGGCCGGAGGCGGGCACGAGGCGCAGTAGCGCCAGGCCCATGGTCGATTTGCCGGAGCCGCTCTCCCCCACCAGCCCGACCGTTTCGCCCTCCCGGATGGCGATGGACACGCCGTCCACCGCCCGCACCGTGGCCGCCGCCCGGCGGAACAAGCCGCGGCGGCCAACGAAGGCGACCCGGATGTCAGTAGCCTGCGCCAGGATGGGGGACGCGGTGGGCAACGGGTCTGGCCGACCGCCGGGTTCAGCATCCAGCAGCATGCGCGTGTAGGGGTGGCTGGGGCGGGCAAACACGGCGGCAGCGCAGCCCTGCTCCACGATGCGGCCGTCCTTCATCACGCAGACCCGGTCGGCGTGGCGGCGCACCACGCTCAGGTCGTGGCTGATCAGCAGCAGGGCGAGGCCGCGCCGGGCCTTCTGCTCGGCCAGCAAGTCCAGGATTTGCGCCTGAATGGTGACGTCCAGCGCCGTGGTCGGCTCGTCCGCGATCAGCAGGGCGGGGTCGTTGGCGAGCGCCATGGCAATCATTACGCGCTGGCGCTGCCCGCCCGAGAGCTGGTGCGGCAGCGCGCCCAGCCGCTGGGCGTCCGGAAAGCCGCAGGAATCCAGCAGCGCCACGATGGCAGCCTGGGTCGGGCGGCGGCCATGCAGCGCCATCGCCTCGCCGACCTGGCGGCCGATGCGGTGCAACGGGTTGAGACTGGTCATCGGCTCCTGGAACACCATCCCAGCGGTGCGCCCGCGCATGGCGCGCAGCCGCTCCGGCGCGGCGGCCAGCATGTCGGTGCCGTCCAGGGCGACGGCCCCGGTGGCGAGCGCGCCCGGTGGCAGCAGGCGCAGGATGGCCAGCGCGGTGAGCGACTTGCCGGAGCCGCTCTCGCCGACCAGGGCCACGGTCTCGCCGCGGGCGGCGGTGAAGCTGGCGCGGTCCACGACGGCGGCAGCGCCGAAGCGGATGGTGAGGTCCGTAACGGCAAGCAGGCTCACCGCGGCTGCTTGCGCGGGTCGAACGCGTCGCGCACCGCCTCGCCGATGAAGATCAGCAGCACCAGGATGCCGCCCAGCACCACGAAGGCGGTGATGCCGAGCCAGGGCGCTTGCAGGTTGTTCTTGCCCTGGTTGACCAGCTCGCCCAGCGACGGCGAACCCGGCGGCAAGCCGAAGCCCAGGAAGTCCAGGCTGGCCAGCACCGTGACGGAGCCGGACAGGATGAACGGTAGGAAGGTGAGCGTGGCCACCAGCGCGTTGGGCAGGATATGCCGCGCCATGATGGCGGCATCGCCCACGCCCAGCGCTCGCGCTGCACGAACATAGTCCAGGTTGCGGCCGCGCAGGAACTCCGCCCGCACCACGCCGGTCAGCCCCATCCAGGAGAACACCAGCAGGAAGGCCAGCAGCACCCAGAAAGTCGGCGTGATGACGGAGGCCAGGATGATGAGCATGAACAGTTGCGGCATCCCCGACCAGACCTCGATGAAGCGCTGGAACAGCAGGTCCGTCAGTCCGCCGTAAAATCCCTGCACCGCCCCAGCGGCGATGCCGACCACCGACGAAACGATGGTGAGGGTGAAGCCGAACAGCACGGAGATGCGGAAGCCGTAGATCACCCGCGCCAGCACGTCCCGCGACTCGTCGTCCGTGCCCAGCGGGTTGCGCCAGGACGGCGGCGTGGGCGGCGAGGACGGCAGGCCCTTGACGATGGTGCCGTAGGAGAACGGCACGGCGGGCCAGAGCATCCAGCCCCGCGCGTTGATCGCCTTGGCGAGGTCCGGGTCGGTGTAGTCGGCCTCCAGCGGCAGGAAGTCGGGGCCGAACGCATCCTCGCTGTAGTCGCGCAGCACGGGGACGAACCAGGCGCCGTCGTAGCGGACCAGCAACGGGCGGTCGTTGGCGACGAACTCGGCGGCGGCGCAGAGGGTGAACAGGGTTAGGAAAATCCACAGGGACCACCAGCCCCGGCGGTGGCCGCGGAAGATGGCGAGGCGGCGTCGGTTGAGCGGGGTCACTCCCGCCGCTCGAAGTCGATCCGCGGATCGACCAGGGTGTACATCATGTCCCCCACGATCTGCATCACCAGCCCGAGCAGCGTGAACAGGTACAACGTGCCGAACATCACCGGGTAGTCCCGCCGGATCGCGCTGTCGAACCCCAGCAGCCCCAGCCCGTCCAGCGAGAAGATGATCTCCACCAGCAGTGCCGAGGAGAACAGAATGCCGATGAACGCCGCCGGAAAGCCGGCCACGATCAGCAGCATCGCGTTGCGGAACACGTGGCCGTACAGCACCCGGCCCTCGCCCGCGCCCTTCGCCCGCGCGGTCAGCACGTACTGCTTGCCGATCTCGTCCATGAAGCAGTTCTTGGTCAGAATGGTCAGGCTAGCGAACCCGCCCGCAACCAGCGCCACCGTGGGCAGCACCATGTGCCAGGCGTAGTCCGCGGCGCGCTGCGGCCAGGGCCAGGCGGCGCTGCCCTGGCTGCTCAGCCCCCGCAGCGGGAACCAGTCCACGAACGAGCCGCCGGCGAACAGCACCACCAGCAGGATGGCGAACAGGAAGCCCGGCACCGCATAGCCCACCAGCACCGCCGCCGAGGTCGCCACGTCGAATCGGCTGCCGTCCCGCACCGCCTTGGCGATGCCGAGCGGGATGGACACGGCGTAGATCAGCAGGGTGGACCACAGCCCGATCGACACGCTGACCGGCAGGCGTTGCAGCACCAAGTGCAGCACCGTGTCGCCGCGGAAGAAGGAGCGGCCGAAGTCGAACCGCAGGTAGGCGCCGATCATCTCGAAGTAGCGCGTGAGGGCTGGCTTGTCGAAGCCGAACTGGTGGCGGATTTGCGCCACGGTCTGCGGGTCCAGCCCGCGCCGGCCGCGGTAGCCGCCGGCGGCTTGGGCGTCGGCGGGCTGCATCACGTCCGAGCCGCCGCCGGTCACGCGGCTCAGCGTGTCCGTCTGGCCGCGCAGGTCGGCCAACATCTGTTCCACCGGGCCACCGGGCGCCAACTGCACCACGGCGAAGTTGATGGTGATGATGCCGAACAGCGTCGGCACGATCAGCAGCAGGCGGCGCAGCAAATAGGCTGCCATTACCGACCGCGCGCGGCGTCCGTGGCGGCGGCAAGCGCCGGGTCCACCCACCAAGCGGCGAAGTCGAGCCCGGTGCGGACCGGCTGGCTGGGGTGGCCGAAACGGTTCCAACACGCGACGTGCAGCTCCTGCACGTGCCACTGCGGCACCATGTACCAGCCCCACAGCAGCACCCGGTCCAGCGCGTGCGCCACCGTGACCAAGTCGGTGCGGTCGGCGGCTTGCAGCAGCTTGGCCACCATCGCGTCCACCACGGGGCTGCACACGCCGGCGAGGTTACGCGTGCCGGGCAGGCTGGCGCTGCGGCAGGTCCAGTAATCCACCTGCTCGTTGCCCAGCGACTCCGTTTCGGGGACGCTTGCCTCCGCCATGTCGAAATCCAGATCGTCCATGCGCTTCTCGTACTGCGCCGGGTCCACGGTGCGCAGCCGCACCTCGATGCCAAGGCGGCCGAGCCACTGCACGTAGGGCAGGCCTATGCGCTCGAATGCCGGTTGGTCCAGCAGGATTTCGAAGCTCATTTGCTGCCCGGCTGCGTTGACCAGCTTGCGGTCGTGCACCGTCCAGCCCGCCTGCTCCAGCAAGGCCAGCGCCCGGCGCAGCCCGTCGCGGTTGTTGCCGGAGCCGTCCGTCACCGGCAGGGCGAACGGCGTGGTGAACAGCTCGGGCGGCAGCTGGGCGCGGTACGGCTCGAGCAGGGCCAGCTCGGCGCCTTGCGGCACGCCGGAGGAGGCGAACTCGCTGCTGCTGAAATAGCTCTCAGTGCGGGTGTAGCTGCCGTAGAACAGATTTTTGTTCATCCATTGGAAGTCGAACACCTCGTCCATCGCCTGGCGGACATGGATGTCGCTGAACACGGGGCGGCGGGTGTTCATGGCGAAAGCCTGCATCCCGGTCGGCAGGCGTTCGGGCAGCGATTCCAGCTTCACCAGCCCTTTCTGCGCGGCGGGGAAGTCGTAGCTGGTGGCCCAGTTCTTGGCGACGTTCTCCACCCGGAAATCCACCTGGCCGGCCTTGAACGCCTCGAACGCCACCGTCGGGTCGCGGAAGTACTCGGTGCGGATGGTGTCGAAGTTGTTCAGGCCGCGCCCGGTCGGCAGGGTAGCGGCCCACCAGTTCGGCACGCGCTCATATTCGATGGTTTTGCCGAACTCAACCCGGCCCACCCGGTACGGGCCGCTGCCGACCGGCGGGTCGGTCAGCGGGGCGGAGAAGTCCCGCCCCTTCCACCAATGCTCCGGCAGCACCGCCAATTGCCCCAGGATCAGCGGCAGCTCGCGGTTACTGTCGGTCTTGAAGTGGAACACCACCGTGCGCGTGTCCGTCGCCTGCACGTCCGCCACGTCGGCCCAGTAGGTGCGGTAGAGCGGCTGGCCCTGCTCCCGCAGCGTGTTGAACGACCACACGGCGTCCGAGGCCAGCACGGGCGTGCCGTCGCTGAAGCGCGCCTCCGGCCGCAGCACGAAGGTGACAGAGCGGTGGTCCGCGGCCACCTCGACCGATTGCGCCAGGTGGACGTAGGCGCCGGTGGACAGTGGCTCGTCCGGGTCATCGACCATCAGCGTGTCCCACACCCGGCCCACGCCGCTGGCCGGCGAGCCGCGGATGATGAACGGGTTGAGGCTGTCGAAACTGCCGACCGCCGCCAGCGACACGGCGCCACCCTTGGGAGCGTCCGGGTCGACATCGGGAAAGTGCGTGTAGTCCGGCGGCAGCTGCAGCGTGCCGAGCAGCGAAAGGCCGTAGGTCGGCTCCGCCACGGCTGGCGCGGCGGCCAGCAGCATGGCCAGCAACGCGATCAGGCGCATGAGGGATTTCCTAAGGTAGCCAATGCGGCGGGCAGCAGCGCCGGGTCGCCCAGCGCCAGCACGGTGCCGTCGCCGCCGGGGCGGAGCGGCCGGCCGGACCAGTCGGTGATGCTGCCGCCGGCACCCGTCACCACGGGGACCAGCGCCGCCCAGTCCCATGGCTGCATCGTCGCCTCCGCCACCACGTCAATCTGCCCCAGCGCCAGCAACCCGTAGGCGTAGCAGTCGCCGCCCCAGGACACCCGGCGCACGCCCGCGGCCAGCCGTTCCCAGCGCACCGCCTCGCCTGGGCGGAAGATCGCGGGCGAGGTGCAGCTCAGCTCCGCCTGCGCCAGGTCCGCGCAGGGCCGGCAGCCGGCGCGGCCATACGCGCCGCGGAACCGGGTGGGCCGGCCCGGGACGCCGAGCCAACGCTCCCCGGTGATGGGCTGGTCGATCAGGCCGAGCACAGGCACGCCGCCGTCCAACAACGCCACCAACGTGCCGAACTGCGGCCGCCCGGTGATGAAGGCGCGGGTGCCGTCGATCGGGTCCAGCACCCAGCGATGCCGGGCGCCCGCGCGATCCTCGCCACCCTCTTCACCCAAGATGGCGTGGTCGGGAAAACGGCCCGCCAGCACCGCGCGCATGGCCGCCTCAGCCTCCCGGTCAGCCACGGTGACGGGGCTGTCGTCACCCTTCAGCTCCGCGGCCGCCCCGGCGCGGAACCAGGGGCGGATGGCCTCGCCCGCCGCATCCGCGGCGGCCTCGGCCGCCGCGATGGCCGCGTAGAAGACTACCGCGACAGCTCCGGCATCGGGTTGGGCATCTTCTGCGAGTCCGAGGTGGGCGGCAGCACGGTCACGCCCGGCGGCTGCTGCGAGTTGTTGGTCTGCATCTGCGACTGGTTCTCGTTGGCGGAGGGCTGGCCCACCTGCTGGCCTTGCGCCCCGCCCTGCCCCATGGCGCCCTGCGTGCTGCCGGGCATGGATTTCAGCGTGCCCGGGGAGGCGCCCGGCTGCTGCGCCATCACGCAAGCAGGCGCCAGCGCCAGCAGCATCACGCCCAACATTCGCACCATGCACCGGCACTCCCATCGCTGCGGCGCGGTTTGCGCCCGGCTGGGGGCATACCTAAGCTGCGACGCCCCCCTTGCCAACACGCCGAGCGCCCCTTTGAACCCCTCCCTTGCTTGATCCAATCGTCATCATCCCCGCCCGCATGGCCTCCAGCCGCCTGCCGGGCAAGCCACTGGCCTTGATCGGCGGGCTGCCCATGATCGTTCACGTGCTGCGCCGCGCCCAGGCCGCCGGGATCGGCCCGGTGGCGGTCGCCTGCGCGGAGGCGGCCATCGCCGACGTGGTGCGGCACGCCGGCGGCACCGCCGTGCTGACCGACCCGGCGCTGCCCTCCGGCTCCGACCGGGTGCACGCCGCCCTCGCCCTGCTGGATCCGGAGAAGCGGCATGACATCGTGGTGAACGTGCAAGGCGACACCCCCACCCTGGACCCGGCGACGCTGCGGGCGGTGCTCGCCCCGCTGGCGGACCCGGCAATCGACATCGCCACCTTGGTCACGCCCATCACCGGCGCGGAGGAAGCGGCCAACCCATCCTTCGTCAAGGCGGCCTGCGCCTTCGAGGACGGGGCGGCGGTGGCGAACGCGCTGTATTTCTCCCGCGCGCCGGTGCCGTCCGGCGATGGCCCGCTCTGGCACCACATCGGCCTCTACGCCTTCCGCCGCGCCGCCCTGGCCCGGTTCGTGGTGCTGCCGCCGAGCGCGCTGGAACGGCGCGAAGGCCTGGAACAGCTGCGCGCGCTGGAAGGGGGGATGCGGATCGCCTGCACCCGGGTGCCGCACGGCCCGTTCGGCGTGGATACCCCGGCCGACCTCGAACGCGCCCAGGCACTGCTGGCATGACGGTCTCGTTCCAGGGGCGGCCCGGCGCCTACTCGGACCTGGCCTGCCGCGCCGCCCTGCCCGGCCGGCCCACGCTGCCGTGCGACACGTTCGAAGCCGCGATGGACGCGGTGCGCTCCGGTGCGGCCGAGTTGGCCATGCTGCCGTGCGAGAACAGCCTGGCCGGCCGGGTGCCGGACATCCATGCGATGCTGCCCGGCAGCGGCCTGCACATCGTGGGCGAGCACTTCCAGCGCGTGGAGCACTGCCTGCTGGGACTGCCGGGCGCCACGCTGGCAGGGGTGCGCCGGGTGCACAGCCACGCGGTGGCGCTGGGCCAGGTGCGCCGCATCGTCCGCGAGCTGGGCGCGCAGGCGGTGGTGGAGGCGGACACCGCCGGGTCCGCGCAGATGGTGGCCCAACGGGGCGACCCGGCGGATGCGGCGATCGCGTCGGCGCTGGCGGCGGAGCTTTATGGGCTGGCGGTGCTGCGGGCCAACGTGGAGGATTCGGCGCACAACACCACGCGGTTCTACATCGCCGCCGCCCAGCCGCAGCGTCCCTCGCCGGACGCGGCGAACACGCTGACCACCTTCGTCTTCCGCGTCCGCAACGTGCCGGCCGCGCTGTACAAGGGGTTGGGCGGGTTCGCCACCAACGGGGTGAACATGACCAAGCTGGAAAGCTACATGCTGGCCGGCGAGTTCACTGCGACGCAGTTCCTGTGCGACGTGGAAGGCCACCCGGAGCACCCAAACCTGGCGCTGGCCCTGGAGGAGCTGGGCTTCTTCTCCCGGGAAATCCGGGTGCTCGGAGTCTATCCGGGGGCGGCCCGGCGGGTGGAGCGCGGCCGGAAGGCTTGAGGCATGGCCGGTCCGCCGCTCAATCCCGGGCTGCTGGCAAGGCTGCGGCGGCTGCTGCCGTTCGGGGCGTACCCCAACAGCGAGCGGGCGGACACGGCCGGGACGGACGCCATGCTGCTGGAGGAGTTCGGCGCCATCGCGCAGCGTCGCGGGGCCGGGGAGGCATCCGGGGGTGGCGCTGCCGCTGACTGCGCGGACCGGCTGGGGCTCACGGCGCTCTGCCTGTCGGGCGGCGGCATCCGCAGCGCCGCTTTCTGCCTTGGCGTGGTGCAATCCCTGGCGGAGCGGCGGCTGCTCAACGCGTTCGATTACCTGTCCACCGTGTCCGGCGGGGGATACATCGCTGGCTGGCTGCACACGGCGGCTGCCGAGGCTGCGCCGGGCGGGATGGGCGCGTTCCAGGACAGCCTGGCCGCGTCCGGCTTCGAGCCGCTGCGGCGGCTGCGGGCCTACACGAACTACCTTACCCCGCAAGCCGGCCCGCTCTCGTTCGACGCCTGGGCCGCCGTCGCGCTCTACGCACGCAACCTGATCCTGAACTGGATGGTGTTCACCCCGCTGTTCCTGCTGCTGGCGCTCCTGCCGGTGATCGACCGGACGGCCATCGCCGCGGCCCAGGACAGTAGCGAGGCGGACATCGCCTGCCTGGCGGCCGGGAGCCTTGCGCTATTCCTGGCGGCCTGGCGCGGCTGCACGCTGCTGCCGAGCCAGCGCGCCGGTCCGCCGCCGGAGTTTGCGACGCCTTGCCGCATCGGCTGGCAGATGATTGTTCCAGCGGTGGCCTGGTCGCTGCTCATCCCGGTTTCGGCTGGATATGGATTTCGGCAGCACGCAGCGCCCTCCGGCCATGCCAGCGGGCTGGCGCTTGAAGAGTGGGTGATCCCGGGGCTCTATGCCGCGGCGGCAGCGGCGGGATACGGCCTGGCCTGGGCCTTGAGCGCGAGCGGGACGCTGCGGGCGCTGTACCGGGCGAATGCCCTGCGCTGGTGCGCCGCCACGCTCTGCACGGCGGGGCTGACCTGGTTCGGGCTGCGGCTTGCAGCGCCCGGCGGCTCGCTTCACTCATCCGCCGCACGGCTGCTGCCGGATGCCGCGACAGGGTTGGCCTTGCTGCTCCCGCTCGGCCTGCTCGTCCTGCACGTGCTGCAAACGACGTTCTTCGTCGGCTTCCGCCGCGAGGCGCTGCTGGCGGACTTGGACCGGGAATGGCTGGCCCGGGTCAGCGGCATCCTGCTGCAGGTCGGCATGATCTGGACGGCGCTGGCGCTGTGCTGCCTGGAGTTCCCACCGCTGTTCGGCTTGCTGGTGCAGCCGCGAACGGCGGCGAACGGGTCGCTGCAAGGCTCGCCCCTGCTGCTAGCCACCGCCGGCACGACGCTGCTGGGCGGCGCGGTCGCGTGGCTCGGCAAGGTGCTGTCCGCGCAGATCGAGGCGCTGGTGGCGCGCGCGCTAACCTGGCGGACGGCCGTGCTGGACGGGCTCTGCGCGGCCTTCGCGGCTGGGCTGTTCGCCGTCGCCGGCAGCCTGCTGCAAACCGGCCTGGGCCAGATTCAGGCCCATACGGTGGGGGCCGGCGCGTCGCAGGCCCGGGTGCTCGGCCTGCAAGCCATCCTGGCCATGGCGCTCGTGGCGCTGGTGGCGCTGTTCGGCGGCATCAACGTCAACCGCTTCTCGCTGCACGCCTTCTACCGCAACCGGCTGACCCGCGCCTTCCTGGGCTCCGCCCGCGGTCGCCGCGACCCCGACCCGTTCACCGGGTTCGACCCGGCGGACAACTCACCGCTCAAGCGGCTGCGCGCGGCCGCCGCAGGGCAGCGCCTGTTCCCGGTGATCAACATGACGCTCAACGTGACCTCGACCAGCAACACCGCCTGGTCCGAGCGCAAGGCCGAGAGCTTCACCGCGACGCCGCTGCGCTGCGGCGCGGCCTCGTTGCGCAAGCCGGGAGGCGGGATGCAGGACGCGGCCGGGCCGCTTGGCGCCTTCGTGAGCACTGAGGGCTATGCCGGGATGGAAAACAGCTTCGACATCGGCCGAAGTCGCGAGGGCGTGCATCTCGGCAACATGCTGACGGTGTCGGGCGCTGCGGCCAGCCCCAACTGGGGTTACCACTCCTCGCGGCTGACGGCGTTCGTTATGACGCTGTTCAACGTCCGCCTCGGCGTCTGGCTGCCCAACCCGGCCACCGCCACCGCCGAGCAAATTCGCCTCGCCAAGCCGGACAACTCCATCCTCGCCATCCTCAACGAGCTGGTCGGCACCTCCAGCGACGCGCGGCAGGCGGTGTACCTGTCGGATGGCGGGCATTTCGAGAATCTCGGCCTGTACGAGATGCTGCGTCGCCGCTGCCGCCAAATCATGCTGGTGGACGCGGGCGAGGATGGCGGCTGTGCGTTCTTCGACCTGGGCAACGCCATCCGCAAGGCGAGGATCGACCTCGGCGCTGAAGTAACCATGCGCGCGATGCGCATCTTCTCCCGCACCACCATCGCGCAGGACCCGGCGCAGGCTGAGGACGCGCTAGGCTTCGCCATCGGAGACATCGCCTATCCAGCGGTCCCGGGTGGAAACGGGGAGGCGATGCAGGGCGTGCTTATCTATCTCAAGCCGAGCTTCCTGCCCGGCATCCCGGCGGACGTGCGCGCCTATGGTCTCTCGGATGCGAGCTTCCCGCACAACAGCACGCTGGAGCAATGGTTCACGGAAAGCCGCTTCGAGAGCTACCGCAAGCTGGGGCGCTGGCAGATGGACCAGGTGATGGGCGGCCTGGCGACGGGGCTGGACGGGCTGTTCGCCGAGGCGGAGCGGCGGGCGGTCAGGCCGGACCCGCCACCGGCTTGCGCGACGTGAGCCGGGTCTGCATGAGCACGACGGCCAGCAGGAACAAGCCGCGGATCACCGATTGCCAGTAGGCCGACAGGCTGATCCAGCCGCGCCCGTTCTCGAAGTTCAGGATGTTGAGAATCAAACCCAGCAGCAGCGCGCCTGCCAGCGTGGTGGCGACCGAGCCTTCGCCGCCGGTCAGCAGCGTGCCGCCGACCACCACGGCCGAGATGGCGAACAGCTCCCAGCCCGCCCCCTCCACCGGCTGCCCGGCGCCGAACTGGGCCGCCAGGATCACGCCCGCCAGCCCGGCCAGCGCGCCGCTGCCGGCATAGGCGGCCAGCTTCACCCGGTCTGCCGGCAGGCCCATCAGGCGCGTCGCATCCTCGTTGCCGCCGACCGCGAGCACGGTGCGGCCGAACGCGGTCAGGTTCAGCAGCACCGACCCGGCCAGGAAGGCCCCGAGCGCGATCCAGGCCGGCACCGGCAGGCCGGCCAAGTCGTTCTGTCCGATCTCGGTGAACGCCGTGTCATACGACACCGGAACCGACTGGTTGCCCGCCAGCAGCAGCGCCGTGCCCCGCGCGGCCAGCATAGTGGCCAGGGTGGCGATAAACGGGACGATCTCTAACCGCACGATCAGCAGGCCGTTCAGCAGGCCCACGGCCAGCCCCGCCGCCAGGCCCGCGGCCAGGCCAGCGCCCAGCCCGTACGGCGAGGCGAGGGCGGCGGCCACGCTGCCGAGCGCGGCCACGGCACCCACCGACAGGTCGATGCCGCCCGTCATGATGACGAACGCCATGCCGAGCGACACCAGTGCGAACATCGCGTTGTAGCGCAGGAAGCTCGCCACGTTGAACAGGCCGAGGAAATGATCGTAGCGCAGCGCGCCAAACAGCGTCAGCAGCGCCAGCGCGGCCACGACCCCGTAGCGGGCTACGCTCAAGCCCCTGGTGCGCGGCGTGGGTGTCACGCGCGGCGGCCCTGCCGCTGCAGCCCCACCGCCACGACGATCAGGCCGGCCTTGGCCACCATGGCGGCCGCGTCCGGCACGCCGTTGGCCAGCAGCATGTAGCGCACCAGCTGGATGATCAGCGCGCCAATCACCGTGCCGACGATGGAAGCTCGGCCGCCGCTGAGCAGGGTGCCGCCGACCGCGACGGCGGCGATGGCGTCCAGCTCCATGCCCAGGCCCACGGCGTTGGAGTCCGAAGACGAGTTGATGGCGATGACGATCAACCCCGCCAGGCCGGCGCACAGCCCGCTCGCGGCATAGACGGTCCGCTTCACCCGGCCGACCGGGATGCCGGCCAGGCGTGACGCCCGCTCGTTGCCGCCCACCGCGAGCACGTGGCGGCCGAAAACCGTGCGCCGCATCATCCAGGCTGCCGCCGCCGCGATGGCCAGCATCAGCAGCGCCTGCACCGGCACGCCCGCGACCTGGCCCAGGCCGATGACCTGAAACGACGGCACGGAGAAGGTCTGCAACTGGCCGTTGGTCGCCACCTGCGCCAATCCGCGGCCGGCGATGAACAGGATCAGCGTCGCCACGATCGGCTGCACCGCAAAGCGCGTCACCAGCAGCCCGTTGCACCAGCCGAGCGCCCCCGTGACGGCGACCGGCACCGCCAGCGCGAGCGGCACCGCGGCCCAGGCGGGCAGCGCCAGGAGCTTGCCCAGGAAGATCGCCGGCGCCAGCACCCCGGCGATCGCCATCAGGGAGCCGACCGACAGGTCGATGCCGCCGGTGGCGATCACCAGCGTCATGCCGATGGCCACGATGATGGTGGTGGTCACCTGCGTCAGGTTCACACTCAGGGTCTGCCAGGCGATGAAGTGCGGGGTGAGGACGACATTGACCGCCAGCAGCGCCAGCAGCGCCGCCAGGGAAGCGTGCCGCGCCAGCAACGCCACGCCACGCCCTAAGCCGCCTCCCGGCTCCAGCCGGGTCCGCAGGCGGAGCACCAGGTCAGGCATCGGCAACCTCGAGCCCGCCATGCGCCATGGCGTCGAGCACGGCGTCCTCGTTGAGCGCCGCCCCGGCCAGCTCGGCGGCAATGCGGCCATCGCGCATGACATAGGCGCGGTCGGAGCCTTCGGTGATCTCCTCCACCTCCGAGGAGACCATCAGCACGGCGAGGCCGCCGTCGGCCAGCCCGCGGATCACCGCCTGGATTTCCGCCTTGGCGCCCACGTCGATGCCGCGGGTCGGCTCGTCCAGGATCAGCAGCTGCGGGTCCATGCACAGCCAGCGCGCCAGCAGCACCTTCTGCTGGTTACCGCCGGAGAGCTGGCGAATGGGCTGCTCCGGCCCGGCGCAACGTATGCCGAGCTGGGCGATGTAGCGCGCGACGATCTCGGCCTGCGCCTTCTCGTCCACGATTCCGGCCCGGCTCAGCGCGGGCAGCAGGGCGAGCGTCAGGTTCTCCCGCACCGACAGGTCCGGCACGATCCCCTCCAGCTTGCGGTCCTCGGTGACAAAGCCAATGCCGGCGGCGATGGCGGCCTGCGGGCCGGCCGGCTGGTAGCGCTGGGCACCCAGCGTCATGGCGCCAGCCGCCGCCGGGTCCGCGCCGGCGATGACGCGGGCGGTTTCCGTCCGCCCGGCGCCCAGCAGGCCGGCAAGCCCCACGATCTCGCCCTTGCGCACTTGCAGATCGACGCGGCCCACGCGCGGCGGCGCGGCCAGGCCCGCCACGGTCAGCAGAGGCGGCCCGGCATCCGCCCCCTTGCGGCCGAACCCGGTGGCGCCCTGGCGCTCGACGGATTGCGCGTTGCGGCCCAGCATGTGGGCCACCAGGTCGATCTTCGGCAGCTCGGCCAGCTTGGCGGCCAGCACGGTGCGGCCGTCCCGCATGATCGTGACGCGGTCGCAGACGGCGTACAGCTCATCCAGCTTGTGGCTCACGAACACGACCGCGACCCCCTCGCTGCGCAACTGGCGGATGACGCCGAACAGCGTTTCCACCTCGCGCTCGGTCAGCGAGGAGGTTGGTTCGTCCATGATGACGAGCTTGGCCTGGAAGCCGATGGCGCGGGCGATGGCGACCATCTGCTGCGTCGCCGTGGAGAGCCGGGCGAGCGGCTGGCGCACGTCGATGGCGATGCCGAAGCGGGCCAGCAACGCCGCCGCCTCCGCGTGCATGCGCCGCCAGTCGAGCAGCCCGAAGCGCCGCGAGGTCCGCCCGAGGCAGATGTTCTCGGTGACGGATCGCAGCCCGACCAGGTTGATCTCCTGGTAGATCGTGCTGATGCCAGCCGCCTGCGCCGCCTGCGGACTGGCGGCCTCGAACGGCTGCCCGGCAAACGCCACCTCGCCCGCGTCGCGGCGGTAGTAGCCGGTCAGGATCTTGATCAGCGTCGATTTGCCAGCACCGTTCTGGCCGATCAGCGCGTGCACCTCGCCCGCCTCCACGGCGAAGTCCGCCCCGCTCAGGGCAGGCACGCCGCCGAAGCGCTTGCCAATGCCGCGCATCGCGAGCAGCGGGGCTGCCATGGCGTTGGCTAGAACGCCGTGCCGAGCAGCCCGGCGGCGCTGTCCTTGTCGTAGAACTGGTCCTTGTTGGTGATCCGCGGCGGCACCGCCTCCCCGGCGAAATACTGCGCAGCAGTGGCGAAGGCGACCGGGCCGAAATCCGGGCTGCACTGGCAGATCGCGCCGATCTTGCCGTCGACGACGCCCTGCACCGCGTCCTTCTCGCCGTCGATCGAGCAGATGATGATGTCCTTGCCCGGCACCTTGCCCGCTGCCTCCACCGCGGTGACGGCGCCCAGCGCCATCTCGTCGTTGTGAGCGTAAATGACGGTCGCATCCGGGTGGGCCTGCAGCAGCGTCTGGGTGACTTGGCGGCCGGTGTCGCGGACGAAATCGCCGGACTGGCTGGCCAGGATGACCATGCCGGAATGCGATTTCAGCGCCTCGTCGAAGCCCTTCTTGCGGTCGTTGGCCGGGGATGCGCCGACGCTGCCCTCAAGCTCAAGGATCTTGGCGTTGCCACCGGTCCGGGTGACCAGCCAGTCGGCGACCCGGCGGCCCTCCTCCACGAAATCGGATCCGATGAAGGTCAGGTAGTCCACACCGGGTTTGGCGAGCGCCGGGTCAACGCTGCGGTCGATCAGGATGATGGGAATGCCGGCCCCCTTGGCGGCGCGCACGGCGGGGATCAACGGGCGTTCCTCGCGCGGCACCAGGAAGATGAGGTCCACGCCCTGGGCGATCATGCTGTTGACGTCCGACACCTGCTTGGCGGCCGAGCTGGCGGCGTCGGTGTAGACCAGCTGCCAGCCGCGCTTCTTGGCCTCGGCTTCCATGCTGTTGGTCTCGGCGATGCGCCACTGGTTGTTGCTCTCGCTCTGCGCGAAGCCGACCTTGTAGGAAGGCTTGCGGGCCGGCGGTGCGATATAGGCCGGCTGGGCGCGGGCGCCCACGAGGCCCGCCAGCGTAACGCCGGCGGTGATCTTGACGAGGTCGCGTCGCAGCATGGTCAGTCTCCCAATTGTGCGCCGGCCTTGCAGGGGCGGCACTTGCTCTTGTCTCGGTTGCCCAATCCAGCCGTGGGGTTGGGCAGCCTGTCAATACGCAGCGCCCGCTTATGTCAGGCTGCTTGGCGAACCAGTGTCAGGAAGGTCACCCCGTGCAGGCTGCCTCATGTTGCTTAATGGCTCAGAACAGCCGTGGCGGGAGGAAAGACCGCGTCGTAGGCCTTCACCGCCGCATCCGCCCGCTGCCGCAACTCGGCGACCCCGAACCCGGGCTGGTACAGGCTCGTGCCCAGACCGAACGCGGTGACGCCCACGGCGGCGTAGGCGGCGAAGGAAGCGTCCAACACGCCGCCGACCGCGCCCAGCACCACGCCCGGCGGCAGCACCGCGCGCATAGCGCCGATGCCTGCCGCGCCCAGCACCCCGGCTGGGAAGAACTTCAGCCCCGACGCGCCGGCGGCCAGGGCGGCGAACGCCTCGGTCGGCGTGAACACGCCGGGCAGGCTGACCATGCCGAGCCGGCCAGCCTCGCGCACCACGTCCGCGTCGAAGTTCGGCGACACGATCAGCCGCCCGCCCGCCGCATGGACTGCGGCCACCCGCTCCGCCGTCAGCACCGTTCCAGCACCGAGCAGCACGTGCGGTGGAAGGCCCGCCACCAGCCGGGCGAGCGTGTCGAGCGGGTCGGGCGAGTTGAGCGGCACCTCGATGGCGTCGAAGCCGCTCTCCACCAACGCCTGCGCAAGCGGCAATGCCTCGCCGGGTTTGACGCCGCGCAGGATGGCGATGAGGTTGCGCCGCAGGCCCGGCCACGCGACGACGCTCATGCGGCGCGCGCCGGCCAGAGAACCGGCCAGAGAAGCTGCGCCGCGAGCAGCAGTCCGCGCCGCACGGCCGCCCCCGAATCCACGATCCGGACAGCGTGCCCGGCGAGGCCCAGCGCGCGGGCATACAAGGCCGCCAGGCTGCCGTCTGCCACCAGGGTCACCGCGGCGCCCGGCGGCGCGCCAGCACCGGCGATCTCCGCGCCGATCAGCAGCCCCGAGAGCCTGTCCGCCGCTTGGGTGCCCGTGACGCCGCGCAGCAGGCTCGCCGCCCGCAGGCCGAACAGCGCCGCCAGCAGACGCTGTGGTTCGGCGAGTCCCTGGGCGACGCCTTGCAGGAAAGCCGGCGAGTCCGGATCGCCGCTTGACCCGACGCCATCCAGGCTGTGGCGCAGCACCGAATGCTGGCCGAGGACCGCGAACATCTCACCCGTCATTACCGTGGTGAAGCCGAGAATCTCACCCGTGTCCAGCCGCACCCATTTCGAATGGGTCCCTGGCAGGCACGCCAGGCCGCTGAACAACGGCTCGGCCTGCAGCAGGCCGAGCAGCTGGGTCTCCTCGCCGCGCATCACGTCGTTGCGGCCGTCCTGCCGGTCCGCCAACCCCGGCAAGATGCGCACGTCGAGCCCCGCCATGGAAAATGCCAAAGCACGGTCGCAGAGCGCCCCAAGCCGCGTCGGTGCATCGACGTAGCCAGCTTCACGCCAGCCCTGCCGCGCCCCCACCATGCCGCACAGCACGACCGGCTGCGGCGCAGCCTGTGTCGGCAGGCCGAGTGCGGCCAGGTGCCGGCGGAACACCGGCTCGAACTCGCCGGGGTGCAGCCGCGACATTCCTTCGTCGGAGTGCCGCTCCGCCAGCACGGCGCCCGATGCCGATAGCGCCCACACGCGCAAGCTGCTGGTGCCCCAATCCGCCGCGACCAGGGCCGCGGTGCTGGCCGGGGCCTCGTCGCCGACATGAACTGCACCTGCCATCAGCACGTCCTTCAATATGTCATCCGGCATGGTCGGACCTACTCTTGCGACCAGCCGGTTTGGGCCATGTCGGCATGTTAACGACCCCACCATAGTCGGGATAAGCCAGACTCACTAAGGTCTGAGGCGATGCGGAACGTCTTGCAGGCCAGCACAACTTCAGGCCTGTTTCCAGTGCCTGACCGCCCGGTCGTCAATAGTCCGCTAGTCCGAACGAGGGAGGCGTCCATCATGTGCATGCCGCATCCAGGACCTCGGCGGGCTGGCCTGGACATGTGGCTGCCCTTCGCGCGATCGGTACGCACGGTCATGGGAGCCCTCCTGTTGAGCTGTGCGGCACTGGCGCAACCCTCGGCGCCCTCGGGCGCAAGTCTTGCCATGGAGGCAGCGCAGCGGTTTCCGCAGCCCGTGCGCGTCGGTGACCTGATCGACCGGACGGTGCTGCGGCCGGTGGAAAGCCAGCCGGTGCTGGGGCACGTGGCGCGTGTCGTGCGGTCCGGCGACGGGGCCGTGCTGGTCGTGATCGCGTTTGGCGGGCTGTTCGGCCTCGGCGCCCGGCCGATCGCGGTGCCGGTCGATGCCATGGCGCTGCTCGGCGCGGATATGGAGATCGTAGGCTTCACGCCGGCCCAGCTGCGGGGTTTCCCGACCTTCGACGCCGCCGGGTCGGTTCCCGTCGCGCCGGACGACACGATCCGCGTGGGCCTCGCCCGGCCCTCGCACTGATGCAGCCATCCCGTTTCATTCCAGGAGGCACCATGAGCGCCAATGTTTTAGACAATGCGCCTGTCGCAGCGCCCAGCGGGCGCCGCATGCATCCGGTGCCCGTGCGGATCATGCACTGGACCAACGCGGTTGCGATGATCGCCATGGTCCTGTCCGGGTGGGGCATCTACGACGACGACGTCATCATCAACGGCCTGCATTTCAGCCATGCGCTCCGGCTGGGAAGCTGGGCGGCGCAAAGCCTGCTCTGGCATTTCGCCGCCATGTGGCTGCTCATGGTCAACGGGCTGGCCTACCTGGCCTACGGCGCCATCACCGGGCGGCTGCGCGACCGACTGCTGCCGATCCGCGTCCGCGACGTGATCAAGACGGTGCGCGACACGCTGCGCTTCCACGTCGATCACAGCGATCTCACCACGTACAATGCGGTGCAAAAAATTCTCTACATCGTCGTCATCCTGGCTGGGGTGTCCCAGGTCGTCACCGGCCTAGCGATTTGGAAGCCGGTGCAGTTCTCCGGCCTGGTCGGGCTGCTCGGCGGCTTCCAGGGCGCCCGGCTGGTGCATTTCCTTGGCATGTCGGCGATCGTGGGCTTCCTCGCCATCCACGTTGCACTCTCGTTGCTGGTGCCGAGCACGCTGTGGGCCATGCTGTTCGGCGGCCCCCGGCTGGCCAAAGGGAGGCCAAGCTAATGCGCTCGCCGTTCCGTCCGGCCGAGCTGCCGAACCCCGCGGTCCTGGACGACCACCGCCCGCTGATCCGCTCGCTGGAACGCCGCGGCCTGATCCGCGGCGGCCTCTCGCTCGGCGCGCTGACGATGCTGACGGGGTGCGACGTGAGCACGTCCGGCGCGGTCGAGCAGGGCTTGCGCGCGATCTCGGCGTTCAACGACGAGATCCAGGCCTTGCTGTTCGACCCGGCCCACTTGGCGCCCACTTATCCCGCCTCGATGGTGCTCAAGCCGCCGAAGTTCAACGCGTATTTCGACATCGAAGACCTCAAGCCGGTGAACGCGGCGGACTGGAAGCTGGAGCTGTCCGGGCTGATTGCGGACAAGCGGCCCTGGACGGTGCAGCAGATCGCCGCCCTGCCGCAGACGGACATGGTCATCCGCCACGTCTGCGTCGAAGGCTGGGATTACATCGGGCAATGGTCCGGCCCCACGCTGCGCAGCTTCCTGGAGCGGGTGGGAGCGGACACGCGGGCCAAGTATGTCGCCTTCAAGACAGCCGACAACTATCCGAGCAGCATCGACATGGCGACCGCGCTGCACCCGCAGACGCTGCTAGCGACCAAATACGCCGATGAGACGATTGCCGACCCGTTCGGCTTCCCGCTGCGGCTGCGCATGGCGACCAAGCTCGGCTACAAGAACCCGAAATGGATCACCGCGATCGAGGTGACCAACACGTATCCGGGAGGGTATTGGGAGAGCCAGGGGTTCAACTGGTTTGCTGGGATTTGAGGAACGTCGCCATGATCAGCCTTCATCTCCCGCTGGCGGGAGAGTGCCGAGACGGGGACGGCCGCCGCCTAGCCGATGCGCAGTAAGGGCAAAGTTCTCATGTGCACCTGCATCTCAACGGCTAAGGCACTTAGCCTGAATTGAGGCCGGGCGTCCTCTATGCCTGCTAAGCCGCCCACCGCCACGCGGTCAAACCGGCTTCACAGATCTTTTACGTTTCACCCATAGCGTCATGCCAGTTGGCCAAGGAAGCCCATGGCATGTCTGACCCTTCGATCCAGAATGACGTCCACGCAGAACTCGTCGCGGAGGACCGGCGCAGGCCAGGCCGCACCGATGCAGACCCAGCGCTTGTGCCGCTGCTGCGGCAGGTCAGCGCCGAGTTGGACTGGCAGAAGCAATGGCCCGATGAGCCCACTGAGGATTGGCAGGAGCGCCTAGACGAAAAGGACCAGGATGCCCTTGGCAGCGCCCGCGGCATCGCGCTTGGCGTGGTGCTGTCCATGCCGGCATGGCTGCTGCTTGGCTATCTGGCAGTTCGCTAGGCCGTCCGTCTTGCCGCCTCAAGTCCACACTCTCGCATTTGCCGCCTGGCTGTGCCTGGCAGCCCCGGCCATGGCGCAGCCGGCGATGCCTCGCTGCGGACCGGCGCTGGATGGCCAGCCCTGGTCCAATTGCACTTGTGGCTATGACCGTGGCGGCCTGCTTGCGGGGCACGGCGCCGGATGGCGCTGGACATGCGACTTGCTGCGTGGGCCAGGCCCTGCCCCGCCGGTGCAGAGCGCTGGGGACCCCGCGCCCGGCCTGCCCGGCGGTTTCACATATGCGCCGCAAATGGGCGCGGCCCAGACAAATGCGCCGCAGATGGGCGCCTCCAATGGAAATGCGGGCCAGGCACCCATGACGCCCCGCCCTCCCTTCCGCTAAGGCCGGCCTGCCGAGGCTGGGCTGCTTGGCGCAACATGCCTACTCTAGCCCCGGAGATGGGGGAGCGGATGAAGATGGTGCGTTTGGCTGTGCTTGTCGCAGGCCTCGGTCTGCTGTGCGGCTGTGGCGGGTCGAACATGCTCAAAACCGAGCCCCTGCCGGGAGAACTTGGCAACAGCAAGGTCGTGCTCGTCGATGACGGTCAGTGCCCGAAGGGGCAAGTCCACCGCGTGGTCGGGCCAGCCTCGCTCACCTCGTCCCGGACGTACTCCTGTGTCGCAAAGCCCTGACCCATGCGGTTCAAGGCGGATCACCCAGCCGCCGCACTTGGCGCAGCAGCCACACCCCGAGCAGGCCGGACAACAGGAACAGCGTCGTGGCCACACCCAGCTGGGCCGTATGGCCTACCCGCACGCCGCTGCCCAGCAAGGCGAATACCAAGGTTTGCGGCACGTAGCCGGCCGCCGAGGCCAGCAGGAACGGCCCCGCCGCCACCGCTGACACGCCGGCCAGCAGGTTCAGCAGCAGGTTGCTGCCCACGGGGAGCAGCCGCAGCGTCAGGGTGGCGCTGAACGGATGACGGCTAATCTGCCGATCGAGCCGAGCAAGGCGTCCCCGGGTGCGCCGCACCGCCCAATCGCGGGCTACGAGCCGCGCCCACAGGAAGTCGGCGGTGCAGCCACCTATTTGCGCCGCCAGCGCCAGCGCGCACCCGGCCCACACGCCGTAGCCGAGGCCGGCGGCGTAGGCCACCACCTGGCGCGGCATGCCGAAGGCGCAGGCGACCGCCGCGGCCAGCACGAACACTGCCGGGCCGGCCTGCGCCGGGGCGTCCAGCACGCTGCGGCCCCAACCATTTTGCAACGCGAGCCCGGCCGCCAAAAGCCCGGCCGCTAGAAGCGCCGGCTTCCACAGCACCCGGCCGCTGCGGAGCGTCGCGTTCATTCCACCGGCTCAAGCAGGGGCCGGCGCCAGCGGCGTTGCAGCCAAAGCACGCCGGCCAGGTCGAAGATGCCGACCCACAGACGGTCCAGCGTGCCGTAGTTCGAGCGGCCGCGGGTGCGCGGGCGATGGTTGACTGGCACCGACTCCACCCGGCCGCCCGCACGGATGAACAGCGCCGGCAGGTAGCGGTGCATGTGGTCGAAGTGCGGCAGTTCCAGAAAGGCGTCGCGCCGGAACAGCTTGAGGCCGCAACCGGTGTCCGGTGTCGCATCGCCCAGCAGCCGGGCCCGGATGGCGTTGGCCAGGCGGGACGCAAGGCGCTTGGCCGCCGTGTCCCGGCGGTGCACGCGGTGGCCCGCGGTCAGCACCAGTCCGGTGGCTGCCTGCGCACGGGCGAGCAGGGCGGGGATGTCCGCCGGGTCGTTCTGCCCGTCCCCGTCCAGCGTGGCGATCCACATGCCGCTGGCCGCGCGCACGCCCGTGACGATGGCCGCACTCTGCCCGCAGCTGACCCGGTGCCGGCGCACGACCAGCGGCGCCACGGCCTGCTGGTCCCGCAGCACCTGGGGGGTTTCATCATCGCTGCCATCGTCCACATAGACGATTTCGTGAGCCAGACCTGGCAGCGCCGCCTCGATCTCCGCGATCAGCGGTGCGATATTCGGCCCCTCGTTGCGCACCGGCACGACGACGGACAGGATGGGCGGGGGCTGGATCATCCGGCCAGGGCGGTAGCACCCGCATGATCGCTCCGGCAAGCGGCCGGGGCGCAGCTGAAGACGTGGCAAGGGAAGTGCGTCATGCCGTTCGACCTCGACAACGCCTACCCACGGATCGAGACGCCCGAGGAGCGGCTGACCCGGCGGGTGATGGCGGGCTGGCTTTTCACGATCTGCGGCATGCTGCTGGTGATGATCGTGCTCGGCGGCGCAACGCGGCTGACCGGGTCCGGACTGTCTATCATGGAGTGGGCGCCGCTGTCCGGCGCGCTGCCGCCTTGGTCGGACGCCGAGTGGCAGCGGCTATACAAGCTTTACCAGGAAATCCCCCAGTATGCGCTGGTCAACCAGGGTTTCGGGCTCGCCGGGTTCAAGCACATCTTCTGGCTGGAATGGACCCACCGGCTCTGGGGTCGGCTGATCGGCGTGGTGCTGTTCGCGCCTCTGGCGGTGCTCGGGGTCCTCGCGGCCGCTCGCGCCGGGCTGCAGATGGCGGGGGTCGTGCTGCGCCTGCCACCCCTGATGACCGGGCTGCTCCGCACGCTGGGGCGCGGGTTGTGGCTGCGGCTGGTCGGGTTCTTCGTGCTGGGCGGGCTGCAAGGGGCGGTCGGCTGGTTCATGGTCGCATCCGGCTTTGCAGCAGACAGCACGGCCGTGTCGGCTTATCGCCTCGTCGTGCACCTGTCGCTGGCGTTGACGCTGTACGCCGCCATCCTGTGGACGGCGCTCGGCGTGCTGCGGCCCGGCGCTGCGCGCATGACCACCAGCCGCGCGTTCCGCCGCCTGCTCGGCGCCAGCGCGGCGCTCGTGCCGCTGACCATCGTGGCAGGCGGCTTCGTGGCGGGGCTGCACGCCGGGCTGATCTACAACAGCTTCCCCCTGATGGGTGATGGCTTGCTGCCGCCGGACTATGCTGACCTGCACCCGTTCCTGCGCAACCTGACAGAGAACCTGGCGGCGGTGCAGTTTGACCACCGGCTGCTGGCGACGGCGACGGCGGCCCTGCTGACAGCCACGGTCATCGTCGGGCTGCGTGCCGTGCTGCCGCGGGTGCTGCGCCGGGCGGCGCTGGCGATGGGCGGCGTCGTGGCGCTGCAATACAGTCTCGGCGTGCTGACTTTGCTCGGTGGCGTGCCCGTATTGCTGGCGACGGCGCACCAAGGCGTCGCCGTGCTGCTGCTGACGGCGGTGCTGGTGGCGAACCACCTCGAACGCCGGCTACACTGACCCACCCTCCTGCGCGACTGGACCTGCCATGACGCCCGCACTCTCCCCCCTGGCCACGACTGACCGCCTGTTCTTCGAGCGGGACGACGCGGCGCTGGACCGCGCCACCGCCGAGACGATCACCGCTGAGGCGTTGGCTGGCTGCGACGATGGCGAGCTGTTCTTGGAGTATCGGGAGGGCGAGCAGATTTCCCTTGACGATGGCCGCATCCGCCACGCCGGGTTCGACAGCGGGTCCGGCTTCGGGTTGCGCGCGATCTTGGGCGAAGAGACCGGCTACGCCCATGCCGGCGAGATGAGCGAGCCGGCGCTGCGCCGGGCGGCGGCCGCGGTGGGCGCAGTGCGCGGCGGGCGCAGCGGTACGGCGTCCGAAGCGCCCCGCGCCAGCAACTCGCGGCTTTATGCTGACCTCAATCCGCTGTCCGAGCTGGATTTCGCGGCCCGCACTGCCATCCTGGCGCAAATCGACGAGTATGCCCGGTCCAAGGACCCGCGGGTCAAGCAAGTCTCAGCCACCATGTATGGCGAGTGGCAGGCGGTGCAGGTCATGCGCGGCGATGGCAGCCGGGTGGCCGACATCCGTCCGCTGGTGCGGCTGAACATTTCCGTCGTGGTGGAGCAGGACGGCCGGCGCGAGACGGGTGGCCACGGCACGGGCGGCCGTTTCGGCTACGCACGGTTGCTGACGGAAGAGACCTGGCGCGCCGGCGTGGACGAGGCGTTGCGCCAGGCCCTGGTCAACCTGGAAAGCCGCCCGGCCCCGGCGGGCGAGATGCCGGTGGTGCTGGGCTCCGGCTGGCCTGGCATCCTGTTGCACGAGGCGGTTGGGCATGGGTTGGAAGGCGACTTCAACCGCAAGAAGACCTCCGCCTTTTCCGGCCTGCTGGGGCAGCGTATCGCCGCACCCGGCGTCACCGTGGTGGACGACGGCACCATGCCGGACCGCCGCGGCAGCCTGACGGTCGATGACGAGGGCACGCCGTCCGGCCGCATGGTGATGATCGAGGACGGCATCCTGCGCGGCTATATCCAGGACCGGCTGAACGCGCGGCTGATGGGGGTTGCTCCCACCGGCAATGGCCGCCGGCAATCCTACGCCCACGCGCCGATGCCGCGCATGACCAATACGGTGATGATGGCCGGCCCGCACGATCCGCAGGAGATGATCCGCTCCGTCAAGCGTGGGCTGTATGCGGTCAACTTCGGCGGCGGCTCGGTTGATATCACCTCGGGCAAGTTCGTGTTCTCCGCCAGCGAGGCTTACCTGATCGAGGACGGCCGGGTGACGTCGCCGGTGAAGGGCGCCACCCTGATCGGCAACGGGCCGGACGCACTGACTAAAGTGACTATGGTGGGCAATGATCTGGCGTTGGACCCAGGCATCGGCACCTGCGGCAAAAATGGCCAGGGCGTGCCGGTCGGCGTTGGCCAGCCGACCATCAAGCTATCCGGCATGACGGTGGGTGGGACTGCATGAAAAAACGGTAAGGCCCACCATTCAGATTTGACCCTCGTGCCCAATGTGCGATGGTTCGGCATGATGACGTTGCGAACTGTGTCGGCTTGCGCGCTGGCCGCCGTGCTTGGGACGGCGTCCATCTTTCCTGCCAAGGCCGATGAGGCCTGTCCACCGGGACACAGCCCGCCGATGGCCGTGCCCGCGACCAAGAAGCGGCTGTCCAGCAACTCCGAGGTCACCATCGTGGCGCTCGGGTCTTCCAGCACGTCCGGCTGGATGGCGACCGCCCCCGCCCGGACCTACCCGGCCCGGCTGCAGGAGGACATGGAAGGCGCGTTCCCCTTGGCCCACATCGCCGTCATCAACCGCGGGGTCGGCGGCCAGGACGCGCTGGAGGAAGTAGCGCGGCTGGACAGCGACGTACTGGCGATCCGGCCCGACCTGGTGATCTGGCAGGTCGGCGCGAATGGCGCGATGGAGAACTCCGACCCGGCCGTGTTCAGCAAGCTGGTATCCACCGGCATCGAGCGGCTGAAGTCCCTGGGCATTGACGTGGTGCTGATGGACAACCAGCGCTCGCCGATGATCCTGGCGTCGCCGGAGCACGCTGTAATGGAGCAGACCCTGGCCGACCTGGCCGCCAAGTACAACGTGTCGCTGTTCTCGCGCGGTGCCCTGATGGATGGATGGCAGCGCAACGGCTACGGCTACGGACACTTCCTAGCCGGCGACAGCGTCCACATGAACGACCTCGGCTACCGCTGCGTCGCGGATGCGCTGGCCCTGTCGATTGAGGCGGGGCTGAACCAGGGTCAGCCCAAGATGAGCATGGCCCACGCCAGCAACTAAACTTCGGCGTTCCTCAGCCAACTGCTATTCGAGGTAACGCAGCCCAAACTGAATTCGTCCACCCTCCGAGCCAAGGCTGAAAGCCGCATCGGCGAAGGAAGGTGGGCCAAACCGCATCTTGGCGTCGTTGGAGAAGCCGATCCCCTCCTTGGGAATGCCAAGGAAGTTGCGGTCGATCTTCCTGTCGTCATTCTCGTCTTGGTAAGCCTGCGCGGCGTAGGTCCCCGGCGGCACGCTAGCCACGTGAATTGTGACAGACCCAGGGCTGGCCGGCGCACGCCCGTGGTATCGGCAGGTTTCCTGTAGGAAAGTCTGACGATCGCAGATCGCGACCAGCACGTGCCCCGCCGAGGAGCGCACTCCTGTCACGGTGACGTCCACGCCGGCAGGTTCGGCCCGGGCTGGGGGGGCGAGCAAGGCAAGCGCTGCCACGCCCGCAAGTCGGAAGCATCGGCTCATTGCGCGGGGTAGGCGCGGCCGCGCCACATGGCGGGGCGGCCGCGCAGGAAACGGGCCAACGCTGCCCACTGCACCGCCAACAGCGCCAAGATGCCGAACGGGTGCAGCACCGCGCTTAGTTCCGGCTGGCGGAAGCGTACGGCGAGCACCAGGCGCAGCCCAATCGACAGCACCAGCGCCGCCATGGCGGCCGTGCTGGGCGCGGTCAGCATCAACAAGCCCGGCAGCACTTGCCCGCCTCCGAGCAATACAGTCCAGACCAGCAGCGGCATGGGCCGGGCCATGCCCTCCGTCGCGTTCTTGCCGAGGCCGGACCACAACTCCGCTGCCGAGGAATACATGCGGCAGGAGGCGAGGTCCGTCGCGTCGAACAGCCCCGTCATCTCGCCCGCCCGGCGGAAGGCGCGCGGCAGGGTGATGCCATCGTGCAGGGAAGCGCGGATAGCGCTATGCCCTCCAGCCCGCTCGTAGGCGGCGCGGCGGGCGATGAATAATTGGCCGCATCCGGCGCCCAGGCCGACAGCCGAGAGCCGCCGCATCAGGCCCATCGGCAGGAAGCCGAGCAGCAGGAAATGGATCAGCGGCAGCAGCAATTGCTCCGACCAGCTGCGCACGACCTGGTGCGGGAAGCCGCTGCCCAGGCCGACCTGCGTGCGTTCCATGAACCCAGCCATCCGCACCAGGGCGTCGGGCGCCAGCCGCACGTCCGCGTCGGTGAACACCAACAGGCCGTGTTGCGCGGCTGCGGCCAGCACGGCACAGGCATGCTGCTTGCCGGACCAGCCTGCGGGCAGCACCGGGCCGCTGATCACGCGCAGCCGTGGGTCGGTGATGCCAGCCAGGATGGCGGCCGTCCGGTCGGTGGAGCCGTCATCCAGCACCAGCAGCTCGAACGGCACGCCGGTGTTTGTCAGCACGGCCGCGACAGCGTCGCCGATGTTGGCCTCCTCGTTGCGGGCCGGGATCAGTACGGAAATGGGTTCGGGTGCGGCAGCTGGCGCCGGGGCGTGGAATCCCCGCAGGTTCAACGATGCCAGCAGGCATGGACCGGCTGCCAGCAGGAGGGCGATCAGGCCGAGCATGTTCAAATCTTGCCCTCATGGCTGGCATCGAAACGGTGTCCGGAGGCGGTGGCCCGCAGCCAGCGCCATGAGTCATACAGTCCGCCGATTCCGGCGCCGCCGCGCACCAGAGGTTGGAACAGCGCAGGATCACGGGTCACCGACTCAGCGGCCAAGGCATCCATGGTGGCAGCCAACGCGGTCTCCAGGCGCCGCGTCCAATCGGCGACGCTGCCATCGCGGTGCTGCACCGGCTCGCCGAACCGCAGCAAGGCTTCCGGCTGACTCTCGTTCCAGAACGGATATTCCAGGGCGAGTGGCAGGATGACGGCGCCCGGCACCCGGCGGGCCAAATGCGCCAAGCCAGGACGCAAGCGGACTGGGCGGCTGCGGCAGTCGTTGAAACCCCCCTCGGCCGTCACCCACAGCATGGTGGAGGGAGTTTCGAGCACGGCGAGCGAGGTGCGCAGGAATTGTGCCGCGCCACGCTTGTCGTCCTGCGCCACGCCGAACACACCCATGCGTTCAAGCACGCCATACTTGCCAAGCGCCGCCGCATCCATCGGGCCGAAACCGGCGCGTCCGCGGAACAACATGTCGCAGAGCAAGATGTAGATGGCCGGGTCCCACCAGGAAGGATGGTTGGAGTACACGATCAACGGCTGCCCGACTGCGGCGTGCGGCAGGCCGGTGCGGGACATGCGGACGGCGTGCAACCGGCGGCTGACATACCAGCGGAGATAGGCCGCGAACAGTCGGAACAGCCGCTCCGACCGGCGGGCCATGATGGCGTTTGCATCAAGCATGGAGGCACTTGCCCTGACCCGGCCCCCTCCCGCAAGCGCGGGAAGGGGAAAGGCTTCAGGCGCTCAGGGGCGCTGCGTTGGAGGCGCGGTCCCGGTCCAGGCTGTCGGCAGCGATCCAGCCGGACATGAGCACCATCGGCATGCCCGGTCCGGGATGGGCCGCGCCGCCGGCGAGATACAGCCCGGCGAGATCGCGCGAGCGGTTACCAGGCTTGAACGCACCGAAGAACCGGCCATGGCTGGCCAACCCATAGATCGCGCCATTCAGCACCCGGTAGCGCTCATGGATGTCCGCGGGGGTGAGCGTCCGTTCGACCACGATGCGGCTTTCGAGGTCGGGCATCCCGGCGCAGCGGGCCAGCTTCTCCAAGATCACCTTGCGGTACTTGGGCAGCATCTCCGTCCAGTCATGATGCGGGCGAAGGTAGGGCGTGTGCACCAGCACGTAGAGCGACTCGCCGCCAGGCGGGGCCACGCCGGGCTCGGTGCGGGCAGGGGCTGCGATGTAGCAGGTCGGGTCCGGCGCGGGCTCGCCCTTGTTGTAGATCCAGTCGAATTCCTCCTCCGGGTCTTTGGAGAAGACGAATCCGTGGTGGGCCAGGTGGTCGTAGCCCTTGTTCAGGCCAAGGTAGAGCACGACGCCGGAGCACGCCGGATCCCGCTTCCAGCGCTTGGCGAAGCTGGCGGCGGGCTTGCCGCCGACCAGCTCCTGGTAGGTGCGCACGCTGTCCATGTTGGACACCACGTTGGAAACCGGCACCGTCTCGCCCGCCTCCGTCTCGACGGCGCTGACCACCCCACGGTCGGACACGATGCGCCGAATGCCGGTCGAGAGCCGCATCTCGACGCCCAACTCCTCCGCCAGCTTGGCCAGCGCCACCGGCACGGCGCGGGTGCCCCCCATGGGATACCAGATGCCGCCATCGGTCTGCATGTGGCCGATGGAGCACAGCACGGCCGGCGAGTTGTATGGCGAGGAGCCGACGTACTGGACGAAGTGGTCCAGCATCTGCGCCACGCGGGGGTCGGACACCTTCCTGCGGATTTGCCCGGCGACCGTGCTGCCCATGCGCAGGCTCAGCACATCCTTCAGCGTGGCCAAATCCATGTTCTTCTTGAGGTCCATCGTGTCGCGGATGTCCTCGACCGAGCGCCAGAAGAAGAATTTCTGGCTGACGTCGTGCAGCCCCTCGCTCATGCGCAGGAAGTCACGGTAGCCCTGGGATTGGCCGGGGCTGTAGGCGTCCAGGTTGGCCGCCATCTGCTCGGTGTTTTCGGTCAGGTCTAGCTGGGAGCCGTCGTCGAAGAAGCAGCGCCATTGCGGGTCCAGCCGGCGGAGGTCCATCGCCTGGTCCAGGTCACGCCCGGCCTCGGCGAAGATGCGGCGCAGCACGGCCGGCACGGTGAGGATGGTCGGCCCCATGTCAAACCGGTAGCCGCCCTGCTCGAACTCGGCCGCCTTGCCGCCCACCCAGTCGTTCTTCTCGAACAGGATCACCCGGTGGCCGCGTGCCGCCAGGGTGCACGCCGCCGCCAGGCCGCCAAGGCCGCCGCCGATGACGCCGACCGGGTCCATCTTGCTCATACCGTCTCCGCTAGGGCGGGTTCATACTCGGGGGCCGCCATCAGCGACGGGGCCCAGTGCGGCTGCAGCCCCAGGTCGTCGGCCAGCAGGCGGCTGGTGATGCGGGCGCTCTCGAAGATCACCGGCAGGCCGCTGCCGGGGTGGGTGCCGCCGCCGACCAGGTACACGCCGTCCAGGTCCTCGAAGCGGTTGCGCGGGCGGAAGTGCAGCATCTGCTTCAAGGAGTGCGCGAGGTTGAAGGTGGCGCCGCGATACACGTCGAGGTCGGCCTCCCAATCGGTGGGCGTCGTCATCTTCTCGAACACGATCCGCTGCTCGATGTCGTGGATGCCGAGCTTCTCCAGGCGCTTCAGGGTGGCGGCGCGGTAGCCGGCGCTCTCGGCCGCCCAGTCGATGCCGGCGCCCACGCGGTTGCCCACCGGGACCAGCACGTACAGCGTGGAGTAGCCGCGCGGCGCCATGGCCGGGTCGGTGACGCAGACGTTCTGCACATAGAGCGACGGCTCGCCTGGCGGCACCAGCCCGTCCTCGATGTCCTGCACGTTGCGGCGGTATTCCTTGGACAGGTAGATCGTGTGATGCGACAGGTCCGGCAGGTCGCCCTTGATGCCGAGGTACAGCATGAAGGTGGAGCAGGAGTATTTCTTGGTCGCCAGCTTGCGGTCGGTCCAGCGGCGGCGCAGGCGGTCGGGCACCAGGGTGGTCATGGCCTGGGCGAAGTCCGCGTTGATGACCAGGGCGTCGAATTGCTCGGCGCCCTCGGCAGTGCGCACCCCGGTGGCGCGGCGGCCCTCGAACAGGATTTCCTGCACCGGCTCTTCCATGCGGAACCGCACGCCCATGTCACGGGCGATGCGCGCCATGGCCGTCATCACCGCGCCGCAGCCGCCGCGGGGGTGGAACACGCCGAACTCGTATTCCATGAACGACAGGATGGTGAACAGGCTGGGGCAGCGGAACGGCGACATGCCCAGGTACTTGGCTTGGAAAGAGAAGGCGAGCCGCACCCGCTCGTCGCTGAAATAAGTGCTGAGGTCGCTGTCCACCGTGCGGTGCGGGCGCAGCAGCTTGACCGACTTCAGCAAATCCTTGCGGAACAGGTCCCGCGGCCCGTTGAACGGCATCTCCAAGATCGGCCTGAAGGCGGCCAGCTTGGCACGGTTGTCGGCCATGAAGCGCGGCAGGGCGGCGGCATCCGCCGGGGCGATGCGCGCCACCTCCTCGGCCAGCCGCGCCATGTCGCCAGTGGCCTGGATCTCGCCGCCAGCCTCGAACACCAGGTGATATTGCGGGTCGAGCCGGATCAGCTCCACCTCGCGGTCCAAGTCGCGCCCGCAGGCGGCGAAGATGTCCGCCAGCACGCGGGGATACAGGAAGAAGGTCGGCCCCATGTCGAAGCGGAACGTGCCGACTTCGGTGGGCGCTTCGATGGTGGCGGAGCGGCCGCCGACCTTGCCGTGCCGCTCGAAGATGGTGACGTCCGCACCCGCCTGGGCCAGCAGCATCGCCGCCGCCAACCCGCCCGGTCCAGCGCCGACGATGCCGACCCGGCGCTGCGCGCTTGTGCGGGTCAACCCGGCACACCCCATGTGTGGTGAGCAGGAAGCATCGGATCGGGCAGTGCGAGCATTGATGAACCTTGCCTTCTATCAGGTGAGACGGTGCAGCAACGCCGCAAAAGCCACTTGGGGTGCACAGCAGAGTTGTCACCGTTAATGCAGCGTTCATTGTTGAGGAAGGGGCGTGCTCCCTCATGCTGAACCCAGCCTCCCCGCTGGCTCGGCTGCTGTCCGCGCCCATGCGGCCCGGCATCGTGCGCTGGATCGGCCTGCGGCCAGAGCGGCGGCAGCCGGTGCTGTCCGTGCCGTCCGCGTCCTTGCAGCCGGGCGCCGGGCTGGCGGGAGACCGCTGGCAGGGCCAGCCGGAGGGCGGCCGCCAGGTGACGCTGCTGGCGGCGGAGGACCTGGCGGCCATCGCCGGGTTCCTGGGGCGGGACGCGGTGACGCCGGAGGAGCTGCGACGCAACATCCTGGTGTCCGGCATCAACCTGCTGGCGCTGAAGGAGTGCCGGGTGCGGATCGGGACGGCGGTGCTGCAGGTGACGGGGGAGTGCCACCCGTGCTCGCGCATGGAGGCGATTCTGGGGGTGGGCGGCTACAACGCGGTGCGCGGCCATGGCGGGATCACGGCGCGGGTGGTCGAGGGCGGCGAGGTGCGGGTGGGCGATGAGGTTGCCAGGACCACGTAAGTTACGCTGCCAGCACCCGCGCCACCGCCTGACGCAGGCCTGGCAGCACGTCTGTCACGAACCAAGGATTGCGCGTCTCCCATACCCCGGTGCGCCAGGACGGGTGCGGCAACGGGAAGTAGCGCGGCAAGTGGTCCCGCCACGCCCGCACCCGCTCCGTCATGATGCCGCGGCCCAGCGCGTCTGCCTGGGCATAGCTGCCGACCAGCAGCGTCAGCTCCAGCTGCGGCATCAGCCCGAGCAGCCGGGCGCGCCAGAGCGGGGCGCATTCCGGCCGGGGCGGCGCGTCGCCGCCCTGCGGCAGCCGCCCGGGGTAGCACAGCCCCATCGGCAGGATCGCCACCTTGGCGCCGTCGTAGAACTCCTCCGGCGTCAGCCCGAGCCAGCTGCGCAGCCGCTTGCCGCTCTCGTCCGTCCAGGGGGTGCCGCTGGCGTGCACCTTGGTGCCCGGCGCCTGGCTGGCTATCAGCAGCTTGGCCGTGGTGCTCACCCGCAGGATCGGGCGGGGGCCGAGCGGCAGCACCGCGGCGCAGGCGGTGCAGGCGCGGGCCTCGGACGCGGCGGTTTCCAGGTTATCGAGCAAGCGGGTAATCCACCTCGGGCGTGTAGGCCGCGCCATCCTTGCCCAGCTGGGACGAGAACAGGGTGAAGTGCTCCACCGCCACCGGGCCGGCCCGCAGCAGATTGTGCGCCTGCACCCACCTGACCAGGGCGTCAGGCGAGGCATTGTCCAGCCGGGCCAGCGTGACGTGCGGGTTGAATCGCCGCCGCTCCGGCTCGAAGCCCACGCGCTGCACCGCCGTCTCGATCTTGGCCTGCAAGTGGTCGAGCTGCTGGCTGCGCTCCACCCCGGCCCACAGCGTCTGCGGCCGGCCGGCCTTTTCGTGCAGGCCGACGCCGCAGAACGCCAAGGTAAATGGGCGTCCGCGCAGAGCGGCCAATGCCTCGTCCAGGTCCTCGGCGCGGTGGCCGGGGATGTCGCCCACGAAGCGCAGCGTCAGGTGGTAGGTCTCGGGCTGCAGCCAGCGTGCGCCGGGCAGCGCCGCGGACCAGCGGGACAGCTGCTTGCGAACCTCCCCCGGCAGGCCAAGTGCCACGAAAAGCCTCACGACTCCCCCGGCACCTCGCGCAGCAGCCGCTCCACCATCGGCTTGATGCGCGCGACCACCTTCTTCACCCCTGCCGGATTGGGGTGGATGTGGTCGGGCTGGTTGAGCGCCGGGTCCCCGGCCACGCCGTCGAGGAAGAACGGGTCGTAGAGCAGCCCGGGGCGCTGGCCGAGCCGGGTGAACACGGCACGGAACTCGCGGCTGAACGGGGCGCCCAGGTTGGGCGGGGCCACCATGCCGGACAGCAGGGCGGGGATGTGGTCACGCCCCAGCGTGTCCAGGATGGCGTTGAGGTTGGCCTCCATGTCCTTGGGGTCGGTGCCGCGCAGCCCGTCATTGCCGCCCAGCTCCACCAGCACCGCATCCGGCTTGTCGGTCAGCGCCCAGTCCAGCCGGGACCGGCCGCCGGCGGTGGTGTCGCCAGAGACGCCGCCGTCCAGGATTTGCACGTCGAACCCGTCCGCCTTGAGCGCGCCGCCCAGCTGGGCCTGGAAGCCGTCGGCCTCCGCCAGGCCGTAGCCGGCGGCCAGCGAGTCGCCGAACACCAGCAGCTTGACCGAGCGGGCGAAGGCGGGGCGGGCCTGCGCCGCCACAAGCGCGAAAATCAGCAGCAATGCCAGCATGGCCCTCGCCCAGCCGGGCCTGGAACCATATGGGGTGACCATGGACACCATCCTGCCTTCCCCAACCGCAGCATCCCTCGTCCAGGTGCGCGGCCTCCGGCTGACCGTGCCCGCAGCCGCTGGGCCGGTCAACATCCTGGCCGGCATCGACCTGGAGGTGGCCGCGGGCGAGGCGGTCGGCATCGTGGGTCCCTCCGGCTCCGGCAAGACCAGCCTGCTGATGGTGCTGGCCGGGCTGGAGCGCGCCACCGGCGGCAGCGTCACCGTCGCCGGCCAGGACCTGACCGCGCTGAACGAGGACGCCCTGGCCCGCTTCCGGCGGGACACGGTGGGCATCGTGTTCCAGGCCTTCCACCTCATCCCGACCATGACGGCGCTGGAGAACGTGTCCATCCCGCTGGAGCTGGCCGGTGCTGCGGATGCGGAGGGACGCGCCGCCGCCAGCCTGCGCGCCGTCGGCCTCGGCCACCGGCTGACCCACCTGCCCGGCCAGCTCTCGGGCGGCGAGCAGCAGCGGGTGGCGCTGGCCCGCGCCTTCGCCCCGGCGCCCCGGCTGCTGCTGGCGGACGAGCCGACCGGCAACCTGGACGCCGCCACCGGCCATACCGTGATGGATCTGCTATTTGCCATGCAGGCCGAGCACGGCACCACCCTGCTGCTCATCACCCACGACCCGGCGCTCGCCGCCCGCTGCGGCCGCCAGGTGCGGATCGCCGATGGCCGGGTGTCGGAGCCGGTCGCTTGAAGCTGGCCTGGCGGCTGGCGCTGCGGGACTTGCGCGGCGGCTTGCGCGGCATCCGCATCGTGCTGGCCTGCCTGGCGCTGGGGGTGGCCGCCATCGCCGCCGTCGGCAGCCTGCGTGCCGCGGTGGACCAGGGCCTCGCCAGCGACGGCCGCGCGCTGCTTGGCGGCGACCTTTCCATCGACGGCGGCGGGCAGCCCCTTCCAGACGCGCTGCACGCCTGGCTGACCGGCCGCGGCGCCCGGGTGTCGGAGATCGTCACCATGCGCTCCCTGCTGGTGGCGCCCTCCGGCGACCGCCAGCTGATCGAGCTGAAGGCCGTCGATGCCGCCTATCCGCTGGTCGGCAGCACCGTGCTGACCCCGGCGATGCCGCTGCCCGCCGCGTTGCAGGGCGGCGTGGCGGCCGACCCGCTGGTGCTGGAGCGGCTCGGGCTGCATCCCGGCGACACGGTGCGGATCGGCGAGGCCAGCTTCACCCTCCGCGCCGCGCTCACCAAGGAGCCGGACCACGCCAACGGCCTGGCCATCCTGGGGCCGCGCGTGCTGATCGCGGACACGGCGCTGCCGGCCACCGGGCTGGTGCAGGCCGGCTCGCTGCTGACCTACGATTGGCGGCTGCTGCTGCCGCCGGGTGCGGCGCCCGCCGCCTTCGCCGCCGACATCCGCGCCGCCTTCCCCGGCTCCGGCTGGCGCATCCGGGACGCGACGGAAGCCGCACCCGGCGTCGAGCGCGCGGTCGAGCAGACCAGCTTGTTCCTCTCGCTAGTCGGGCTGTGCTCCTTGCTGGTGGGCGGCATCGGCGTGGCGACGGGGGTGCGCGCCTGGATGGAGGCCCGCGCCCGCACCGTGGCGACGCTGCGCTGCCTGGGCGCGCCGTCCGGGCTGATCCTGCGCGTGTTCATGGTGCAGGTGGGGCTGCTCTGCGCCGCCGGGGTGGCGCTCGGCGTGGCCGCGGGGGCGGCGATCCCCGTGGCGGGACTGGCGCTGTTCGGCGCCCTGCTGCCGGTGCCCGCGGCGGGCGGGGTGTATGCCGGGCCGCTGGCGGTGGCGGCGGCGTATGGCCTGCTGACGGCGGGGGCGTTCGCGCTGTGGCCGCTGGCGCGGGCGGCGCAAATCCCGGGGGCGGCGCTGTTCCGCGACGCGCTGCTGCCGTCCGGGCGCGGCGTGCCGGCCGGGATGTGGATCGCCAACGGGCTGCTGGTGGCGCTGCTGGTCGGCATCGTGGTCGGCACAGCGCCTGACCGCGGCTTCGCGCTGTGGTTCTGCGGCAGCGCTGCCGTCACGCTGCTGCTGTTCCGCGCGGGAGGCGCTGGCCTGATGGCGGCGGCCCGCCGGGTGCCGCTGCGCCGCCCTCTCGCCTGGCGGCTGGGGGTGGCGAACCTGCACCGCCCGGCCAGCCAGGCGCCGCTGCTGCTGGTGGCGCTCGGCCTGGGGCTGACCACGCTGGCCGCCGTGGCGCTGATCCAGGGCAACATCCGCCGGCAAATTCTCGGCGAGCTGCCGGAGCAAGCGCCATCGTTCTTCTTCATCGACATCCAGAACGAGCAGCTGGCCCGCTTCGAGCAGCTGGTGCGCGCCCAGCCCGGCGTGTCCGACCTGCACCAGGTGCCGAGTCTGCGCGCCCGCGTGGTGGCGCTGAACGGTGTGCCGGTGGACCAGGTGCACGTGAGGCCGGACAGCCAGTGGGCGCTGCGCGGCGACCGCGGGCTAACCTACGCCGCCGCGGTGCCGGACGGGTCGGCCGTGGTGGCGGGGCAGTGGTGGCCGGCGGACTATGCGGGCAAACCGCTGCTCTCCCTGGATGCAGGCCTTGGCGAAGGCTGGGGCATCAAACCGGGCGACACCATACGCCTGAACGTGCTTGGGCGCGACATCGATTTCACGGTCGCCAATCTGCGCGGCGTCCAATGGCGGCAACTGGCGATCAACTTCGCCCTGGTCGCCTCGCCCGGATTGCTGGAGCATGCGCCGCACATGCATATCGCGACCGTCCGGGACGCCCCGGGCGGCGACGCGGCGCTGCTGCGGACCGTGACGGACGCGCTGCCCAACGTGACCGGCATCCGGGTGGCGGACATCCTGCAATCGGTGGCGGACCTGGTGGGCAAGCTGGCGACGGCGCTGGCGGCCACCGCCTCCGTCACCCTGGCGTCCGGCGCGCTGGTGCTGGCCGGCGCGGTGGCGGCGGGGCAGCGGCGGCGGGTGGCGGAAGCGGTGGTGCTGAAGACGCTGGGCGCCACGCGGGGGCAGATCCGCACCGCCTGGCTGGTGGAGTTCGGCGCCATCGGCGCCACCGCCGGGCTGATCGCGGCGGCCCTCGGCACGCTGGCGAGCTGGGGCGTGATGCATTTCCTGCTGCGGGAGCCATGGTCGTTCCTGCCCGGCGTGCTGGCCGCGACGGTGGGCGGGTGCGTGCTGCTGATGCTGGGGTTCGGCTATGCCGGCACGGCGGCGGCGCTGCGGGTGCGCCCGGCGCCGTACCTGCGCAACGAGTAGCGGGTTAAAGCGGCGCAACCTGCCACCGATTTGTCTTGCTCGCCGCCTCGACTCAGCCAACATAGCGGCAACGGGGCATCTCGCCCCATTTTGAGGAATGTCCGGGCCATGGCCTACACCCCCGACCTACGCACGTACGCGCCGGCCAGCGCCACGAGTGCCGCCGCACTCGACGCCGGGCTGCGCGCCTACATGCTGCGCGTCTATAACTGGATGACCTCCGGCCTGTTGCTGACCGGCGTTGTCGCCTATGGCGTCGCGAATACTTCGCTGATCAACTACTTCTACCCGTTGCGCGAGACGCCGTACGGCATGCGGCACGTCCAGGGCCCGCTGGCGCTGGTGGCGATGTTCGCGCCGCTCGCCTTCGTGCTGGTGCTGCAGTTCGGCGTGAACCGGCTGTCCCGCACGGCCGTCCAGGGCATCTTCTGGGCGTTCTGCGCGGCGATGGGCGCCAGCCTCACTTCCATCTTCCTGCTCTACAGCGGCGAGTCGATCGTGCGCACCTTCTTCATCACCGCCGGCACGTTCGGCGCGATGAGCGTGGTGGGCTACACGACCCGGCGGGACCTGACGGGCATGGGATCGTTCCTGATGATGGGGCTGATCGGCGTCATCCTCGCCAGCGTGGTGAACATATTCCTTCTCCACAGCAGCGGGTTGCAGTTCATGATCAGCATCGTGGGCGTGCTCGTGTTTGTGGGCCTCACCGCCTACGACACTCAGCGCATCAAGCTGACCTACACGCAGTTCGCCCATGCCGACGGGCAGGAGCAGGCGGCCAAGCGCAGCGTCTATGACGCGCTGAGCCTCTACCTGAACTTCATCAACCTGTTCATGCTGCTGCTGCAGCTCACCGGCGGTCGCAGCAACAGCAACTGATTGCTGCGAGGGTAAGAGAAGGGCCCCGGATCGCAAGGTCCGGGGCCTTTTTCATGGTCTCGACCAGAAGAAGCAGGGCTCTGCCCTTCACCCCTGTTGCTACAGCCAGGTGTCCAGAGGACCTCGTCCTCTGGCGGGGTTCGGGGCAGGGCCCCGACCTCGGCTAGACCGTCTTGAGGAAATCCCCCAGCTTGGTCATCGCCGTCGGCTTGTCGGTCTTGTCCAGCGCCGCCAGCTCGGCTCCCAGCCGGTCCATCGCCGCCTCGTAGATTTGCCGCTCGCTGAAGCTCTGGTCCGGCTGCCCGGCGTTGCGGTGCAGGTCCCGCACCACCTCGGCGATCGCGATCGGGTCGCCGCTGTTGATCTTGGCCTCGTATTCCTGCGCCCGGCGGGACCACATGGTGCGCTTGATTCGCGCCCGGCCCTTCAGCACCGCCATCGCATCGTCGAACATCTTGCGCGTCGCCAGCTTGCGCAAGCCGGCGGAGCGCGCCTTCGACACCGGCACGCGTAGCGTCATCCGGTTCTCCTCGAAGGTGATGTGGATCAGCTCCAGCTTGTGGCCGGCAATCTCCTCCGTGGCGATCCGCTCCACCTTGCCGACGCCGTGGGTCGGATAGACGACATGGTCGCCCTCGTGGAAGATCTCCGCCTTGGCCGGCAGGCGGGCGTGCATGATCGGACGGTTAGGCACGCCCGGCATGTGGCCCGGCATGCGCGGCGCCACGCGGTGCGGCACCCGCGGCAGGTCGTCTTCCTCCTCCTCTTCCTCCTCCTCGGCCGGCGGCGCGATGGCGGCCTCCAGGTCCTCGTCGGCGATCGCCTCGACATCCTCGCCAAGGTCGGAGACGGCGTCGGGCAGGCCGATCAGTTCGGCCTCTGCCGCGTCCACGCCCAGCTCCGGCACCAGTTCAACCTCGTCGCCCAGTTCCGGCACCAGTTCGACCTCGTCCATGGCCAGAGGCTCGGCGGCTGTGGCTGCAATGCCCTCGTCGAGGGCAATCGGATCGGTCTTGTCGATGGTGTTCAACTCCGTCTTGGCTGCTGCGCCTTTGCCGGGCGCGGGCCGCCGGGTGCGGGACGGCGCGGGTGCAGGCTTGTCCACGTTGCTCGTGCTGGGTTTCGCCATGCAAACCTCCGCCGACCGTTGCCAGGATTGGGCAAGGCGTCGCGGCCTTGCCGCAAACGCCATGGAACGGGCGGGTGACCGCGAAGGCGCACGTTTCCGCACTGCACATAACACATCGCAGGGCCTTCGTCAGCCCTGGCGAAGGGTGGCCTCCAGCGGCTTTGCCGGCTAACCCGGGTTGGCTGAGAACAGCGCGGCCTTGCCCGGCTTGTCCTTCCACTCGTCGGCGTCCGCCGGCGGCGCGCCCTTGCGGGTGATGTTGGGCCATTGCAGCGCGAAGGTGCGGTTCTGCTCGGCCCAGGCCGCCGCGCGGTCGTCGCTGTCCGGCACGATGGCCTCGGCAGGGCATTCAGGCTCGCACACGCCGCAGTCGATGCACTCGTCGGGGTGGATCATCAGCATGTTCTCGCCGACATAGAAGCAGTCGACGGGACACACCTCCACGCAGTCCATGTACTTGCACTTGATGCAGTTCTCGGTGACCACGTAGGTCATGCGGCAGGCTCCAGCACTCGGAATAAGGGCCACTCAGGTGGGGCGTCATGCCGCCGTTTCATCCCCCGCACAAGCCTGCGCACCGGGCTCCGCAAGTTCCTCGTACAGGCCGCGGGCTTCCGGCGCCGGGCCGCGCCGGGCCGCCAGGGCCAGCACGCGCAGCACCCGCACGCCCCCGGCCACCCGCAGGGTCAGCACGTCGCCGGGGCGCAGGCGGGCATGCGGCTTGTCGGTGGGCTGCCGGTTGATGCGGATGGCGCCCTCCGCCACCCAGCGGGCGCAGCCGGCGCGCAGCTTCAGGAACCGGGCGCACCACAGCCATTTGTCCAGGCGCTGCCATTCCAGGTCCTCGCCGCTCAACTAGCGGCGCAGCGCGGCCAGCGCCGCGAACGGCCCGGCGGCGCGGGCCGGCGCGGGGCTGGGCGCGGGTCGGGCCCGCTGGGTGGCGCGCCCGGCGCCGGCGGCCAGCATGGGCGGGGCGGGCGGGCCGAACATCTCCGCCTCCATTGTGGTGCCCGGCAGCACCCGCACGTCCAGCGCCCGCAGCACGGCGGGCAGCAGGTCGGCGCGGATCGACAGGCGGGAGGCGAGGCCGGACGGCAGCGCCGTGGCGCCGCGGCGGGTGGCGTAGGCCAGCTCGGCCGCGATGCGCTCCGCCACGTCCAGCCGCAGCAGCACGGGGCCCGTGTCCATCCAGCCCATGGCGGCGGCGAAGCCCGGCGGCCAGTCCGCCGGGTGCGCCAAGGACACCAGGCCCGGCGCGGGCAGGCCCGACGGCGGCACGCGGCGCGCCACCGCCCAGAGCAGGGCGCGCAACGCCATGGCGCGGGGCTTCAGCGCCGCCGGGCTGAACAGGCCGAACCGCCCGGCCCGCACGCCCAGCGCCTTCAGCCGCATCCGGTCCGGCGGCGACAGCGGCACCGGGGGCGATACGCCGCCCTGCTCGTTCAGCTGGTGCAGCGGGCCGCGCAACGCCGGGTCAGTGACCGCGGCCAGGCGCAGCAGCGGCGCGAGGTCGGCCTCGACGGTGGCGGCGACGAAGGCTTGCAGGCGGGCGCGCACCCGTTCGCGCTGCGCCCCGTCCAGGTATTCACTGTCGTTCACCTCCGCCTGCGGGCGCAGCAGGCTGGCGCCGGGGCGCAGCCGGCCGATCGGGCCGCCGCCCCAGCCGAGCCGCCCGTCCGGCGCGAGGCTGATGTCGCCGTCCGGCGCCGCCGCCAGCGCCTCGACCCGGCGCGGCATCTCCTGGCGCAGCGAGCGGCGCGCGGCGCGCAGCACCAGGCGCTTCTCGTCGCCGACGGCCAACGGGTCGGGGCTGAACGCGAACCCCTCGATGTGGCCGACCGAATGGCCTTCCACCACGACTTCGCCGTGCGGGGTGACGGCGGAGAGCAGGCTCTCGCCTTCGGCGTTCTCCAGCCGTCGGATCAGCAGGGTGGAACGGCGGTCCACGAAGCGCGCGGTCAGCTTCTCGTGCAGCGCGTCGGACAGCTTGTCCTCCACCGCCCGCGCCCGCTCCGCCATGCCGGCGGCGTCCTTCACCCAATCCGGCCGGGCTGCGATGTAGGACCACACCCGCACGCCGGACAGCCGCTGCATCAGGGTGTCGATGTCGCCGTCGGCGCGGTCCAGAGTGGCCAGCTGGGCGTCCAGCCAGTCGGCCGGCAGGTGGCCCTCGCGCGCCATGTGGCCGAACACGCGGGCGCAGAAGCGGGCATGGCTGTCGTCGGCCAGCTTGCGGAAGTCGGGGATCTGGCAGGCGTCCCACAGCAGCCGGATGCGGCGGCGGTTGCTGGCCAGGCGGCGCACCTCCTCCTCCCGCGCCAGCTGCTCCAGCGTCTCCAGGTCCGAGGCGTCCCGCCCGCGCACCAGGCCGGGGCGGGGCGGCCCCTTCTGCAAGCTGGCCAGCAGGCCGTCCAAATGAGTGAAATCCAGCTCGCTGTTGCGCCAGGCCAGCTGCTCCAGCGGCTCGAACCGGTGGTTCTCCACCGCGTCCGCCAGCTCCTCGTCGATCGGCGCGCACCCGGCGGTGGTGCCGAAGGTGCCGTCCCGCATGCCGCGGCCGGCGCGCCCGGCGATCTGCGCCACCTCGGAGGCGGCCAGGCGGCGGGGGCGGTGGCCGTCGAACTTGCCCAGGCGGGCGAACGCCACGTGGTCCACGTCCATGTTGAGGCCCATGCCGATCGCGTCGGTCGCCACCAGGAAGTCCACCTCCTTGTCCTGGTAGAGCGCCACCTGGGCGTTGCGGGTGCGCGGCGACAGCCGGCCCATCACCACGGCGCAGCCGCCGCGGCGGCGACGGATCAGCTCGGCGATGGCGTACACCTCGCCGGCGGAGAACGCGACGACGGCGGTGCGCGGCGCCAGGCGGACCAGCTTCTCGGGCCCTGCGAAGCGCAGCTGGGACAGGCGGGGCCGGGTCTCGATCTCGGCCTGCGGCACCAGGCGCTGCAGCAGGGGGCGGATGGTCTCGGCGCCGAGGAACATGGTCTCCACCATGCCGCGGGCGTGCAGCAGGCGGTCGGTGAAGATGTGGCCGCGGTCGGCGTCGGCGCAGAGCTGGATCTCGTCCACCGCCACGAACTCGGCTGCCCGGTCCAGCGGCATGGCTTCCACCGTGCAGGCGTACCAGCGCGCCCCGGGCGGGACGATCTTCTCCTCGCCGGTGATGAGTGCCACGTTCCCCGCACCCTTGCTGGCCACCATGCGGTCGTAATTCTCCCGCGCCAGCAAGCGCAGCGGGAAGCCGATGATTCCCGACGAATGCGCCAGCATCCGCTCGATGGCGAGGTGAGTCTTGCCCGTGTTCGTCGGCCCGAGCACGGCCTTCACACGGGAGGGAAAGCCCGACATGACGGGATGGTTGGCCCGGACGCCGGCAATTGCAAGCGCCGGACGCCGGAGCGGCGGCTATCCGCTGTCGCGTCGCTCCGGCGGCTCGTCGATGATCTTGCGCAGCTCGGCATCCGACATGCGGGCGTAGTCCGGCTTCGGCGGGGGTGGCCGGCCGCCCCACGCCCGCAGCGGCGCGCGCGGCGGCAGGCTTTCCGGCGGCGTGCCCGGCGGGGCAGCCGCCCAAGCGTCTAGGGCGGCCACGTCCTCCGGGGTGCGCCGCGCCCAGGGGTGGGTGCCAGCCGGGGCGCCCAGGCCCAGGTCGTGCACGATGTCGGCGATCAGCGCCGGCACCGACAGGCCGGACCCGAACGCGGCAGGCTCGGACGGGGCAGGCCTGCCCCGGCTGGCCGGGTGGCGGGCGAACTCCGCCCGGTC
>CAXTJU010000004.1:0-84607 GCA_964244655.1 uncultured Acetobacteraceae bacterium | reverse complement strand
CAACGGCTGCATCTGCTGCACCGTGCGCGGGGACCTCATCCGCATCGTCGGCGGGCTGATGAAGCGCCAGGGCAAGAACCAGGGCAAGTTCGACGGCATCATCATCGAGACCACCGGGCTCGCGAACCCGGCGCCGGTGGCGCAGACCTTCTTCGTCGATGAGGGCGTGCGCGCCCGCACCCGGCTGGACGCGATCGTGACGGTGGTGGACGCCAAGAACCTGCCCGCCCGGCTGAAGGACAGCGCCGAAGCCGAGGCGCAGATCGCGTTTGCCGACGTGATCGTGCTGAACAAGACCGACCTGGTGACGCCGGGCGAGCTGGAGGCGGTCGAGGCCAGCATCCGCAAGATCAACCGCTTCGCCGCCATCCACCGGGCGCAGCGCTCGGCAGTGGACATCGCCGCGGTGCTGGACCAGGGCGCGTTCGACCTGCAACGCATCCTGGCCGACGTGCAGCCCGGCTTCCTGACCGAGACGGAGCACGAGCACAACGACGACATCAACTCCATGTCGTTCGAGGCGGCGCGCCCGCTCGACCCGGAGAAGTTCAATGCCTGGATCGGCCAGCTCTTGCAGGAAAAGGGCCAGGACCTGCTGCGGACCAAGGGCATCCTGCATTACCAGGGCGACGACCGGCGGTTCGCCTTCCAGGCGGTGCACATGATCGCGGACGGGGACTTCATCGGGGGCGCGCCCGAGGGGGAGAAGCGATCCCGGCTGGTGTTCATCGGGCGCAACCTGAACCGGCCGCAGCTGCGCCGGGGGTTCGAGGCTTGCCAGGCTTGAGGGCGCTCGCCGCCCTCTCCCTCTCCCGCGGGCGGGAGAGGGCCGGGATGAGGGGGAGGCACGCAACGGCTGTCGTGCGGACGGCACCCCTCTCCCAACCCTCTCCCGCAAGGGGAGAGGGCTTTTTCCTGTGAGCGCCACCGCCGAGTACCTGCTCGACTCCCGCGGCGAGCACCGCAGCCTTGACGCCTTCGTCGTGGCCGCCGCCTGGGCCGGGGACGTGCCGGCCTTTGCCCTGGGCGATGGCCGGGTGGTGCTCGGCGGCTGGCGGGACGTGGCCGTGCATGACGGGGCGGTGCTCAGCCTCGCCGCGGCGGGGGACGGGTTCGTCACCGGCGGCGATGACGGGGCGTTCCGCCGGGTCGGGCCGGACGGGGCGGTGGCGACCATCGCCGAGTTCGGCATGAAGTGGGTCGAGCAGGTGGCCACGCACGGCAGCACCGCCGCCTGCGCCGTCGGCAAGGTGGCGCACCTGTTCGAGGGGGGGGCCAAGCTGAAGCAGCTGGAGCATCCCTCCACCGTCACCGGGCTGGCGTTCGACGCGCGAGGCAAGCGGCTGACGGCCTCGCATTACGGCGGGGCCACGCTGTGGTTCGTCGCCGCCAAGATCGACAGCCCGCGCCGGCTGGAGTGGAAGGGCAGCCACACCGGCATCGCCCTGCACCCGGCGGGCGAGGCGGTCGTCACCGCCATGCAGGAGAACGCGCTGCATGGCTGGCGGCTGGCGGACGGGCAGCACATGCGGATGTCCGGCTACCCGGCCAAGACGGAGTCGCTCGGCTTCACCCGCAACGGCCGCTGGCTGGCCTCCGCCGGGGCGGATACCATCGTGCTGTGGCCGTTCTTCGGCGGCGGCCCGATGGGCAAGGCGCCGACCGAGCTGGCGGGCGGGGACGGCGTGCTGTGCACCCGGGTGGCCGTGCATCCGCAGCACGAGGTGGTGGCCGCCGGGTTCGCGGACGGGCTGGTGATCCTGGCCGACATCGCCTCCGAGCGCATCCTGCCGGTGGCGGCGCCCGGCCGCGGCAGCGTGTCGGCGCTGGCCTGGCGCGCGGACGGCGCCACGCTCGCCTTCGGAACCGAGACGGGCTTCGCCGCCTGCGTCGATCTCAGCAAACATTAGGAGTGCCGCCATGGAGATGATCACCTCGCACGGTCTGCGGATGCCCAAACTGGGCTTGGGCACCTGGCGCATGAAGGGCGACCAGTGCCGCGAGGCGGTGGAGCGGGCGTTCTCGCTCGGCTACCGGCACATCGACACGGCGGAGATGTACGACAACGAGGAGGAGGTCGGCGCGGCGCTGGCCGGGGCGCGTCTGCCGCGGGCGGACATCCACGTCACCACGAAGGTCTGGCACACCAACCTCGCGCCGGACGCGATGCGCCGGGCGATCGAGGCCAGTCTGGGCAAGCTGCAAACCGACTACGTGGACCTGTATATGATCCACTGGCCGGCGCCGGACATGGATTTGCCGGCGGCGCTTGAAACCATGGTCAAGCTGAAGGAGGAGGGGCTGACGCGGGCGATCGGCGTGTGCAACTTCACCACGGCGCTGCTGCGCCAGGCGGTGGACGAGATCGGCGCGCCGCTGGCCGCCAACCAGATCGAGTACCACGTGCTATTGGGGCAGGAGCCGGTGCTGGGCTTCCTGCGGGCGCACGACATGGCGCTGACCGCCTACTGCCCCATCGCGCAGGGCAAGCTGGCGGACAGCGAGGAGCTGGGCGTGATCGCGCGCAAGCACAAGGCGACGGCGACGCAGGTGGCGCTGAAGTGGCTGGTGGACCAGCCGGGCGTGGCGGCCATCCCGAAGGCGGCGCGGCGGGAGAGCCAGGTGGCGAACCTGGAGGCGATGAAGATCGAGCTGGACGATGCGGACCGGGCGGCGATTGCGGCGCTGCCGAAGGCGCAGCGGATGGTCAATCCTGGGTTCGCGCCGGTTTGGGACAAGGCGGCCTGAGCCTTCGGCTTTGCAGGGCTCTGCCCTGCACCCGGAAGGGGACGAAGTCCCCTTCACCCCTGTTACTATAATCAGGTGTCCAGAGGACTTCGTCCTCTGGCGGGGTTCGGGGCAGAGCCCCGAGCTTACGCTGCCTCCTCGGCCTCGATCCGGATCGGCGCCGGCACCGTCTTGCCCTCGCGGATCAGCCGATCGTTGGCGGCGTTGACCGTGGCATTCAGGTCGGTCTGGCTGCACAGCCCGAGGATCACCGGGTCGCGCGGCTTGATGTTGGTGCTGTTCCAATGGCTGCGCTCGCGCACCTTCTGGATCGTCTCCTTGGTGGTGCCGAGCAGCTTGATGACCTGCGCCTCCGACAGCTGCGGAAAGTGGCGCAGCACGAAGGCGATGGCATCCGGCCGATCGTTGCGCTTGGCAACGGGGGTGTAGCGCGCGCCCCGGCCCTTCTTGGGGGGTGGATTGACGGGGGGCAGCAGCTTGAGCCGCCCCTCGGCATCGGCCTCGCAACGGGTGATCTCCTCGGCGGTGACCTGGCTGTTGGCCACCGGGTCGTAGCCCACGATGCCCTGCGCCACCTCGCCGTCGGCGATGGCCTGGATTTCGAGCGGGTGCATGCCGCAGAAATCGGCGATCTGGGTGAAGGTCAACGCGGTCTCGTCGATCAGCCACACCGCGGTGGCTTTCGGCATCAGGGGAAGGCTCATGTCACGCTCTCCGGCCGCGGCGCGGCGGCTCCATCAGGGAGGCGCGCTCGAGCGGCCAATCAAACATCGATATGGGGGTGCTGGGCCTTGCCGGTCAAGCGTTTGTGCGGGATCGTTGCAGCACATCTTTGCAAGGCAGGATCGATGCGATGGAAGACGACGAATTGCCGGTGGCGAGGCGGGTCGTTCCGCTGCCGCTTGATCCCCTGGGCGTCGCAGAACTGCAGGGCTACATCGCGGAACTGAGGATGGAGATCGCGCGCGTCGAAGCGGCCATCGGCCGCAAGCAGGATCACCGCGGCGTGGCGGACAGCTTCTTCCGCACGTAGCGGGAGGGGGCCGGTCGGCCCCCTCCCATGTCGTGTCAAGCGGCGGTCGCGTTAGGCAGCTTGGGCAGCGGCCGCGCTGTCGTTGGCGATCGCCACCGGGGCCGGCTGGGCGGCGCCGATCGTGATGCGGCGGGGCTTCAGCGCCTCCGGCACGATGCGGCGCACGTCCACGTGCAACAGGCCATTACGCAGGTCGGCGCCCTCGACCACGATGTGGTCGGCGAGGGCGAACCGGCGCTCGAAGGCGCGTCCGGCGATGCCGCGGTAGAGCAGGTCGCCCGCCGCGTCGTCCTTCAGCTTGCCGGACACGATCAGCTGATTGTCCTTCACCGTCACGTCCAACTCGTCGGGGCCGAAGCCGGCGACGGCCATGGTGAGGCGGTAGCTGTCCTCGCCGGTCTTGGCGATGTTGTATGGCGGATAAGCCGGGGCGGCTGCCGCTTCCTGCGCCGTGTCCATCAGGCGGGCCATGCGGTCAAAGCCGATGGCGGTGCGGAAAAGCGGGGAAAGGTCAAAAGTCGTCATGCAAAACCTCCTGCGGGAGCAAGGTTAAGAGAGCTGGATCGCCCAGACGGGCCGACCCGGTCAGTCTCCGCAGCCCCGGATGGGCACTGCGAACAAACTGTAAATAGGAAAGGGCCGCCCCTGGTTGCAAGGGCGGCCCTTCATTTCTTCAGCTGCTCACAAGCTGTTTAAGTCGCGCGCTTGCCGAGCCCCGCGAACCGCTTGTTGAACTTGGCGACCTGGCCGCCGGTGTCCATCATGCGCTGAATGCCGGTCCAGGCCGGGTGGGACTTCGGGTCGATGTCCAGCCGCAGCGTGTCGCCGGCCTTGCCCATGGTGGAGCGGGTGGTGAACTCGGTCCCGTCGGTCATGATGATCTTGACCGCGTGGTACTCGGGATGGATGCCGGCCTTCATGGATGCGCGCTCCTCGCTCTGGCCCGTGCCGATGCCGACCGGCGGGGCGAAGGGCACGGTATAGGTCCCGGACGGCTGGCCGGCAACTCGCCCGGGGACCTAGCCCGGAGACCTAGCCCTGGCCGCGCTTCGGGCCTTGGCCGAACGACTTGAAGCTCTCGTCGGCGGCTTTCTTCTGCTCCGGCGTCAGCACGTCGTAAAGGTTGGAGAAGGCGGGCACCAGGCGCTGCACGTCCTCCGCATGGGCCTGGGCCAGGGTGGCGTAGGACTTCATCTGATCGACCGCGGTGCCGGACGACACGGCTTGCGCGTGCTGCCCCGCGAGCCCGTTCAGGTGCCGGGCGTTCTCGCGCATCACGTCGGCGAAGGCGGAGAACTGGCCTTCCTCCGACGGGGTGACCTTGAGCTTGCCGTGCAGCTCGGCGATCCGCCGCTCGATCATCGCATCGCGCTTGGCGGAGGACGCGGAGGGCGCGGCAGGGGCGGCGCTGCCGGGCGCGGGCTGCGCCAGGGCCGGGCTCAGGGCGAGACAGGCGGCGAGGAGGGCTGGGGCAGTCATGCGGATCATGGGGGCGTCCTGTTGCAGCCGTGACGGGACCGGGAACGCCCCGGCCGTGCCGGTTCAGAACGCCTCGCCCACAGGCGAGTTCGCCCTGGCGGCCCGCACCGCCGCGGCCTAGCGTCCGGCGGCCATGGCCATCCTCTCCCTCCAGTCCGCGGTCGCCTACGGCCATGTCGGCAACAGCGCCGCGGTGTTCCCCATGCAGCGGCTCGGCTGGGAGGTGTGGCCGGTCAACACCGTGCAGTTCTCCAACCATCCCGGCTACGGCGCGCATGCCGGGCAGGCGTTCACCGGCGACCAGGTGCGGGCGGTGGTGGACGGCGTCGCGGCTCGCGGCGCGCTGGCCGGGTGCCGCGCCGTGCTGAGCGGCTACCTGGGCAATGCCGGGGTGGGCGAGGCGGTGCTGCACGCGGTGGCCGCCGTGCGCCGGGCCAACCCGGCGGCGCTGTACTGCTGCGACCCGGTGATCGGCGACGCCGGGCCGGGCATCTACGTCGAGGCCGCCATCCCCGCCCTGCTGCGCGACCGCTGCCTGCCGCAGGCGGACATCGCCACCCCCAACCAGTTCGAGCTGGGCCAGCTCACCGGGCTGCCGGTGGCTACACTGGAGGACGCCCGGCGCGCCGCGTACGCCCTGCGCGCCACCATGCGGCCCGGCCCGGGTCCTGGCGCAGCCCTGCTGGTCACCAGCCTGCTGGCGGACAGCACCCCCGCGGATTGCCTCGACCTGCTGGCGCTGGACGGGGAGGGGGGGTGGTGGCTGCGGACGCCGAGGCTGGCGCTGGCGGCCAACGGCGCCGGGGACACCATCGCCGCGCTATTCCTGGTGCACCGCCTGCGCACCGGCAGCACGCGGGCCGCGCTGGAGGCGGCGGCCAGCGCCACTTACGGCCTGCTGCGGCGCACGCTGGAGGCCGGCTCGCGCGAGCTGCTGACGGTGGCGGCGCAGGAGGAGTTCGTGCGGCCGGGCCGGACGTTCCGGGCGGAGCCCTGCTAAATCCTGCATTTGCCTCGATGCCCGGCGATCTTGCCCTTATCCCGCCAACATCGGCTCCCATAGTCGCCTCCGCGATCAATTCCGACCTTGGGCAGCCGCCATGCGCATCCTCACCGCCTACCGCCGCGTGCTCGCCATGCTCGCCGGCGACAAGCGCCTCGCGATCATCCTCGGCGCGGCGAATATCATCCTGGCCGGGCTGCAGTTCCTTGACCCGGTGCTGTTCGGCCGCGTGATCGGCCTGCTGTCGCAATCCGGCAGCATGACGCACGACGCGCTGTGGACCCGGGCGGCGGCGCTGATCGGCGTCTGGATCGTGATCGCGGCCGTGTCGATCGGCGCCAACATCGCCACCGTGGTGCACGCCGAGCGCATGGCGCACCGCAACCGCCTGGCCGCGATGAGCCGCTTCTTCAGCCACGTGCTGTCCATGCCGCTGTCGTTCCACGGCGGCGCGCATTCCGGGCGGATGATGAAGGTGATGCTCGGCGGCTCGGACTCGATGTTCTCCGTCTGGCTCAGCTTCTTCCGCGAGCAGCTGGCGACCTACGTGGCGCTGCTGGTGCTGCTGCCGCTGACGCTGCTGCTGAACTGGCAGCTCTCCCTGGTGCTGATCGCGCTGGTGGTGCTGTTCTGCGGCGTGACGGTGCTGGTGACCCACCGCACGGAGGAGGGCCAGGCGAAGGCCGAGTCCTTCCAGTCGAGCCTGGCCAGCACCGCGCAGGACGCGCTGGCCAACGTGATGGTGGTGCAGTCCTTCACCCGGCTGGCCGCCGAGCGCCGCCGCTTCGGCCAGATCGCCGACCAGGTGATCGCGCACCAGTTCCCGGTGCTCAACTGGTGGGCCGTGGTCAACGTGCTGACCCGCGGCGCCTCCACCATCGCGGTGATCGTGATCGTGATCATCGGCACGGTGCTGCACGTGAACGGGCAGGCCTCGGTGGCCGAGATCGTCACTTTCATGGGCTTCGCCAACCTGCTGATCAGCCGGCTGGAATCCGCCATGCAGTTCGCCTCCCGCCTGTTCCTGCAAATGCCGGTGCTGGAGGAGTACTTTGGCGTGATGGACGCGAAAAGCTCCGTCCCCGAGGAGCCGGACGCGGTGGAGCTGGAGGCCCCGCGCGGCGAGGTGGCGTTCGAGGACGTGTCGTTCGCCTACCCGGGCGGCCCGGCGATCCTGTCCAACGTGTCGTTCGTGGCGCAGCCCGGCAGCGTGATCGCGCTGGTCGGCTCCACCGGGGCGGGCAAGAGCACGGCGATGAACCTGCTGCAACGGCTGTGGGACCCGACCGGCGGGCGCGTCGCGATCGACGGCCAGGACATCCGGCACGCGACGCTGGAGAGCCTGCGCGACAGCATCGGCGTGGTGTTCCAGGAGAGCTTGCTGTTCAACCGCTCGATCCGCGAGAACCTGCGCATCGGCCGGCCGAATGCCACCGACGCCCAGATCGAGCAGGCCTGCCGGGCGGCGGACGCGCACGAGTTCATCATGCGCCAGCCGCAGGGCTACGAGACGATGGTGGGGGAGCGCGGCGCCACCCTGTCCGGCGGGCAGCGCCAACGCCTGGCGATCGCGCGGGCCATCCTGAAGGACCCGCCGATCCTGATCCTGGACGAGGCGACCAGCGCGCTGGACGCGGCGACCGAGGCCCGGGTGTCCCGCGCCATGGCGACGCTGATGGCGGGGCGGACCACCTTCATCATCGCCCACCGCCTGTCCACCGTGCGCGACGCCGACGAGATCCTGGTGTTCGACGGCGGCGAGGTGGTCGAGCGTGGCCGGTTCGACGCCCTGGTGGCCCGCGGCGGGCGGTTCGCGGAGCTGGTCTCGACCCAGCTGGCCGGCGTGCCGCAGCTGCGGGCGGCGGAGTGATCCAGCGGCTCTTTGCTGCACTGCACGGCTAATCTTTGCAATCGACGCCCGCCAGCGCGCACGATGCCTGAACCGGGGCGAGAGACCCCGGGTGCAGCAAGGAGAGCCGAGCCATGACCGTCGCCGCCATCCTGCGCCAAAAGAGCGGGGAGACCATCACCGTCCCGCCCCACGTCTCGCTGGCCGATGTGGCCAGCGTGCTGTCCGAACGCCGCATCGGCGCCGTCCCCGTGCTGGAGGGCGGCGCGCTGGTCGGCATCATCAGCGAGCGCGACATCATCCACTGCCTGGCCCGCCACGGCGCCGGCGCGCTGGACCTCACCGCGGCCGACGCCATGACCCGGGCGGTGCAGACCACCACGCCGCAGACCACGGTGGGCCAGGCAATGGCCGCCATGACCGCCGGGCGGTTCCGCCACCTGCCGGTCATCGACGATCAACGCATGGCTGGCATCATCAGCATCGGCGACGTGGTAAAGGCCCGGCTGGACGACCAGGCGCACGAGGTGGAAACCCTGCGCGCCTACGTCGCTGGCAGCTGACCTGATCCTCGTCTAGGAAACGGGGCGGCCGGACTAGGAAGGTCCGTCGCAAAGCCCAATTATCGGGCTGGAGAGTGCGATGGATCACGAGGGTTTCTTCCGCAAGCAGCTCGACGGCCTGCGGGCCGAGGGCCGTTACCGGGTTTTCGCGGACTTGGAGCGGCAGGCCGGCGCCTTCCCGGCCGCCACCCACCATGCGCCGGACGGCAAGTCGCCGGTGACGGTGTGGTGCTCGAACGACTACCTCGGCATGGGGCAGCACCCGGCGGTGCTCGCCGCCATGCACGAGGCGCTGGACCGCTGCGGCGCCGGCGCCGGCGGCACGCGCAACATCAGCGGCACCAACCACGACCACGTGCTGCTGGAGCGCGAGTTGGCCTCGCTGCACGGCAAGGAAGCGGCGCTGCTGTTTACCTCCGGCTACGTCTCCAACGAGGCGACGCTCGGCACGCTCGCCTCCCGGGTGCCCGGCTGCGTCATCCTGTCGGACGCGCTGAACCACGCCTCCATGATCGAGGGCATGCGCCACAGCCGCGCCGAGCGCCACGTGTTCCGCCACAACGACCCGGCGGACCTCGACCGCATCCTGTCCGGCCTCGACCCGGCGCGGCCCAAGCTGGTGGCGTTCGAGTCCGTGTACTCCATGGATGGCGACATCGCACCCATCGCCGCGTTCTGCGACGTGGCGGAGCGGCACGGCGCCATGACCTACCTGGACGAGGTGCATGGCGTCGGCCTGTACGGACCCGGCGGCGCAGGGGTCGCGGCGCGCGACGGCGTGGCGCACCGGCTGACCGTGATCGAGGGCACGCTGGCCAAGGCGTTCGGCGTGGTGGGCGGCTACATCGCCGGGTCAGCGGCGCTGTGCGACTTCGTGCGCTCCTTCGCGCCCGGCTTCATCTTCACCACCGCCCTGCCGCCGGCCGTGGCGGCCGGCGCGCTGGCCAGCGTGCGCCACCTGCGCCGCAGCGATGCCGAGCGGGTGCGGCAGGCGGACCGGGTGGCGCACCTGCGCCGCGGCCTGGACGCGGCCGGCGTGCCACACCTGGACAACCCGAGCCACATCGTGCCCGTGATGGTGGGGGACCCGGTGCTGTGCAAGCAGATCAGCGATCGGCTGATGGACGAACATGCCATCTACGTGCAGCCGATCAACTACCCCACGGTGCCGCGCGGCACCGAGCGGCTGCGGCTGACGCCCTCGCCGCTGCACAGCGACGCCGACATCGACCACCTGGTGGGGGCGCTGGCGGCGATCTGGGCGGAGGCAAGGCTGGCCCGGGCGGCTTGAGCCTACGGGGGCAAAGGTTGGGGCTTTGCCCCAAACCCCACCAGAGGACGAAGTCCTCTGGACACCTGATTATAATACCAGGGGTCAAGGGGACTTCGTTCCCTTGCGGGTGCAGGGCAGAGCCCTGCTCTCCTTGCCTCGCCTTCAGTCTGATCCCGCCCCCACGCGCTGCCGCGCGCTCATGAACGGCCCGGTCGGCGCGCGCTCCGGCGCGAAGGCGGCGAAGCCGATGCCGGGGACGCCCGAGTAGATCGCCTCCATCCCGCCGCGCATCCGGTAAGTTTCGTGCCAGATGCCGCCGCCGCCGAAGTCGCGGGTGAAGTTGCGCCACCAGGCGGCATGCTGCGGCGCCCGGGTGAAGCTCTCCAGGCTCTCGAAATCCCGCCAATACTGCCGGAAGCCCGGGTGCATCAGGCCGAACCACATGTCTTCATGCGCCATCAACCCGTCCGGCGGATCCTGCTTGATCGCGCGCAGGCCGCGGCCGATGCGCAGCAGGCTGCGCGCGCCCTTCAGCGACGTGGCGCGGTAGCCGAGGTAGAGGACGACGAGATCGGGATAACCGGAGAGATCGACGGAGTGGCGCGGATAGGCCATGGGCGGGGTCTCCTGGCCAGAAGGGTTCAGGCGATGACGACGGTCTCGGTGCTCAGCACGAACTGGCAGGCGTGCAGGTCGAGGAATTGCGCCTCGTCGGGCCGGATGGTTTGCATGTAGCTGTCCGACGTGAAGACGGCCTCCAGCCCGGCCACGTCGTCGAACCAGAGCTCGGTGATGCCGTCAAACAGAACTGGCGGCAGGCCTGGCACGGCCGCCGGCACCGTGTGGCACTGGACGTAGCGCCGCACGTGCTGCCGGACGGCGGGCAGGGCGCAGAACAACGGCGCGTGCTTCTCCCGGTGGTAAGCCACGAACTCCTCATGGGTCAGCGATGGCTTGCGCCGCAGCAGGATGGTGAACTTGATCATGGCGCGTCTCCCGGATGGCCGGCGCCGATTGGCAAAGGCCGACCCTGTGCTTACAACGTAAGCATAGGAGTTTAGCTTACGGTGTCAACATTTGCGGGAAGAAGCTACCACCATGGCGAGCTGCGGTCGGCGCTGGTCGGCGCGGCGCTCGATCTGCTCGCGGAGGATGGGGCCGACGCGTTCTCGCTGCGCGCCGTGGCGCGCCGGGCCGGCGTGTCCGCCATGGCGCCCTACCGGCACTATCCGGACAAGGAGGCGCTGCTGGCGGCTGTCGCGGCGCACGGCTTCAATGGTTTGCGCGACGCCCTGCGGCGGGCCGATGCGGACGCCTTGCCGGGCCAGGCCCTGGTGGCGCAGGCGGTCGCGTATGTCGGGTACGCAGTGGGCAGGCCGGCCTTGTTCCGGCTCATGTTCGGCCTCAAGCGGCTCGGCGTGCATCCGGAGCTGAGGGCGGCCGGTGGCGCGGCCTACGCCGTGCTGGGCGACCGGATCGCGGCGGAGCTGCCGGCCGAGGCCGATCGGGAGGCCCATACGCTCGGCTGCTGGTCGCTGGTGCACGGCTTGGCGTCGCTGGTCCTGGACGGATTGGTCGCCGTGGAGGCGGCCCCGGACGAGCTGGCGCGGCGCGTGGCGCAGGCGATGATCGTGGGCCGCCTGGGCGCTGCGCCGGCCGTGCCTGTCGAGGCCCCCGTTCGTGAGCCTCCCCCCGCCTGATGAAGGCCACCGGAGGGGGAGCCTCGCAAAAGCTACCCGGCGTCCTGCGGCTCCTCGTGCATCGCAGGACTAAGCGTCCGCTCGCGGCTGGGCAGCTTGATCGTGACTCGCACCCCCTGGCCCAGCGCCTCGATCTCGACCTGACCGCCGGATTGTTGCGCGAAGCCGGACACCATGGACAGGCCGAGCCCGGTGCCCTTGCCGCGCTCCTTGGTGGTGAAGAACGGCTCGGTGGCCCGGCGCAGCACGTCCGGGGTCATGCCCATCCCCGTGTCCGTCACCGCCAGGGCCACGCCCACGCCGTCCGGCAGGGTTTGCGTGCTGATCGTCAGCGTGCCCCCGCCGGGCATCGCGTCCACGGCGTTGCGGGCCAGGTTGATCAGCGCCAGCTGCATCTGCCCGCAGTCGAGCACGGCCATGACCGGGGCCGGAGCCAGGTCCAGCGCCACGGCCACGTTCGGCCCGGCCACCTGGCGGAGCAGGCCGTCCATGTCGGCGACCAGCGCGTTCAGGTCGGTGTCCTGCGCGTCGTGGAACTGGCGGCGGGCGAAGGACAGCATCTGCTGGGTCAGCCGCCCCGCCTGCCGGGCCGCGGACTCCACGCGGTCCAGCTGCTTGCGCTGCCTCGGGTCGGTGGCGCGCCCGATGGCCTGCTGCGCGCTGCCGACCACGACGGTCATCAGGTTGTTGAACTCGTGCGCGATGCTGGAGGCCATGCTGCCAAGCGCCTCCATGCGCTGGGACTGCTGCTGCACGGCCTCGGCCTCCTTGCGCCGGGTCACGTCGAGCTGGCTGGCGAAGAAGTAGATCAGCGCCCCGGAGGCGTCGAACACGGGGCTGATGTAGAGCGCGTTCCAGAACGGCGTGCCGTCGCGCTTGTGGTTGATCAGCTCGACCGCGGTGTCCTCGTGGGCGGCGACGGCGTCCCGCAGGCGCTGCACCGCTTGCGGGTCGGTGCCGGGCCCTTGCAGGAAGCGGCAGTTGCGGCCAATGACCTCCGCCTCGGCGTAGCCAGTCTGCTGCAGGAACGCCTCGTTGACGAACACCAGCGGCATGTCCGGCTGGCTCGGGTCGGCAAGGCACATCGGCATGCCCGACATCTGCACGGCGGCGAAGAAGATGTTCTTGCCGTCCAGCCCGCCGCCGTCCGACGCGACGTTGCGGCCAGCGTCGCTGTGGTGGCCGCCAGTGTCGGCCGGGGATTGAGTCGGGCTGGCTTGGCTCATCGTTGGCGCTCCAAGCATCTGTGGCGAACAAGGCACGCATCAGGATGTCACGCAAAAGTGGCGGCGGCGAGAAATCCTATGGCCTTCGTCAAACGTATCTGTGCCGTGCAAGTAGAATTGTCACCGACAGGGAAACCGGCCAAGCGGGTGTTGGTCGTCGAGGATGAGGAGATCATCCGGCTGATCCTGGCAGAAACCCTCCTGGACGAGGGCTACCAGACGGTGGAAGCCGCGACAGGCGATGAGGCGGTCAGCATCATCGATGGCGATGGCGTGTTCGACCTGGTGGTGACAGACATCCAGATGCCCGGCCTGCTGGACGGGATCGCAGTGGGCCGGCACGCGCGCTTGCGGGATGCGTTCATCCCGGTGGTTTACGTGACGGGCCGGCCGGAAAGCCTGGCCGGGCTCAAGTCGCTGGGGCCGCATGACGCGTTGCTGCGCAAGCCTTACGGGCCACGCGACATCCTGGCGGTGATCGCGAAGCTGCTGACGGTTTAAGGCAAGGCCAGGATTCCGCCCAGGACTCCGTCAGAGGGCGGGGTCCCCCGGACGGCCGGTTGCAGCACCGGGGCCAATCCCAGCCGGGCGCGGGCGGTGTTGTATTCGCGGGCCAGGCGGGCCACCAGCGCCGCCGTGGGAACGACCTCCGTCACGGCGCCGATGCCCTGGCCGGAGCCCCAGATGTCCTTCCATGCCTTGGTGCTGCCGGAGGAGAAGTTCATCGCCGTGGCGTCCGAGGTGGGCAGGTCGTCCGGGTCGAGCCCGGCGGCGGACAGGCTGCCCCGCAGGTAGTTGCCGTGCACGCCGGTGATGAGGTTGGTGTACACGATGTCGGAGGCGGCCCCCTCCACCAGCATCTGCTTGTAGCCGGCGCTGGCGTTGGCCTCGTCGGTGGCGATGAAGGCGGAGCCGATGTAGCCGAAATCCGCCCCCATCGCCTGCGCCGCCAGCACCGCGCCGCCGGTGGCGATGGCGCCGGACAGCGCCACCGGGCCGTCGAACCAAGTGCGGATCTCGCTGACCAGCGCGAAGGGGGAGAGCGTGCCGGCGTGGCCGCCCGCGCCGGCGGCGACCGCGATCAGCCCGTCGGCGCCCTTGGCCACCGCCTTGCGGGCGAAGCGGTCGTCGATGATGTCGTGCAGCACGATGCCGCCATAGCTATGCACCGCCTGGTTCACCTCCTCCCGCGCGCCGAGCGAGGTGATGACGATCGGGACCTCATACTTCACGCACATCTCGACGTCGTGCATCAGCCGGTCATTGGAGCGGTGGACGATCTGGTTGACCGCGAACGGCGCGTCCGCCGGGCCAAGCTCGCCGGCCAGCCGCTTCAGCCACTCCTCCAGCACCGGGGCGGGACGGGCGTTCAGCGCCGGGAAGGAGCCGACGATGCCGGCGCGGCACTGCGCGATGACCAGCTCGGGGTTGGAGATGATGAACAGCGGCGAGGCGATCACCGGCAGGCGCAGCCGGTCGAACACGGCGGGAAGGGGCATGACGCATCCTCAGGGGCATTGACGCCTGGTGGGTTCCAGCGCCAGGGTGGACGGGATGACAATGCGCCCCGGCCGGTCAAGGCACGGAGAGAAGCATGGATTTGGGGGATGGTCGATGCGAGGACATGCTGCCGCCGCGATGGCTTTGCTGGCACTCCCGGCCATGGCCCGGGCGGACGAGGTCGTGCGGATCGCCTATATCGACCCGCTGAGCGGCTCCCTGGCGCAGACCGGGCAACTGGGCGAGCAGCATTTCCGCTTCGCCATCGACCGGGTGAACGCAGCCCATGCCGCCGGGCCGGGCCGCACGCTCGAGCTGGTGCCGCTGGACAACGAGGTTAGCCCGGAGAAGTCGTTGACGCTGCTGCGCAAGGCGGTGGATGACGGCGTGCACTACGTGACGCAAGGCAACGGCTCGGCGGTGGCGTTCGCGCTGGTCGATGCCATCCAGAAGAACAACCGGCGCGACCCGGCAAAGGCCGTGGTGTTCCTGAACTACGCCGCGGTGGACCCGGGGCTGACCAACGACAAGTGCTCCTGGTGGCAGTTCCGCTTCGACGCGGACAGCGACATGAAGATGCGCGCGCTGGCCGACTACCTCGTGGCGCAGAAGGACACCCACAAGGTTTACGTGTTCAACCCGGACTACTCGTTCGGGGTCTCGGTGCAGAAGGCGGCGGAGGCGATGCTGAAGGACCGCCGGCCGGACCTGGAGGTGGTCGGCGCGGAGCGGGTGCCGCTGGGCAAGGTCAAGGATTTCGCGCCCTACGTCGCCAAGTTCCAGGCCGCCGGGGCGGACGCCGTGGTGACCGGCAACTGGGGCCAGGACATCGAGCTGCTGGTCAAGGCCGCGAGCGACAGCGGCTACAAGGGCAAGTTCTACACCTACTACATCGGCGACGAGGTGACGGTCGACGCCGCCGGGCCGGGTGCCAAGGGCGATGCGCAGATCAGCACCTGGGCGGACAACGTGCCCGGCATCGACGACATCTCGGCCGCGTTCGAGGCGCGGTTCGGCCGCACCTTCTACTACTGGCACGTCGTCAACGAGATTGACACGCTGGCCGCCGCGATGAAGCAGGCCGACAGCTCCGACCCCGCCCGCGTGGCGGCCGCGATGAGCGGCATGGAGCGCACCACCCCGCTCGGCGTGTCCGCCATGCGGGCGGACAACCACCAGCTGATCCAGCCGCTGTTCATCACCGAGCTGGAACCCGGGCTGCCGCACGGGTTCAAGGAGGTCGGGCTGGGCTTCAAGACCGTTGCCGCTATCCCGGCCGAGCAGACCCGCATGGCAACGACCTGCGCCTACAAGGATAAGCCTTAGCCGGTGAGCGACTCCCTCATCCTCGTTCTGCTGAACGGCCTGATGTACGGGCTGCTGCTGTTCATGCTGTCGTCGGGGCTGACGCTGATCTTCGGCATGATGGGCGTGCTGAACCTGGCCCATGCCAGCTTCTACATGCTAGGCGCCTACCTCGCCTACACGGTCAGCAGCATGGTTGGCTTCTGGCCCGGGCTGGTCGTGGCACCCGTGCTGGTGGGGGCGCTCGGCGCGGTGGTGGAGCGCTACGGCCTGCGCGCGGTGCACCGCAGCGGCCACATGGCGGAGCTGCTGTTCACCTTCGGCCTGGCCTTCGTCATCGGCGAGGTCGTGCCGCTGGTGTGGGGGCGCAACCCGGTGCCGTACCGCGTGCCGGCGGCGCTGGACTTCGCGCTGTTCCACGTGGGCGGCACGGCCTACCCGGCGTATCGCGTGTTCATGATGGCGGTCTCGCTGGCGATGTTCGTGGCGCTGTTCGCGGCGCTCGCGCGGACGCGGCTCGGGCTGGTGGTGCGGGCCGCGCTGACGCATCCGGACATGGTCTCCATGCTGGGGCATGACGTGCCGCGGGTGTTCACGCTGGTGTTTGGCGCCGGGTGCGCGCTGGCGGGGCTGGCCGGGGTAATCGCCGGCAACGCCTTTACCACCCAGCCGGGCATGGCGGCGTCGCTGGGCGCCATCGTGTTCGCGGTGGTGGTGATGGGGGGGCTGGGGTCGATCTGGGGCGCGTTCGTGGCCTCCCTGCTGATCGGGATGATCCAGACCGTGTCGATCAGCCTGGACTTGCCGCTGTGGAAGCTGCTCGGCTCGCTTGGCTTGATGGTGGACCCGGCGGGCAGGTTGACGGATTTGTGGAACCTGACGGTCGCGCGGGCTGCGCCGGCGATCCCGTACCTGCTGCTGGTGCTGATGCTGGCGTTCCGGCCCAAGGGCCTGGCCGGGGCGCGGTCGGCATGAGCGCCGCAGCCCCCGCCATTCCGCTGCGCCGGGAACACTCCAGCCTGCGGGCGTCGCTGCCGTGGTTCCTGGCCGCCGCTGCCGCCATCGTCGCACCCTATCTCCTGTCCAGCGGCTTCGGCTTGTCCCTGCTGTGCCGCATGGGCATCGCCATCGTGTTCGCGCTGTCGTTCAACATGCTGCTCGGGCAGGGCGGGATGCTGGATTTCGGCCATGCCGTGTTCCTCGGCTTCGGCGGCTTCGCGGCCATGCACGCCATGCGCGCGGCCGGCGCGGGCGCCTGGATGCCGGCGCCGCTGCTGCCGCTGGTGGGGGCGGCCGGGGGGCTGGCGGCCGCCCTGCTCGCCGGCGCGGTGGCCACGCGGCGCGGCGAGACGGCGTTCGCCATGATCACGCTGGGGCTGGCTGAGCTTGCCGGGGCTTTCGTGCTGATGTTCCCCTCGCTGTTCGGTGGCGAGGAAGGCATCAGCGGCGACCGCTCGGACGGCCCGGCGCTGTTCGGGCTGGATTTCGGCCCCCAGCTCAACGTGTACTTCCTGATCGCCGGCTGGGCCTTGGCCTGCGCCTTCCTGATGTGGCGCTACACCGGCACCCCGCTCGGCCGCCTGGCCAACGCGGTGCGGGACAACGCGGACCGGGTCGGCTTCATCGGCTACGACCCGGCGCGCATCCGCTTCCTGGTGTTCGCCCTGTCCGGGCTGTTCGCGGGCGTGGCGGGCGGCTTGCAGGCGCTGAACGACGAGATCGTCACCTCCGCCAACATCTCGTCCGACGCCTCCGGCGCGGTGCTGCTGATGACGTTCATCGGCGGCGTCGGCACGTTCTGGGGGCCGGTGCTGGGGGCCATCCTGATCGTGTTCCTGCAAGTGGCGCTCTCGACCGTGACGGATGCGTGGCAGCTGTACGACGGGCTGCTGTTCATCGCCGCCGTGGTCTGGGCGCCGGGCGGGCTGTCCGGCATCCTGCTTGCCCACGCCTCCATCGTCCGCGCCGGGCGGCTCGGGGCGCTGCTGCCGCCGTATGCCGCGCAGGCGCCCGGGATGTTGCTGTCGCTGGCCGGCACCGTGTTCCTGGCCGAACTCGCCTTCCGCTTGCAGGCGGAGCGCAACGGCGCGTCTGACGGGCTGCTGTTCGGGCTGGACCCGCACGCGCCCTGGCCCTGGGCCGCCGGCGTGGTGTCGCTGCTGGTGGGCGCGCTCTGGCTGCGGCGCAGCTGGCCGGCGGCGCGGTCGGCCTGGCAGGCGGCGGCGGCATGACGGCCGCGCTCGCCATCCGGGACCTGCGCAAGAGCTTCGGCGCCACCGCCATCATCAAGGGCATCACCATGGAGGTCGCCGCCGGGGAGCGGCACGCGGTGATCGGCCCGAACGGCGCGGGCAAGAGCACGTTCTTCCACCTGGTCAGCGGGCGTTACGCGCCGGACGGCGGGCAGGTGCTGCTGCACGGGCAGGACATCACCGGGCTGCCGTCCCACGTCATCAGCCGGCGCGGGCTGTCGCGCTCGTTCCAGGTCACCTCGCTGTTCCCGCGCATGACGGTGTTCGAGAACCTGCGCAACGCGGCGATGCAGGTGATGGGCGCCGGGTGCACGTTCTGGCGCACGGTGGGCGGCTACGGCCCGCTGACCGCGCGGGCGGAGGAGATGCTGGAGCTGACCGGGCTCGCGCCGCGGCGGGACGCGCTGGCAGGCGCGCTGGCCTACGCCGACCAGCGCGCGCTGGAGATCGGCGTGGCGGTGGCGGGCGGGGCAGCGACCGTGCTGCTGGACGAGCCCACCGCCGGCATGAGCCACGCCGAGACCGAGCGGGCGGTGGCGTTGATCCGCCGGGTCACGGAGGGGCGCACGCTGGTGATGATCGAGCACGACCTCGGCGTGGTGTTCGGCCTGGCGGACCGCATCACGGTGCTGGCGGACGGCCAGGTGATCGCCTCCGGCCCGCCGGACGCGGTGCGGGGGCACCCGGCGGTGCGGGCCGCGTATTTGGGCACCGCGGCGGACGCGCTGTGCTGAGCGTGGCGCCGATGCTGGACGTGCACGACCTGGACGCCTGGTACGGCAAGAGCCAGGTGCTGCGCGGCGTGGACCTGCATGTCGGCCGCGGCGAGATCGTGGCGGTGCTCGGGCGCAACGGGGCGGGGCGGTCCACCACGCTGAAGGCGATCATGGGCGGCGTCGTCCGCAGCGGGCGGGTGGCGTTCGACGGGCAGGACATCGGCCGGCTGCCGCCGCACCTGATCGCGCGGCGCGGCCTGGGCTTCGTGCCGGAGGACCGCGCGATCTTTCCGGACCTCTCCACGCTGCAGAACCTGCTGCTGGGCGAGAAGAAGGGCCCGGGCCAGCCGTTCGGCTTGGCGGACGCCTACGCGCTGTTCCCCCGGCTGGAGGAGCGCGCCGCCGCTCCCGCCGGGGCGCTGTCCGGCGGCGAGCAGCAGATGCTGGCGATGTGCCGCACCCTGATGGGCAGTCCCGCGCTGCTGATGGTGGACGAGCCGACCGAGGGCCTGGCGCCCATGATGGTGGACCGGGTGCGCGAGCTGTTGCAGGCGGTGGCGGCGCGCGGCACGACGATCCTGCTGGTGGAGCAGAAGCTGGCGATTGCGCTGGCCATCTCGCAGCGGGTTTATGTGATGGGGCACGGCCGGGTGGTGTTCGAGGGCACGCCCGCCGAGCTGGCCGCGGACGCCGGCGTGCGGCGCGAATGGTTGGAGGTTTGACGATGGGTGTGAACGCAGTGGTCGATCTGGCGATGGACGGCGACGTCGCGGTGATCGCCATGGACAACCCGCCGGTGAACGCGCTGGGCCATGCGCTGCGCGACGGACTGATGGCGGCGTTCGAGCAGGTGCGCGGCAGCGCCGCCAAGGCCGTGGTGCTGACCGGCACCGCCCGCGCCTTTTCCGGCGGGGCCGACATCACCGAGTTCGGCCAGCCGCCCAAGCAGCCGGGGCTCCACGAGCTGATCGCGTTGGTGGAGGCGTTCGACCGCCCCGTGGTCGCGTGGATCTCCGGCGTGGCGCTTGGCGGCGGGCTGGAGCTGGCGCTGGGCTGCCACTACCGCGTGGCCGCGCCCGGCGCGAAGCTGGGACTGCCGGAGGTGAAGCTCGGCCTGCTGCCCGGAGCCGGCGGCACCCAACGCTTGCCCCGCGTCATGGGCCCGGTCGCGGCGATGAAGCTGATCGTGAGCGGCACGCCGATCGCGGCGGAACAGGCCGGCAGCCTGCTGGACGGCATGGCGGCGACGCGGGAGGCGGCGGTGGCGTTCGCCCGCTCGGTGATCGGCAAGCCGCTCGCCCGGGTGCGGGACCGCGACGACAAGCTGGCCGAAGCCCGCGCCAACCCAGGGTCGCTGGACGAGGCGGCCGCCCCCCTGCTCAAACGCGCCCGCGGCCAGCGCTCGCCGGCCGCCTGCGTGGAGGCGGTGCGCGCCGCGGTGACGCTGCCGATGGACGAGGGGCTGGCGCTGGAGCGCCGGCTGTTCACCGAGCTGGTCGCCAGTGACCAGAGCCGGGCGCTGCGCCACGCCTTCTTCGCCGAGCGCGAGGCGCAGAAGGTGCCGGGGATGCCCGCCGGGCTGAAGCCGGCTCCGGTCGCCCGCGCGGCCATCATCGGCGCCGGCACCATGGGCGGCGGCATCGCCATGTGCTTCGCTAACGCCGGCATCCCGGTGACGGTGGTGGAGGCGAAGCAGGAGGCGCTCGACCGCGGCATGGGCGTGGTGGAGAAGAACTACCGCACCGCCGTCAGCCGTGGGTCCATGGCTGAAGGAGACGTTGCCAAACGGATGGCGCTGTTCACGCCGACCACGGACTGGAACGCCGTCGCGGATGCCGACGTGGTGATCGAGGCAGTGTTCGAGACCATGGCGGTCAAGCGCGAGGTGTTCACCAAGCTCGACGCGATCTGCAAGCCGGGCGCGTTGCTGGCCTCCAACACCTCCACGCTGGACGTGGACCAAATCGCCGGGTTCACCCGCCGGCCGGCGGACGTGCTGGGGATGCACTTCTTCTCCCCGGCCAACGTGATGAAGCTGTTGGAGATCGTGCGCGGCAAGGCGACCAGCCACGAGTCGCTGGCCCGCGCGCTGGCCATCGGCCGCAGCATCGGCAAGGTCGCCGCCGTGGTGGGAGTGTGCGACGGCTTCGTCGGCAACCGGATGCTGCACCGCCGCTCGGCGCAGGCGGAGGCGCTGCTGCTGGAGGGCGCGCTGCCGCAGCAGGTGGACGCCGTGGTGACGCGCTTCGGCTTCCCGATGGGGCCGTACGCGATGGGCGACCTGGCGGGGCTCGATGTCGGCTGGCGCATCCGCCAGGGCAAGGGCACCCGCGCGCCCATCACCGACGCGCTGTGCGACGCCGGGCGCTACGGGCAGAAGACGAACGCCGGGTACTACAAGTACGAGGGCCGCACGCCGACGCCGGACCCGGCGGTGGAGCGCATCATCGCCGAGCAGCAGCGCGCCGTGGGGGTGAACCCGCGCAGCATCGGCGACGACGAGATTTTCGAGCGCATGTTCTACCCCATGATCAACGAGGGCGCGCGCATCCTGGAGGAGGGCATCGCCACCCGCCCGTCCGACATCGACGTGATATGGATGAACGGCTACGGCTGGCCGGCCTGGACCGGCGGGCCGATGCACTACGCCGACAGCGTGGGCTTGCAGCACATCGCCGACCGGCTGGACGTCTACGCCGAGGGCGGCGACGAAAGCCTGCGCCCGGCCAAGCTGCTGCGCGAGCGGGCCGCCGCCGGGCAGGGCTTCGCCGCCCCCGCGGCCAAGGCCGCCTGATGGACGCGCGCCCGTTCGCCTGGGAGGGATCCTACCCGCCGGGCCTGGCCTGGGACGCGCCGATCCCCGTCTCGACCCTGCCGCAGCTGCTGGACCGGGCGGTGGCGCAGCATGCCGGGCGGACCTACATCGAGTTCCGCGGCCAGGAGATCAGCTTCCAGGAGTTCGGCGCGCGGGTGGATGCCGCCGCCGCCGGGTTGCAGCGGCTGGGCGTGGGGCCGGGGCAGTCGGTGGCGCTGTTCCTGCCGAACACGCCGTATCACCCGATCAGCTTCTTCGCCGTGCTGCGGGCCGGCGCGCGGGTGGTGCACCTCAGCCCGCTCGACCCGCCGCGCGCCCTGGCCCGCAAGCTGGCGGACAGCGGCGCCCGGGTGATGGTGGCGACCGACCTGGCCGCCATGCTGCCCCAGGCCGCCGTTCTGCTGGCCGACGGGTTGCTGGACCACCTGATCGTGGGTGAGGACGCGGCGTTCGGCGCCGGGCCGCCCACGGCGCCGCTGCCGGCGGATGCGCGGGCGGTGACCTTCGCCGCCCTATCGGCCGGCCCGCCGTCCGGTGCGTGGCCCCCGGCGGAGCCCGGCGACCTGGCGGTGCTGCAATACACCGGCGGCACCACGGGGCTGCCGCGCGCCGCCATGCTGACCCACGCGAACCTGACGGCGGCGGCCGCCATCTATGCCGCCTGGTTCGACGGGATCGGGCTGAAGTCGCGCGAGGGCGACCGGGTGATCGGCATCCTGCCGCTGTTCCACATCTACGCGCTGGTCGCGGTGATGCTGCGCTGCCTGGCCGAAGGCGTCGCCATCCTGCTGCGGCTGCGCTTTGACGCGGCGCAGGTGCTGAACGACATCGAGCGCCACGGCGCCACCAGCCTGCCCGGCGTGCCCACGATGTTCATCGCCTTGGCCGCGCAGCCCGACCTCGACCGCCGCAACCTGGCCTCCCTGCGCAGCGCCAGCTGCGGCGGGGCCACGCTGCCCGTGGAGGTGGCGCGCCGGTTCGAGGGGCTGACCGGGCGGCGGGTGGGCGGCGGCTGGGGCATGACTGAGACCTGCTCCTCCGGCACGCATCTCAGCCCGGGGGCGGCGATGAGCCCGGGGCTGATCGGCGTGCCGCTGCCCGGCATCGAGATCATCGTCGTGGACCTGGCGGACCCGCGCCGCCGCCTGGCGCAGGGCGAGGTGGGGGAGCTGGCCATCCGCGGCCCCAACGTCACCGCGGGCTACTGGAACCGTCCGGAGGAGACCGCGACGGCGATCGTCGATGGCTTCCTGCTCACCGGCGACGTGGGCGTGATGGACGCGGCCGGCAGCTTCTCGATCGTGGACCGCAAGAAGGACATGATCATCTCCGGCGGCTTCAACGTGTATCCCCGCATGATCGAGGACGCGGTGTACGAGCACGCCGCCGTCGAGGAGTGCACCGCCATCGGCATCCCGGACGCCTATCGCGGCCAGTCGGCCAAGGTGTTCATCAAGTTGCGGGATGGCGCCGAGCCGTTCACGCTGGAGGAGCTGCGCGGCTTCCTGGCCGACAAGCTGGGCCGCCACGAGTTGCCGGCCGCCGTGGAGTTCCGCGAATCCCTGCCCCGCACCGCCGTCGGCAAGCTGTCCCGCAAGGAGCTGGCCGACGAGGAGCGCACCCGCCCGCCCGAACAGATGAAGGCCGCGACCGCATGACCGAAGCCGTGATCGTCTCCACCGCCCGCACGCCGATCGGCAAGGCGCAGCGCGGCGCGTTCAACCTCACCCACGGCGCGGACCTCGGCGGCCACGCCATCCGCGCCGCGCTGGACCGCGCCGGCATCGACCCGGCGACCGTGGAGGACGTGGTGATGGGCTGCGCCAACCCGGAGGGCGCCACCGGCGGCAACATCGCCCGCCAGGCCGCGATCCGCGCCGGCATCCCAACCACCGCCTCCGCCATGACGGTCAACCGGTTCTGCTCCTCCGGCTTGCAGGCGATGGCGCTGGCCGCCGGGCGCATCCTGAACGACGGCGCGCCGGTGGCGGTGGCGGGCGGGCTGGAATCGATCAGCCTGGTGCAGATGCACATGAACCAGTTCCACTACCGCGACGAATGGCTGCTGGAGCACCATCCCGACGTGTACATGCCGATGATCGAGACAGCGGACATCGTGGCGTCCCGCTACGGCATCAGCCGGCAGGCGCAGGACGAGTACTCGCTGGAAAGCCAGCGCCGCACCGCCGCCGCGCAGCAGGCCGGCCGGCTGTCCGAGGAGATCGTGCCGATGACCGTCACCAAGGAGGTGGTGGACAAGGCGACCAAGGCGGTGAGCCAGGAGCAGGTGACGCTCACCTCCGACGAGTGCAACCGGCCGGAGACGACGCTGGAGGGGTTGGCCAAGCTGAAGCCGGTGCGCGGCGAAGACCAGTTCATCACCGCCGGCAACGCCAGCCAGCTGAGCGACGGCGCGTCCGCCTGCGTGATGATGTCCATGGAAGCGGCGCAGCGGCTGGGGCTGACCCCGCTCGGCATCTTCCGCGGCTATGCGACCGCGGGGTGCGACCCGGACGAGATGGGCATCGGCCCGGTCTATGCCATCCCGCGGCTGCTGGAGCGCAAGGGGCTCACGGTCGAGGACATCGACCTGTGGGAGCTGAACGAGGCGTTCGCCAGCCAGGTGCTGTATTGCCGCGACCGGCTGGGCATCCCAAACGACAAGCTGAACGTGGATGGCGGCTCGATCTCGATCGGCCACCCGTACGGCATGAGCGGGGCGCGGATGGCGGGCCATGCGTTGATCGAAGGGCGGCGGCGGGGTGTCAAGCACGCTGTCGTGACCATGTGCATCGGCGGCGGCCAGGGGGCGGCCGGCCTGTTCGAGATCATCAACTAAAGGGGTGGAGGGGACGACCGTCCCCTCCCGGGTCCGGGGCAGCGCCCTGGCCTTCAAGGAAGGGAGCCGACACCATGGACCTGAGCTTCACCGCTGAAGAGCGCAGCTTCCGCCAGGAGATGCGCGACTTCTTCCGCAACGAGATTCCCGCCGACATCCGCCACAAGGCCGGCAAGGGTGAGCACGTCTCCAAGCAGGACCTGGTGATCACCCAGCAGGCCATGAACAAGGCCGGCATCGCCGTGCCGCACTGGCCGGTGGCGTGGGGCGGCAAGGATTGGACCAGCGTGCAGTCCTACATCTGGCTGGACGAGATGCAGACCGCCTCCGTGCCCGCGCCGCTCGCGTTCAACACCTCGATGGTTGGCCCGGTGATCGCGCAGTTCGGCAGCGAGGCGCAGAAGCAGCGCTTCCTGCCCGCCACCGCGAACCTGGACATCTGGTGGTGCCAGGGCTTCTCCGAGCCCGGCGCCGGGTCCGACCTCGCCAGCCTGCGCTGCACCGCGCGGCGCGAGGGCGACGAGTGGGTGGTCAACGGCCAGAAGACCTGGACCACGCTCGCGCAGTATGCCGACTGGATCTTCTGCCTGTGCCGCACCGACCCGGCGGCGGCCAAGCGGCAGGAGGGCATCTCCTTCATCCTGATCGACATGAAGACGCCGGGCATCACCGTGCGCCCGATCCAGACCATCGACGGCGGCCATGAGGTGAACGAGGTCTGGTTCGACGAGGTACGCGTGCCGGCGGAGAACCTGGTTGGCGAGGAGAACAAGGGGTGGGACTACGCCAAGTTCCTGCTCGGCAACGAGCGCGTCGGCATCGCCCGCGTCGGCGTGTCCAAGGCGCGGCTGATGCGGCTGCGCGAACTGGCCAAGCTGGAGCGGGTCGGCGACAAGCCGATGATCGAGGACCGCCACTTCCGCGAGAAGCTGACCGCCGTGGAGATCGAGTTGCGCGCGCTGGAGATGACGCAGTTGCGCGTGGTGGCCAGCGACCGGCACAACAAGCACGGCAAGCCGAACCCGGCCAGCTCGATCCTCAAGATCAAGGGCTCCGAGATTCAGCAGGCGACGACCGAGCTGCTGATGGACCTGGTGGGGCCGTACGCCATGCCGTACAGCGCCGAGGTGGGGCCGGAGGGCGACAACGACCCGATGTCGATCGGCCCGGACTACGCGGCCGAAGCGGCGCCGACCTACTTCAACTGGCGCAAGGTCTCGATCTACGGCGGCTCGAACGAGATCCAGCGCAACATCGTGGCCAAGGCGATCCTCGGGTTCTGAACCATCTCCCTCTCCCTGTGGGAGAGGGCTTCCCAACGAGCGAGGCCTCATGGATTTCGACCTGAACGACGACCAGCGCCTGCTCAAGGACAGCGTGGACCGCCTCATCGCCGACAAGTACGGCTTCGACCAGCGCCGCGGCTTCATGGCCGAACCCGGCGGCTGGAGCCGGGCCATGTGGGCGCAGTTCGCCGAGCTGGGGCTGCTCGGCCTGCCGTTCTCCGAGGAACTGGGCGGCTTCGGCGGCGGCCCCGTCGAGAGCATGATCGTGGCCGAGGCGTTCGGCCGCGCCCTGGTGGTGGAGCCGTATCTTGCCACCGTCGTGCTCGGCGGCGGCCTGATCCGCCGCGCCGCCGACCCGGCGATGCAAGCGGAACTGCTGGGCCAGGTGGCCGCCGGGGAGCTGTTGCTGGCCTTCGCGCACGTGGAGCGGCAATCCCGCTACGAGCTGCACAACGTGTCCACCATCGCGCGGCAGGAGGGAGCGCGCTGGCGGCTGGAAGGCGAGAAGGGCGTTGTGCTGCACGGCGACACCGCCAACAAGCTGCTGGTGACCGCCCGCACCGCCGGGAGCACGCGGGACCGCGCGGGCATCGGCCTGTTCCTGGTCGATGTGCCGAGCGAGGGCGTCTCCGTGCGCGGCTACCCGACGCAGGACGGGCTGCATGCCGCCGAGGTGTCGCTGGCCGGCGCCACCGGCGTTCCGCTCGGCGACCCGGCGGGCGCGCTGCCCGTCGTGGAGCGCGTGGTGGACGAGGCGCTTGCCTTCCTGGCCGCCGAGGCGGTCGGGATCATGGAGTCCATGCATGCCAGCACCATCGACTACATGAAGCAGCGCAAGCAGTTCGGCCGCGCCATCGGCGACTTCCAGGCGTTGCAGCACCGGGCGGTGGACATGTACGTGCTGCTGGAGCAGGCCCGCTCCATGGCGCTGCTGGCGACGATGATGGCGGATGAGGACGACGCGGTGGAGCGCCACAAGGCGGCGGCGGCGGCGAAGGTGCAGATCGGGCGTTCCGGCCGCAAGCTGGGCCAGGAGGCGATCCAGCTTCACGGCGGTATCGGCGTGACCATGGAGTACATGGTCGGCCACCACTTCAAGCGCATGTCGATGATCGAGCTGATGTTCGGCGACGCCGACAGCCACCTCGAGAAGCTGGCCGAGATGGGAGGGGTGCTGGAAGCGGCGTAACCGCCTCCAGCCCTTGATCCTAACAGCCAGGAGTCCAGAGGACCTCGTCCTCTGGCGGGGCTCGGGGCAGAGCCCCGCCTTGCTTCCCTTGAGGTGCTACTGGGCTGTGTTTTGCTGGTAGCCGCTCTGCTGCTGCTGCGCCGCGGCCGCCGCGTTGCGGCGGCGCACGACCGCCGCGTGATGGCCGATGGCGCATCCAGCCGCTGCGCCGAGGATGGCGTGGTGGCCGGCATAGTGGCCGCCCACCCCGCCGACCGCGGCGCCTGACAGGCAGCCGATCGCCTCGGCCTGGCGCGGCAGCATGGCCGAGCCGGCGGTGACCAGCATGGCGAAAGCGAGAAGAGACTTCATGGATAGGCTCCGGATTTGGGAGGGAGGATTACTGCGCGGGCTGGGCCTGCGCCGCAGCCTTCTTCTTGGCCTCATGGTGGCCCACGGCGCAACCCGCCGCGGCGCCCAGCACGGCATGATTTCCGGCCATGTGGCCGCCGACCCCGCCCACGGCGGCGCCTGACGCGCAGCCGATGGCGTGGGCGGATTGCGGCAGCGCCGCGAAGGAGACGGCGAGGACGGCAGCGACGGCGATCATGGTCTTCATGGCTAAGCTCCTGGTTTTGGCAACGGACGCCCGAGATGCCGGCGCGTTCGTCTTACGCGGCGTCATTCTGCATCAAATGCAGGCCATACTGTGTCCGAAGCGCGAGCTTGTTGATCTTTCCGGTCGCCGTGTGCGGCAATTCGGCCACGGCCAGCACCGCGTCCGGCAACCACCATTTCGGCACGTGGCCTTCGTAGCTGGCCAGCAGCGCCGCCGGGTCGATGGTGCGGCCTTCCTTGGGCACCACCAGCAGCAGCGGACGCTCGTCCCATTTCGGGTGGCGGGCGGCGATGATGGCGGCCTCCGCCACGTCCGGATGCGCCACGGCAATGTTTTCCAGGGTGATGGAGCTGATCCACTCGCCGCCGGACTTCACCACGTCCTTGGAGCGGTCGGTGATGGTCATGTAGCCGTCCGGGTCGATGGTTGCCACGTCCCCCGTAGCGAACCAGCCCTCCGCGTCCGCGCCGCCCGCGTTGTTGGCGCCGTAGTAGCCGCTGCACACCCAGTGGCCGCGCACCATGAGGTTGCCGAACGCCACGCCGTCCCAGGGCAGGGCTGCGCCGTCGCCGTCCACGATCTTCATCTCGGTGCCGTAGATGCCGCGGCCCTGGTTCAGCCGGCGCCGCGCCACCGCGTCGGGCGCCATCGCGTCCTCGCCGGCCTTGGGATGGTTGTAGGTGCCGAGCGGGCTGGTCTCCGTCATGCCCCAAGCGTGGTCCACCCGCACGCCGTATTCGCGGGCGAAGGCGTCGATCAGCACGGGGGGACAGGCGGAGCCGCCGATCACCAGGGAGCGCACCGTGTCCAGCCGCTCGCCCGACGCGCGCAGGTGCTGCAGCAGCCCCATCCAGATGGTCGGCACGCCGGCGGAGGTGGTGACGCGCTCGGCGTTCATCAGCGCCGTGAGGCTGGCGCCGTCCAAGTGACGGCCCGGCAGCACCAGAGCCGCCCCCGCCATGGGGGCGGCGAACGGCGCGCCCCAGGCGTTGACGTGGAACATCGGCACCACGGGCATGGTGCGGTCGGTGGCACGCAGGCCCATCACGTCCGGCATGTTGATGGCGTAGGCGTGCAGCACGGTGGAGCGGTGGCTGTAGAGCACGCCTTTCGGCCGCCCCGTGGTGCCGGAGGTGTAGCACAGCCCGGCGGCGGTCCGCTCGTCGAACTCCGGCCAGGCGTAGTCCTCGTCCGCCTCCGCCATGAGCGTCTCGTAGCAGTGCAGCGCCATGCCGGGGGCGAGCGGGACGTCCGGCATGTGGGCCGCGTCCGTCATCATGACCACGTTGCGGACGGCGATGTGCGGCGCCAGGGCTTGCAGCAGGGGGGCGAAGGTCGTGTCGGCGAACAGCACCGCGTCCTCTGCGTCGTTCACGATGAAGGCGATGTCCGCCACGCCGAGGCGGGGGTTGATGGTGTGGTACATGGCGCCCATGCCGGGGGCGGCGTAGTAGGCCTCCAGGTGGCGGTAGCCGTTCCAGGCCAGCGTGCCCACGCGGTCGCCGGGCTTGATGCCGAGGCGGTGCAGCACGCGGGCCAACCGCCGGGTGCGGCGCTCGGTCTCGGCGTAGGTGGTGCGGTGGAGGGTGCCCTCGACCGTCTTGGATACGATCTCGGTGCTCGCGTGGTTGCGGGCGGCGTGCTGCAGGATGGACGAGATCATCAGCGGGCGCGTCTGCATCAATCCGAGCATGAGTCCTCCCTGCGCCAGGTTGGCCCTGGCGTCATGGGGGGAGCATAGCGACGGCGATGAGGCGGTGCCACTGCGCCTTACGCGCGCAGCTTCTCCGGCTTGCCGCTGAACCCGGCGACCAGCTCCGCCAGGTGGCCCATCTCGTTCAGCCGCAGCCCCGGCAGCGCCGCCGGCTTGCGGCCGCCCTGGGCGATGCGCCGGGGCATGCAGGCGGAGGCGAAGCCGAGCTTCTGCGCCTCTTTCAGCCGCGCGTCCGCCTGCGCCACCTGCCGCACCTCGCCGGACAGCCCCACCTCGCCGAAATACACCGCGCCTGCGTCGGTCGGCGTCTCCGTGGCAGCCGAGGCGAGGGCCGCCGCCACCGCGAGGTCCGCCGCCGGCTCGTTGACGCGCAGGCCGCCGGCCACGTTCAGGTACACGTCGTGCGCCGAGAGCCGCAGCCCGGCCCGGCTGTCCAGCACCGCCAGCATCATCGCCAGCCGGCCGGCCTCCCAGCCGATCACCGAGCGGCGCGGGCTGCCGCCGGCGTTGGGCGCCAGCAGCGCCTGCACCTCCACCAGCACCGGCCGCGTGCCTTCCAAGCCGGCGAACACTGCGGAGCCGGCGATGTTGCCGCGGCGCTCCGCCAGGAACAGGGCCGACGGGTTCGGCACCTCCGCCAGCCCCGCCTCCGTCATGGCGAACACGCCGATCTCGTCGGTGGCGCCGAAGCGGTTCTTCACCCCGCGCAGGATGCGGAACTGGTGGCCGCGGTCGCCTTCGAAGTACAGCACCGCATCCACCATGTGCTCCAGCACGCGCGGCCCGGCGATGGCGCCGTCCTTGGTCACGTGGCCCACCAGCACCAGCGCAAAGCCGCGCGCCTTGGCCGCCCGGATCAGCTCGAACGAGCAGGCGCGCACCTGGCTCACGGTGCCGGGCGCGGAGTCGATGGTGTCCATCCACATCGTTTGGATCGAGTCGATCACCACCATGGCCGCGTCTGCCGCGTGGTCCAGGGCGGCGATGATGTCGCGCACGTTGATGGTGGCGGCGAGTTCCAGCGTGGCGTCCGCCAGGCCCAGCCGCCGGGCGCGCAGCCGCACCTGATCCACCGATTCCTCGCCCGTGATGTACAGCACCCGGCGGCCCATGCGCGCGAGCGAGGCGGCGGCTTGCAGCAGCAGGGTGGACTTGCCGATGCCGGGATCTCCGCCCACCAGCACGGCGGAGGCCGCGACCAGCCCGCCGCCCAGCACCCGGTCCAGCTCGGCGATGCCGGTCTGGGCGCGCGGCGGTGGGTCCGCGGTGCCTTGCAGGCCGACAAAATCGAGCCGGGAGGCTTTGGCGCTGGGGCTGCTGGGCTTGCCGAGGCCGGGGCGGGCTTCAGCGGGTTCCTCGACGATGGTGTTCCACTCGTTGCAAGCCTCGCAGCGGCCGGCCCATTTCGGGGTGACGGCGCCGCAGGACTGGCAGACGAAGCGGGAGGTGGATTTGGCCATGGGGGAGAGGTCGCGCGGGGGAGGGGGCGGGTCAAGGCGGGGTTAAGCCGTGGCTGCCGAGCCTGCGAAGGTTCATACCGGACAGGCTGTTCTTATGCCTACCCCTAGGCCCCCACCGTCATGGCCAGGCTTGACCCGCCCACCCATGCCGAAGTTGCGAAATCGGCATGATCGGCCGAGATTATCGGCTGTAACACCTAGCAGGCATTTCGACAGGCTCGGGATAGATGTGCGCTGGATCATCGCGACCCGGATTGCAGATAGGAACAATCAAACCGTATGACACGCGAGCCAATGACGTTGGAGCAAATTAAGGCGAGCTACCCCAAAGTGGACCGCGCTAAGGTCGCGGCGACGACGGAGGAAGACATACGCCGTCACCAGATTGAGGATGGTGAGAACCCTGATGCGCCGCTGCCATTCCAGCCAACATCAAGCACGTGCGCTATTACCAAAGATTTGAGGAAACCAACGAGTATGCCTCAGTGACCATCATTGCATCTATTCAGCGGTTTGATGGAATCCTGACTATTTCTGACATTGCACTATCAGCGCCAAAAAGGATTGGCAGAGCCGATTTGGAATTACCGCTTTCTAGGTTGTCTTTCTCCAGGTCTGTTCCACCGAAAAACGTTAAGTCTCAAAAATATCAGTTTGTAGGAAATATTCAGAAAACCATGTCCTTCGGTGTAAACTCATTTGCACTTTGGGCAGGCTCGCCCTTATTTGAATCAAAAAATTATTAAAGAACTTGCAAGATTGTCAGAGCTACGTCTGTGGAAAACACTCGACGATATAGTTGAGCAGTCAGGTTTAACGCTGGCTGAGATTGACTTGATATCCCTTATAGTTTCTCGTGATGTAGGTAGTAAAATAGTTCAGGAATCTTTAAATACCAAACATCTTCGTAAATCTTCTGCGTCTATAATCTATGATGGCACAGGATCATTTCCCGGCATTGAGGATGTAGATGACAGATTGTTTGATGATGAATACTCAAGTTTTATTCGTTTATTTTATGATAGGATTACATTAATGCTGATGGGTGACATTGTCACTCAAAATAACTTCTTCTTTAGCTTCGGAGGTTGGTTCGAGCTTACAAGCATTGAGCAATCATTATTTAGTAAAACGCCTTACGCGGTGAAAGTATGGGTACTCAATGGCGATAACGTCTTTGATGGTCCTGCCTATGTTTCAGGTTATCGAGAACATGATTTATTAATATTCTACCTCGACAAGATGGCTAAAAGTGCACCTTTGCCAATCTTTATACCTGATTTCCTCAAACGATCGGGACGCCAAAAGTGGGATGGGTTTTCGCCTGACCAGCCTCATGAGTTAGAGTTTCACTTGATATACCATGCAGATCTTAAACGTACGATGTGCACTATTCTAAACAAGAGCAACTTGGCTATAACGTTACGTGTTGACCGATATCAGTGCGATTGGAGTATAAATCCAGAATTCTTGAAGTTGTTGCATAAAGCTCTAAAGGAGGGAGAGCTAATAGGTCATAGAATATCCACCCTATCATCTTGGAAGGAATAATTCAAATGGACGCGTTTTTTGTTACCGCCGCAACTCCATCTGAATCGGCCCCTCCCGCCGCCCATGCGTGAACTGGTCCACCACCGCATTTCCGCTGGCCATCAACCCCTCCGGCGGCCCCTCCCACACGATCCGCCCCCGATACAGCATCGCGATCCGGTCGCCGATCCGCATGGCCGACGCCATGTCGTGCGTGATCGCCATCGCCGTCGAGCCCAGGCGCTTGACGCAATCCACGATCAATCCGTCGATCACCGCGCCCATGATCGGGTCCAACCCCGTGGTTGGCTCGTCAAAGAACAAGATATGCGGCTGGGCGGCGATGGCCCGGGCGAGGCCGACGCGCTTTTGCATCCCGCCGGACAGCTCCGCGGGCGAGAGGTCGCCCACGCTCGGCGCCAGGCCGACCTGGCCCATCACCGCGTCCGCCCGGATGCGGGCCGCCTCGCGGGTGATGCCGCCTTGCGCCAGCAGGCCGAAAGCCACGTTCTCCCACACCGGCAGGCTGTCGAACAACGCGGCGGCCTGGAACAGCATGCCGATCTGGCGGCGGGCGGCCTCGCGCTCGCGGCGGCCCATGCGGAGCAGATCGCGGCCGTCGATCTCGATGGTGCCCTCGTCGGGCTCCACCAGGCCCAGGATGGACTTCAGCAGCACCGACTTGCCGGTGCCGGAGCCGCCGATCACCACGGTGGAGGTGCCGGGCATCACGTCCAGGTCCACGCCGTCCAGCACCTGCTTGTCGCCGAAGCGCTTGCGCAGGCCGCGGATGCGGATCTTCGGCAAGGCCATCCCGGCGCTATCGGGCAAAGAACAGCTCCGTCAGCAGGTAGTCGCCGGCGAGAATCAGGATGGAGGCGGTCACCACGGCCGAGGTGGTGGCGGCCCCCACGCCCTGCGCGCCGCCGCGGCTGTTGTAGCCGAAGAAGCAGCCCATCAGCGCGATGATGAAGCCGAACACCGCCGCCTTGGCCAGGCCGCTGGCCACGTCGGCCGCCGTCATGAAGCCCAGGGTGGTGTTGAGGTAGCTCGCCGGGTTCAGGCCGATCTTGGCGGTGGCGATGATGAAGCCGCCCATGACGCCCAGGATGTCCGCCACCACCACCAGCAGCGGCAGCGCCAGCGTGCCGGCCAGCAGCCGGGGCGCCACTAGGTATTTCATCGGGTTGGTGGAGAGGGTGCCGAGCGCGTCGATCTGGTCGGTGACGCGCATGGTGCCAAGCTCGGCCGCCATGGCGGCGCCCACGCGGCCGGCCACCATCAGCCCGGCCAGCACCGGGCCCAGCTCGCGCACCACCGAGAGCACGACGATGTTGGCCACCGCGCTCTCGGCGTTGAAGCGGGAGAAGCCGGTGAAGGATTGCAGCGCGATCACCATGCCGGAGAAGATCGCCGTCAGCGCCACCACGGGCAGGCTGAAATACGAGAACTCGATGAAGGCGCGGCCGAACATGCGGCCGTACAGCGGCGGGCGCACGATGTGGGACACGCCGGACGCCGCGAACAGCGCCACCGACCCGGTGCCGCGGCACACGCCGAGCGCCGCCCGCCCGAGCCAGGCCAGCCCATCAAGCGCGTTCACAGGTAATGGCGCGGGTAGCGCGGGCCAAGCGAGGTCAGGATTTCGTAGCCGTTGGTGCCGGCCTCGGCGGCGAGCGCATCGACACCGCCGGGTCCGATGAGGTCGAGCCAGCAGCCGGGCGACACGCCGGGCGCGTCGGTCACGTCGAAGGTGGTGAGGTCCATGGACACGCGACCTACCAGCGGCACGGGCGCCCCGTCAAAGCAGGCGGTGGCGCGGTTGGTGAGGGAGCGCAGGTAGCCGTCGGCGTAGCCCACCGAGAGGGTGGCGATGCGGCTGGGGCGGGCGGCGGTCCACACGCCGTTGTAGCCGACGCTCTCGCCGGGGCGCACCTCCCGCACTTGCAGCACGCGGGCGCGCAGGCGGACCACCGGGCGCATCGGGTTGGGGCGGCCGGGGGTGGGGTTCACGCCATACAGCGCAGCGCCGGGACGGGCGAGGTTGGAGGCGAAGCCAGCGCCGAGGAACAGGCCGGAGGAGTTGGCGACCGAGCGGGGGGCGGGAGGCAGGCGGGCGCAGGCTGCGTCGAAGCGAGTGAGCTGGCGCTGGTTCACCGGGTCGTCCGGGGTTTCGGCTGACACGAGGTGGGTCATGACGTAGCGCAGGGCGAGGCCGGCGAGGCGGCCATGGTCCGCCGCCAGGGCGTCGAGCGCCGGGGTGTCCAGGCCGAGCCGGTTCATCCCCGTGTCCACGTGCAGGATGGCGGGCAGCGGGCGGCCGAGCGCGCGGGCATGGCCGGCCCAGCGGTCCACCTCGTCGAGCGTGCCGAGCACGGGGGTGAGGCCGCCCGCCGCGAACTCCGGCTCCAGCCCGGGCCACAGGCCGTTCAGCACGGCGAGCATGGCGCCGGGGGCGAGGTCCCGCACGGCGAGCGCCTCCGCCGGGTGGGCGGTGAAGAAGTGGCGGCACCCGGCGGCGTGCAGCGCAGGCACGATGGCGCGGGCGCCCAGGCCGTACGCGTCGGCCTTCACCACGGCGGCGGTGGGGCCGCGGCGGAGGGAGCGCCAGTTGGCGACGATGGCGGCGGTGTCGATCTCCAGCAGGGCGGGCCACGCGCCCGCTTCCGGGGGTGGGCCGGAGGGAGGGTGCACCGCTAGATAAGCTTGACCAGCTGCTTGCCGAAGTTGCGGCCTTTCAGCAGCCCCAGGAACGCCTCGGGCGCGCTGGCCAGGCCTTGGGCGACGGTTTCGCGGTATTTCAGCTGGCCGCTTGCCACCAGCCCGCCCAGCTCGGCCAGCGCCGCCGGCCAGTCCTCCATGTGCTCGGAGACGATGAAGCCTTCCATCGTGAGGCGGGAGACCAGGATCAGCGCCGGGTTCGCCATCGTGAGCGGCGCGCCGTCATACCCGGCGATGGCGCCGCACACGGCGATGCGGCCGAACGCGTTCATCCGCAGCATCACCTCGTCCAGCACTGTGCCGCCCACGTTGTCAAAGTAGCCGTCGATGCCGTCTGGTGCCGCGGCCTTCAGCTGGGCGCGCAGGTCGCCGGCCTTGTAGTCGGCGCAGGCGTCGAAGCCGAGTTCGTCCACCACGAAGCGGCACTTCTCCGCTCCGCCCGCGATGCCGACCACGCGGCAGCCGTGACGCTTGGCCAGCTGCCCCACCACCGTGCCGACCGCGCCGCTGGCCGCACTCACCGCCACCGTCTCGCCGGCCTTGGGCTTGCAGATGCGGTTCAGCCCATACCATCCGGTGACGCCGGGCATGCCGACGGGGCCGAGATAGGCGGAAAGCGGCACGTGCGCGTCGTCCACCTTCTGCATGCCGCCGCCGTCCGACGTGGCGTACTCCTGCCAGCCGAACATGCCGACCACTTTGTCGCCGGGCTGCCATTTCGGGTTGCGGCTCTCGGTCACGGCGCCCACGGTGCCGCCGATCATCACCTCGTCCAGCTTCTGCGGCGCAGTGTAGGATTTGGAGTCGTTCATGCGGCCGCGCATGTAGGGGTCGAGCGAGAGGAAGTGGTTGCGCACCCGCACCTGCCCTTCCGCCAGCGGCGCCAGGGGCACCTCGGTCAGGCGAAAGTTGTCCGTGCTGACAGCGCCTTGGGGGCGGCTGGCGAGGAGGATCTGATGGTTCATGTCGGCCATGGGGCGCTCCATTGAAGTAGGGCCACCTTCTGCCAGTCCTTCCGGGGATGCCAGGGGTGGGCCAGCAAGATCGGGGCTCTGCCCCGAACCCCAGCTCCGTGCGCATTCCACTCGCCCGAAGCGGGGCGAGCGGAACCTTGGCCCACTCCGCCAGAGGACAGGGTCCTCTGGACACCCAATTATAAGCAACAGGGGTCAAGGGGACTTCGTCCCCTTGCGGGTGCAGGGCAGAGCCCTGCTATGCTTGGCTTTTCATCCGCCGACCAGCAGCCTCTGTTCAGCCGCAGCCCGGCTGCGCCAGGTGGCATCCGGCGCCTGGTGCACCGCACCTGGGGGCTCCTCCAGCACGGCGCGGCCGACCAGCTCGTGCAGCGCCGCCAGCATGGCGACAAGCAGGTAGTCGATGTCGTAGTAGGCCGCGCTCAGCAGCGCGCCGTTGACCAGGAACAGCAGCACGCTGACTTGCAGCACGGCCGCCATCTGCCCCGCCCAGGCGATGTCCGCGCGTTTGCTGCGGCGCACGATCCGGCGCACCGCGCTGCCGTTGCGCCAGGCGACGGCGAACAATGCCAGGAACAGCACCAGCCCGCCGAACCCGAGATCGCCCAGCACCTCGAAGTAGATGCTGTGAGCCGCCTTGATGTTGAGCGTCGGCGGGGCGGAGCCGAGGATGTCAACGTGGCTCGCGGCTTCCAGGTGCTGGCCCCACACGTCGCCGTGCTGGATCGCATGGAACCCACCGCCGAACAGCGGACGGTGCAGCGCCACCGCCGTGCTGACCTTCCAGGCGCCGACCCGGCCCAGGAACGAGTCGTCGCTCTCGGCCGACTGGATCGTGCTGATCCGTTCCTTCCAGCTGTCGCTGACCAGCTGCGCGCCGATGCCGAACACCATCAGCACCAGCAGCAGCCCGAGCGCCTTGCGCCGGCTGGCCAGCACGTAGGCGACGCCGAGCAAGCCCAGGCCGGCGAAGCCGTTGCGCGAGCCCGTGGCGATGACGCACACGGCGCACATGCCGCCCATGGCCCAGCACGCCGCCCGCACCGCCTGACGCTGCGCCGTCGCCTGCAAGTAGTACAGCAGCGGCATGATCATCAGCACGTCGAGCGCGATCTGGTTGTTGTCCCCGGTCGAGGAGGTGCCGAGCACCTTGTGGCCGCCGGCGGAGAGCAGGAACTTGGCCGCCTCGCCCAGGCCGGTGAAGCCGATCCCCAGGCAGATCGCCAGCATCAGCGCATGCAGCCGCAGCCGGTCCCGCATCACGGCCACAACCATCACTGCCAGCAGCAGGATCTTCACGAACTTCTGGTACAAATCCCAGCCCGGCGCCGAGTCGCCCGCAAGCCCGGTGCCCTGGGACAGCAAGCCCCAGACGGCGAGCAGCCCCAGCAGCGCCACGGTGGCGTTCGGCCGCAGCCGGATGCCGCCGCCCCGGCCCATGACGGCCAGGCTGAGGGTGAGGGCCGCAGCGGCCTTGGCGTAGGGCAGCGTCGATCCGAAGCCGTACAGCACGTCGTTCGGCGCCAGCAGGGAGGTCCAAGTCCAGAGCAGGACGCCGACCTGGGCGCCGCCGAACGCGAGCGGCACCAGCACGAGCCAGGATGCGACGAAGGCCAGGTCGCGCATCAGGCCTGCCGCCTTCGCGCGCGCCTATGTGCTTCAGGTGGGTTCGCTTTGGGCGGACGGGACCGCCAGGCGAACAGCCCGGCCCGGCCGTTGCCGCGGCCCAGCCACACGGCCACGAGAACCAGGCCGGCCACGTCGAACATCAGCAAGGCGGCTTCCATGGGCCGTGTCCTTCCAGCGCCACGCCTGCGCAACGCCGCTCCGGCTGCTCTAGCACTACGCGGCGGAGGTTGCGCCCGAGTTTATTTCCGCCGGCGAGCGTGACTCTGGCCCCCTCGGATCAGTTCACCCCCCGCTGTGCACCAAATCCAGGTCCGCGAACCGGGTGAACTCGCCCTCGAACAGCAGGTCGATCTTGCCCGTCGGCCCGTGGCGCTGCTTCTCGATCAGCAGCTCGGCGCGGTTGTGCACCCGCTCCATGTCCTGCTGCCACTTGTCCATGGCGCTGTGGAACTTGTCGTTGGTCTCGAAATGCCCCTCCTTCGGGCCGCGCTGCTGCAAGTAGTACTCGTCGCGATAGACGAACATCACGCAGTCCGCGTCCTGCTCGATCGTGCCGGACTCGCGCAAGTCGGACAGCTGCGGCCGCTTGTCCTCGCGCTGCTCCACCGCGCGGGACAGCTGGGAGAGCGCGATCACCGGCACCGCCATCTCCTTGGCGATCGCCTTGAGCCCCTGGGTGAACTGGCTGATCTCCAGCACCCGGCTCTCCGGCTTGGTGCCGGCGGAGGGGCGCATGAGCTGCAAATAGTCCACGATCACCAGGCTCAGGCCGCTGGTGCGCTTGAGCCGGCGGCACCGGGTCCTGAGCGCCGCCACGGAGATGCCCGGCGTCTCGTCGATGTGCAGCGGCAGGCCTGCCACCTCGCGGCTCACCTGCACGAAGCGGTCGAAGTCGCGTTGGCCGATCTCGCCGCGGCGTATCTTGTCGCCGGACACCCGCGCCTCCTCCGCCAGCAGGCGCAGGGCGATCTGCTCGGCGCTCATCTCCAGCGAGAAGAACGCGACGCTGCCCTTCGGCACCTGCTCCGACCCGGCGCTGCGCGCCTCCGCCAGCAGCGCGCGGGCGGCGCCGAAGGCGATCTTGGTGGCCAGCGCCGTCTTGCCCATGCCGGGGCGGCCGGCCAGCACCATCAGGTCCGACGGGTGCAGCCCGCCCATCTTCTTGTCCAGGTCGCGCAGCCCGGTGGACAGGCCGGAGACATGGCCAGAGCGGTGGAACGCGCGCTCGGCTCCTTGGATCGCCTGCGTCAGCGCCTGCTCGAACACCATGAAGCCGCCGCTGGTGGCGCCCTTGTCCGCGATGTCGAACAGCTTCTGCTCCGCCGCCTCCACCTGGCTGCGGCCGTCCAGCTCCGGCTCGGCGCCGAACGCGTTGTTCACCACCTCCTCGCCGACCTCGATCAGCTGGCGCCGCAGCCAGGCGTCGTGGATGGCGCGGCCATACTCCCCGGCGTTGATGATGCCGACCATGGCGCCGAGCAGCTGGGCCAGGTACGCCGTGCCGCCCACCTCGTCCAGCACGCCGGTGTGCTCGAACTCGGCGCGCAGGGTGATAGCGTCCGCCAGCTGGCCGTTGTTCACCCGGCGATGGATGGCGGCGAAGATGCGGCCGTGGATCGGATCATTGAAGTGCTCCGGCGCCAGGAACTCCGCCACTCGCTCGAACGCGCGGTTGTTGGCCAGCAGCGCGCCGAGCAGCGCCTGCTCCGCCTGCTGGTTGGAGGGCGGCATCCGTTGCGACAGGCCGAGGAGCGGGGAGAGTGTGTTCATGAGGAGGGTGACCATAGCCTATGCCGAGCGCCGCGGGGCGCGATCAGCCTGTGCATGGCTGTGGATAAGGGGGATGCTTTTGCCGGAGCGGCCTCCTCAGCTGCCCCACTGGGCGAACGACGCCACCACGATCACGATGGCGCCCAGGCCGAGGTTGACGTGGATCAGCTTGCGGATGGATGCGGCGGCGGCGTCATTCGGCTGCGCGCGGAACCGGCGGTAGGGGCCGAACACCAGCGCCAGGAACACGGCCGCCATCACCAGCCCGAGCAGCTGCATCACGTTCACCGGCCAGGGCAGGTTGGCGAAGCCGCCGTACACGCCGAACACCATGCCCCAGCCGGTCAGCAGCACCAGCGGCATGGCGAAATACACCAGGCGGAAGAAGCGCCGCAGCGTCTCGCCGTGCAGCGCCATGCGCTCCGCCGGGGGCAGCGCCGCCAGGCTGGGCCGCAGCACCACCAGCGCGTAGGCCATCCCGCCGGTCCACAGCGTCATGGCGAGCAGGTGAACGCCCAGCACCAGGCTCCACAAGATCATTGTTCTGTCCTTTGATGGGCCGGCATTATGCCCGATGGGCGACGCCAGGGCGAGCTACTCGGCAGCCCCCCGCAGCATCTGCATCGCCCGCCGCAGCCGCAGCAGGCCGCCGCGCACATGGCCATGCTCGCACATGGTGCGCCCGCTGCGCCAAAGCACGCGGGCATGGGGCGGCATGTCCGCATCCGTGTCCATCCGGTCCGCCAGGCCGAGGCAGTACTCGGATGTGTCGGTGGTCACGGTCATCGGGTCCTGGTCCGGCAGGAAATTGGCTTGGGCCAATGCCTGCCCGGCGAACCATGCCGCGACCGCGGTGCTCAAGACCGTCTTTTTCCACATTACATCCACAGTATGGACAAGCGAAATCACGCGGCAATGGGCACTGCGTGAAGTCGTCGTCACCTGCTCAAGGAGCCGCCGGGTCCGCCGGCAGCGTCAGCACGGCGCGCAGGCCCGGGGCCGCGTCCTCCAGCGCCAGGGTGCCGCCGTGCAGCACCGCCACCGCCTCGACCAGCGCCAGGCCAAGTCCAGAGCCCGGCGTCTGCCGCGCCTGCTCACCGCGGTAGAACCGCTTGACCGCACGCGGGCGGTCGGCGGCAGGGATGCCGGGCCCGGTGTCCTGCACGGTCAGCACGACGGGGCCGGGGCCGTGCGCCGCCAGCAGCTGCACCGCGCCGCCGGGCTGGGAGAACTTCAGCGCGTTGTCCAGCAGGTTGACCACCGCCTGGCCGATCAGGTTGCGGTCGCAATACAGCGGCAGCCGGGGTGGGCCGTCGTACACCAGGGCCAGGCCGCGCTCCTCCGCCGGCGCGGTGTACAGCTCCGCCAGCTCCGCCAGCACCGGGGCGAGGTCAGTGGCGGCGAAGGCGGAGCGCCGGGTCCCCGCCTCGATCTCGGCGATCCGCAGCAGCGCCTCGAACACCGCGGCCACGCCGTCCAGGTCGGTGACCGCGCGGCAGACGGCGGCGCGCAGTTCCTCGGGCCCGTGCGCGTGCTCGGCCGCGTCCTCCAGCCGGGCGCGGGCGCGGGCGATCGGGGTGCGCAGATCGTGCGCGATGCTGTTGGACACCTCGCGCACCCCGTCCATCAGCCGGCCGATCCGGTCCAGCATGTCGTTGATGGTCTCGGCCAGCCGGTCGAACTCGTCGCCCCGCCCGGTCACCCGCACCCGGCGGTTCAGGTCGCCCTGCGCGATGGCGCCGGCCGTGCTGGACACGCTGGCGATCATGCGGCGGAACAGCCGCTGCATCACCAGCCCGCCGACCGAGCCGAGCAGGGCCAGCAGCACCAGCGACCACAGCAGCGCCGAGGTCAGCAGCGAGCGCAGCGGCGCCCGGGTTTCCACGTCTCGTCCCACCAGCAGCCGACTGCCATCCGCGAGGTCGAACCGCTGCACCCGGGCCATGCTGGTCACTCCGGCACGGGACACGTTGAGGTCGTATGGCGTCTCCGCCAGCGTCACCGCGGCCGGCCAGGCCGCCAGGTTGCCGGCCAGCGGACGCTTGGCCGCGTCCGTCAGCAGGTAGATCGCGTCGTCATCGACGTTTTCCGCGAGGCGGTCCTCGATGGTGGATTGCAGCGCCGCCAGCCCGCCGCCCTCCCACTGCTCGGACAGGCCCTGCGCGTCGGCGTGGATCGCGGCCTCCACCTGGCGGTCCAGCAGCCCGGCGGTGGCCCACCACAGGAACAGCACCAGGGCCAGGGCGCTCAGCGCGAACAGCAGGGCGTACACCAGGGCCAGGCGCAGGCCGGCGGAGCGCCACAGGCTGGGTTGCGCCCGGGGAAGCGTCAAGCTCAAGGAGGGCCGGGCTCTGCCCGGACCCGCCAAAGGCCGTTGGCCCTTGGAACCCGTTTCGCCGGCACCTTCACTCCACCCGCAGCATGTAGCCGGAGTTGCGGACCGTGTGCAGCAGCGGGGCGGGGAACGGCTTGTCGATCTTCTGCCTCAGGCGGCTGACGTGCACGTCGATTACGTTGGTCTGCGGGTCGAAGTGGTAGTCCCACACGCCTTCCAGCAGCATGGTGCGGGTGACCACCTGGCCGGCGTGGCGCATCATGAACTCCAGCAGGCGGAACTCGCGCGGTTGCAGGTCGATGCGCTGGCCGGCGCGGCGCACGGTGCGGGACAGCAGCTCCATCTCCAGGTCGCCCACCTGCAGCTTGGTCTGCGGGCCCTCGTTCTTGCCGCGCCGGGTCAGCGCCTCGACCCGGGCCAGCAGCTCGGCGAAGGCGAACGGCTTGGCCAGGTAGTCGTCGCCGCCGGCCTTGAGGCCGCGCACCCGCTCGTCCACCTGGCCCAGCGCCGAGAGGAACAGCACGGGCGTCGCGTTGTCCTGCGCACGCAGGGTTTCCAACAGGCGCAGACCGTCGATGCCGCCAGGGAGCATGCGGTCCAGGATGATGGCGTCGAAGCCTTCGCTGGCGGCCATGAACAGGCCGTCGCGGCCGTTGTCGGCGTGCTCGGCCAGGTGGCCCGCCTCGCGCAGGCCCTTCAGCACGAAGCCGGCCACCTCCTTGTCGTCCTCTACCACCAGGATGCGCATCAACCGTTGCTTTCGTTGGGCCGCAGACCGACCGTGACCGGGATGTCCATCGTTTGCCCGTGGCGGCGCACCGTCAGATGCAGGGCCGTGCCGGGCGGCGTGGCGCTGACCACCTTGATGAGGTCGTGCGCGCTGTCGACCGTCACCCCGTTCACCGCCGTCACAATGTCCCCCGCCTGCAAGCCGGAGTGTGCGGCCGGCCCCGCCCGGTCCAGGCTGGCGATGGCGACGCCGCCGCGGGCAGCGCCTTGGCTCTGGCCTTGGGCCGCGCCGGACGGGCTGCGCGGCACGTCCTGCACGCCCACGCCCAGCCAGCCGCGGTCCACGTGGCCCTTCTCGCGCAGCTCGGCCACGATCTTCATCGCGATCTCGCTGGGGATGGCGAAGCCAATGCCGACCGAGCCGCCGGTGGGCGAGACGATGGCCGTGTTCACCGCGATCACCTGGCCTTCCAGGTTAAAGGTGGGGCCGCCCGAGTTGCCCGGGTTGATCGGCGCGTCGATTTGCAGGAAGTCGTCGAACGGGCCTGCGCCGATGTCCCGCCCCCGTGCCGAGACGATGCCGGCGCTGACCGAGGAGCCGAGCCCGAACGGATTGCCGGCGGCGACGATCCAGTCCCCCACCTCCACGTTGCGCGAGTCGCCCCAGGTGACGGCGGGCAGCGACCCGGCGCCGTCCACCTTGATGACGGCGATGTCGGTCAGCTCGTCCGTGCCGAGCACCTTGGCCGGCAGCTCGGTGCCGTTGGACAGCGAGACGATGATGCGGTCCGCATGGCCGACCACGTGGTTGTTGGTGACGATGACGCCCGAGGGGTCGATGACGAAGCCGGAGCCTGCGCCCTGCACCTGCTCCCGCCGCGAGCGCAGCCGCTCGCGGAACTGCTTCTCCAGTGGCGTGCCGCGCAGGGCGGAGGGCAGCTGCACGTCCTGGTCCGCGGCCACGCTCTCGGTGACGGCGATGTTCACGACGGAGGGCACCACGCGCTTGACCAGGGGGGCGAGAGAGGGCAGCGCCGCCCGCAAGGGGCCGCCATCCCCTTGGCCGCCTTGGGCGACGGAGTGGGTGCAGCCGGACAGCAGCATGGCGACTGCGAGAAGGGCGGGGCGGATCATCGGATGGGTTCCGGGAGGGCTCAGATGCAACACGGCGCGATGGTGGCGGTTCATACCTAATGTCACAAGCAGTGCTCCAAGCGCTCTCACCCCGGATTTATCCCGTAAAGCGCGTGAGAGGGAGAAGGAGTCCGGATCGCGCTTTAATCGAACGCGCTCGGCTGCACGACGCAGAATGCCTGCATCAAGCTTCTCAAGCGACTGTGCTGCATAAGGTAGCGGATGCGGCCTGAGTTGTCGCAGCTAAGGCCTTCCTTGTATGCGCAAGCGAGTCCTGCCGCCCGGTCTTCCGCCTGTTTCTGTTTGCGTGACAGCTCTGAAGATGCTGCGATCAGCGGCTGCTCGTAATCGGCCGCGGTGGCGTAATCCCATCGGCGATCAGGGCATTCATGGAGTAATGCCTTACGGAACGAGTCTCCAGTTTCTGCCGCCTGAGCTGTTGTCGCCACCGACGGATCGTGACGCCCAACATGAAGCCGCATGTCGATCGTATCATTCCATCAAGCTCCTGAGTGGGATCAAACTGGGGCTTCCGGCCAGTCGTGCCGCGGATACCGCCCCCGCATGTCCCGCCGCACGTCGGCCCACGTCCCCGCCCAAAACCCTGCCAAATCCGCCGTGATCGCCACTGGCCGCCCTGCGGGCGACAGCAGCGCGAACTGCAACGGCACTCGGCCGCCCGCCAGCAGCGGCGTGGTGCGCTGGCCGTAGAACGCCTGCGCCCGGGCGGACGCTACCGGTACCGGCTGCAGGTAGTCGATCGCCGCCCGGCCGCCGGGCAGGGCCAGGTGCGTCGGCAGGTCGCGGTCAAGGCGGGCGGCGTGGTTCCAGCCCAACATCCCGCGCAGGATGGCGTGCAGGTCGAGCTTGGCCGCGTCTGCCAGCTTTGCCGTGCCGAACAGCTGCGGCGCCAGCCAGTCCTGCACGCTGGCCGCCAGTGCTGCGTCCGACAAGTCAGGCGTCGCCGGGTCGAGCTGGCGCAGCAGGGCGACGCGGGCTTGCAGCTGCCGCCCCGACTCCGTCCAGCCCAGCGCGTCCAGCTTGCGGCCGGCCACGTCCGCCAGAATGCGCGCGGTCTCCGCCGGGTCGGCGGGGGCGGTGCGGTCTTCCAGCACCAGCGCACCCAGGCGGCGGCGGCGGCGGGACAGCACGGTGCCGGCCACCGCGTCGAAGCCGCTCTCCACCGTCTGCGTCACCCGCCACTCCGGCACGTCCGCGATGTCCAGGGGGGCTGCCAGGCGGATGCGGGCGGAGCTGCCGAGTTCCAGCGCGCCCACCGCCAGCAGCGGCGCGCGGGCGAGCGGGTCGGTGGCGGGCAGCTTCGCGCCGCCGCCGCCGGAGAGGCGGAAGCTGCCCACCTCGCCCCGGCGCTGCGCGATGCGGTCGGGGAAGGCGGCGGCCAGCAGCGGCGCCGGGTCGCCCGCGGCGGGGGCGGTGGTGCGCAGGCGGCGGCGGTACTGCCCGGCGGCCTGGCGGATGCGGGCCAGGCCGCCACGGTCGGCGTCCCGCCGTCCGGCCAGCGCCTCCAGCCGCAGCGCCACGTCCGCCGGGGCGTCGCGCTCGCGCATCGGGTCGCGTTCCTCCAGCAGCGCGGCCAGGTCGGCGGCCAGCGCCTGCTCCGGCGGCAAGCGCGCGGCCAGCATCATGGCGGCCAGGCGGGGATGCGCGCCCAGCTCCGCCATGCGCCGGCCCTGCGCGGTCAGCGCACCGTCCTGCATCGCGCCCAGGTCGGCCAGCAGCGCGCGGGCGGCGGCGAGCGGGCCGGCGGCGGGCGGGTCGGGGAAGGGCAGGGCCTCCGGCGGCGTGCCCCAGGCGAGGCAGTCCAGCACGAGGCCGCTCAGCTCCGCCTCCGTGATCTCCGGGCGGTCGAACGGCGGCAGGCCGCGGTGCAGCGCCGGGGACCACAGGCGGATAGCCACCCCCGGCGCTTCCCGCCCCGCCCGCCCGGCGCGCTGGTCGGCGGCGGCGCGGCTGATGCGGACGGTGGCCAGCCGGGTCAGCCCGGTCGCCGGGTCCAGCCGCGGCGCGCGCCGCCAGCCGCCATCCACCACCACGCGCACGCCGGGCACGGTGAGCGAGGTTTCCGCGATGCTGGTGGCCAGCACGACCCGGCGGCCTTCCTCGGCGGGGCGCAGGGCGCGGTCCTGTTCGGCGGCGGGCAGGTCGCCGTGCAGCGGCAGCACCAGCGCGCCGCAGCCTTCGAGGCCGGCTTGCGCGCGGCGGATGTCGCCCATGCCGGGCAGGAAGGCCAGGATGTCGCCGCCATGCGCCGCCAATGCGTCATGCACCGCGGACGCCACGGCGCCTGGCAGGTCACGCGGGGAGGCGAGGTCGCGCTTGGCATGCTCCACCGCCACGGGAAACATGCGGCCGGCGCTCTCGATCACGGGGGCGTCCATCAGCGCGGACAGGCGCGCGCCGTCGGCGGTGGCGGACATGGCGAGCAGCCGCAGCTCGGGGCGCAGCTGGCGTTGCAGGTCCAGGCACAATGCAAGCGCGAGGTCGGCGGCCAGCGCGCGCTCGTGCACCTCGTCCAGGATGACCAGGCCCACGCCGTCCAGCCCCGGGTCGGACAGCAGGCGGCGCACCAGCAGGCCTTCCGTCACCACCTCGATGCGGGTAGCCGGCGAGACGGCGGAGTCGAGCCGGGTGCGGTAGCCCGCGGTCTGCCCCACCGCCTCGCCTAGCAGGAACGCCATGCGGGCGGCGGCGGCGCGGGCGGCGAGGCGGCGCGGCTCCAGCATGACGATCTTCCCGGCCGGCCGGCCGGGCACGCGGCCCAGCAGGTGCAGCGGCGCGAGCGTGGTCTTGCCCGCACCGGGAGGCGCCACCAGCACGGCGTTGCCGCGCGCGAGCGCCGCTTCAAGCGCCGGCAGCGCGTCGCGCACGGGAAGGTCGAGGTCTGTCACTGAGGCGTCGGCATTGATGCGATGGTAAGCTTCTTCTAAGACAATAGTCTTTATAGCAAGTGAGCCAAAGCATGAGCCTAACCCGTAAGCGCGTGCTGGTGACGGGCGGCGCCGGTTTCCTCGGTTCGCATCTGTGTGAGCGGCTGATCGGCGAGGGGCACGACGTGCTATGCGTGGACAACTACTTTACCGGCCGCAAAGACAACATTGCCCACCTGCTGGGCCATCCGCAATTTGAGGCGATGCGCCACGACGTGACGTTCCCGCTGTACGCGGAGGTCGACGAGATCTATAACCTGGCCTGCCCGGCCTCGCCGATCCACTACCAGTTCGATCCGGTGCAGACCACCAAGACCAGCGTGATCGGCGCCATCAACATGCTAGGGCTGGCCAAGCGGACCGGCGCGCGGGTGTTCCAGGCCAGCACCAGCGAAGTGTACGGCGACCCCACGGTGCACCCGCAGACCGAGGAATACCGCGGCAACGTCAACCCGCTCGGCCCGCGCGCCTGCTACGACGAGGGCAAGCGGGCGGCGGAGACGCTGTTCTTCGACTACCACCGTCAGCATCAAACACGCATCAAGGTGGCGCGCATCTTCAACACCTACGGCCCGCGCATGCATCCGAATGACGGGCGCGTGGTGTCCAACTTCATTGTGCAGGCGCTGCGCGGCGAGCCGATCACGTTGTACGGCGATGGCAGCCAAACGCGCGCCTTCTGTTTCGTGAGCGACTTGGTGGAAGGCTTCGTGCGGCTGATGGGCACGCCGGATGCGGTGACCGGCCCGGTGAACCTCGGCAACCCGCACGAGATCCCGGTGCGCGAGCTGGCCGAACGGGTCGTGCGGCTGACCGGCTCGGATTCGCCCATCGTGTACCGCCCCCTGCCGCAGGACGACCCGACGCAGCGCTGTCCCGACATCGCCCTCGCCCGGCGCACGCTCGGTTGGGAGCCGAAGGTGGCGCTGGATGACGGGCTGCAGCGCACCGTCGCGTACTTTGCCCGCCTGCTCGCCGAACGGGGGGATGAAGTGCCGAAATCCGCCGCGGCATGACGGCTTTCCAGCATAGGATTATCCCATGAAGATCGCGATGATCGGCGGCGGCTACGTTGGCCTCGTGTCCGGGGCGTGCTTCGCCGACCTCGGCGTGGAGGTGTGCGTGGTGGAGCGCGACGCCGCCAAGCTCGCGCTGCTGCTCGACGGCGTCATGCCGATCTATGAGCCCGGGCTGGACCGCCTGGTGCACGAGAACACCGCGGCCGGCCGGCTGAGCTTCACCGGCGATCTCGCGGCCGCGGTGGCGGGCGTGGAGGCGGTGTTCATCGCCGTCGGCACGCCGACCCGGCGCGGCGACGGCCATGCGGATGTCAGCTACGTCAACGCCGCGGCGGAGCAAGTGGCGCGCGCGCTGACCGGCTACGCGGTGGTCATCACCAAGAGCACGGTGCCGGTGGGCACGGGCCGCAGCATCGCCGCCATCATGGCGCAGGCCGCGCCGCACGCGGAGTTCGACGTCGCCAGCAACCCCGAGTTCCTGCGCGAAGGCAGCGCCATCGGGGACTTCATGCGGCCGGACCGCGTGGTGATCGGCACCGACAGCGAGCGGGCGCGCGAGGTGCTGCGGCGGCTATACCGTCCGCTGTACCTGATCGAGGCGCCGATCCTGTTCACCGCGCTGGAAACGGCGGAGCTGACCAAGTACGCGGCCAACTCGTTCCTGGCAATGAAGGTGACGTTCATCAACGAGATGGCCGACCTCTGCGAGAAGGTCGGCGCGGACGTGCACGACGTGGCGCGCGGCATCGGGCTGGACGGGCGGATCGGCCGCAAGTTCCTGCATCCCGGCCCGGGCTATGGCGGCTCGTGCTTTCCCAAGGACACGCTGGCGCTGATGCGGATCGCGCAGGATTGGGGCGCGCCGTCCCGCCTGGTGGAAGCGACGGTGGCGGTGAACGAGGCGCGCAAGGCGGCGATGGCGGCAAGGGTGATCGCCGCGTGCGGCGGCAGCGTGCGCGGCAAGACGATCGCGGTGCTGGGGCTGACGTTCAAGCCCGAGACGGACGACATGCGCGATGCGCCCAGCCTGCCGATCGTGCACCGCCTGATGGAGAAAGGTGCGACCATCCGCGCGTTCGATCCCGAAGGCATGGAGCAGGCGCGCCCGTTGCTGCCGGACGCGGTGGTGTTCTGCCGCGATGCTGCCGACGCGCTCAACGGCGCACACGCCATGGTGCTGGTGACGGAGTGGAACGAGTTCCGCGCCATCGCGCCCGAGCGGCTTGCGGCCTTGCTGAAGGATGGCGTGGTGGTGGACTTGCGCAACGTCTTCGACCCGGCGGCGATGCGCGAAGCCGGGCTGCGCTACAGCGGGATCGGCCGCAGCAACGCCGCGACGGAAAGTGCCGCCAGCGCCTGACGGGATGACGGGCGCCGGCGGCGATACGGCGTCAGCTAGCGGAGGCCGCGGACGATTTGCGCCCGCGGCGCTTCGGCTCAGGCTCCGACGTCTCTTCGGCCATTTCCGGCGCGGCGACTTCGGCGGGGCGCTTCGGAGCGGCGCGCTTCTTGGCCGCAGGCTTGGCGGGGGACGCCTTCGAGGCGGCCGGCTTCGCGGCCGTCGCCTTCGCCGCGACCGGCTGGCGGGCTTTCTCCTTGGCCGCGGCCATCTTCAGCTTCTCACGCCGGGTCTTGAGTTCGTCCCGGATCATCACTTGCGCCGCCTTCGCCACGGCGGAGCGCGAGGCTTCGGGAATGGATTCCAGCGCGGTGAAGAAGGCCTGGCTGACGGGCTTCGTGCCGCGGGGCGCACGGACTGCCGTAGTTTCTGCTTTGAGCATGTGGTTTCCGATTCCGGTGAGTCGTTGGTCGAGTCGCATATATAGTGCTTGTGCTGCAACGAAGAACTAATTTTTGTTGATAGGAGGCGACTGCTCGCGGCGGTATCGGAATAATTAGGGGCAGCCTGCATGCGCCGAGCGAACTCAGGCGGGGAGGAGCAGGCGCCCAACGTTCATGCGGTCCTTCGCGCCCCAGGCGTATTTGTAGCTTTCGCGCCCGCGCAGGAAATGCAACTCGCGCACGCCGTCGCGTGCGGCCTGCTCCACGATGTGGCCGAGCAGCAAAGTTCCGGGACTGACGAACGATTCTGCCGCTGCAAATCCGCTGAGGTAGAACAGCAGGCGGCTGGGTGCTGTCATGGTGTGATAGACGGCGCAGAGGCGTCCGCCGACATGCAGCACCTGCAAGCGCAGGATGCCGGATGCGGCCAGCTCCGGCACCGCGGCGGCGTGGAACGCGAGCACGGCCGGGTCGGACAGCACGCCAGCTTCGCCCAGGGCTGTCCAGCGATGCTGGTGCATCTGCACCAGGGCTTGCCACGCTTGCGGCGCTTGCGCGGCCGTCGCCACCGCGGCGTGCCACCCGCCGCGCCGCTCCGCTCGGTGCCGCGACTGGCGGAGGTTGCGCAGCACGCCGGCGGGCAGCGGCGCGCCGTCCAGCGTCAGCACGGGGCAGGGCGTCTGCGGCATCGCGGCCTCGCGCCAGCCGGGCGGACAGGCGGCCTGGCGCAGCGCGGACTCAGGCGGCAAATCGGGCAGCGCGCAGGAAGTGATGCCGGCCGCATCCGCCAGCGCCGTTCGCAGCAGCGCGTCGCTGGCCGTTGCAGGCAAGCCAGGGTCGAGCAGCGCGTCGCAGTGGTCGCTGAGTCCCACGCCGACCGGCAGTAACTTGCGCTCCGTTCCCTCGTGCAGCGCGTAGAGCGGCAGCATGCCAACGAGCGCCCCATCCACGCGCAGGGTCGCCACGCGCAGCTGGCCGGTGCCGAAGGCGCCCCACCATGGCAGTTGCCAGGCGGGCGACTGGAACGGCGGCCGGCCGGCGCGACGCCACAGCGCATCCCATTCGGGAAGCAACGCGCGAAAGCCGGACTCGCTCTCGATGAGGGCCGCGATCATGCCGTGGCGAGCCGTTGGTAGGCCTGCATGTACTGCGCGGTCATGCGTGCGGCCGTGAAGCGCTCGCGCGCCACGGCGCGGCAGGTTTCGGCCTCGATCGATCCCGCCTCGCGAATCGCATCCGCCATCTCCGCCACCGTGCGCACCAGGAACCCGGTGCGTCCGTGTTCGACCAATTCGGCCAGCGCGCCGGAGGGAAAGGCGATCACCGGCGTGCCGGCGGACATCGCTTCCATGGCGACGAGGGAGCTGGTTTCCGGCGCGGTGCTCGGCGCCAGCAGGCAGCGCGCCCCGGCCAGCAAGCGGCGCTTGCGCGTGAAGCCAAGGGCGCCGAGGTGGCGGCGGCGCGCATCGAGCAACGGCGACACCTGCTCGGCGAAATAAGCCTGGTGCGCCGGGTAGGGGAACGTCACGCCGCCGATCAGCAAGCCGATGCCGGCGCGGTGCGCCGCGCCCAAGGCCACGTGCTGGCCCTTCTCCGGACAGATGCGCCCCAGGGTGATCGCATAGTTGCGGCGGCCGTGCCGGACGGCGGCGAGCGCCGCGACATCCACGCCGTTGCCGATCGGCGGCAGCAGGTGCGGCGTGTGCGGCAGCGCCTGCAACGCGCGGTGCTGCGAGGCCGACACGCAATGCAGCCAGGTGCGCGGCCGCGCCGGGGACAGCGCGGCCGGTGCATACCACGGCGGCGGCAGATGCAGCGTGGCCAGCACCGGCGGACCCGGCGGCGGCAGGTAGGCGTCGAAATCCAGGCCGTGCAGGTGCACCATGTCGGCGCGGCCGAGCCAGGGCGCCATGGCGCGGCGGATGGCGGATTGCGCCCGCGCGTGCGCCGCCGGGTCGAACGGCGGCGGCATGGCGGGAATGGCGGCCAGCTCGCCCGCAACCTGCGAGCCTTCGCACGCGACCACGACGGAGCGGTGGCCTGCCGCCGTCAGGGCGCGGTCGATGGCGGACAGCACCTGCTCCGCCCCGCCGACCGCGTCCGGCCCCACGGGCGCCAGCGGGTAGGCGACGCTCAGCACCGTCAGCACATCGCGCGCGCGGCCAGGCTGCGCCAGCGTGCGCCGGTCATGCCCCACTCGTAGCGCTCGTAATGCAGCGGCCCGGCATGGGGCGGCTGGGTGAAGTCGTAGCTCGGCGCTGGGCGGAACCGTTCGAAGGCCGTGCCGAATGGGGCGAGCGTCGCGCGTTGCGAGATGAAGCAGTCGAGCATCGCGCGCTTGCGGGCCTGTTCCGCGGATGTGAGCGTCACGGCCACTTCATGGCGTTGCAAAGCGCCCTCACCCCGGCCCTCTCCCGCAAGCGCGGGAGAGGGAGCAGCGAGAAAGTGCCCGGTGATCAGGCCGCCCGTGCCCGCGTGGTAACTGGCGAACTCCAGCCGCGTGAGGTCCGTTGCAGCTTGCGACGTGATGAAGGCGGCGGCGTCGTGATCCGGGTGGCCACCCTCATACGGATGCGTCAGTACTATCTCGATGCCATGCTGCACCAGCAACGCCCGCAGCGCTTCCGTTAACTCGGGCAAGCGGCTGGATGCGCCCTGGTCCGGCGCGGCTAATTCCGCGCAGGTCGGGGCGACGCCGGCCACGTGCAGCGCCGCCGCCAGTTCGGTCCGCCGCGCGGCGGCGTAGCTGGGAACGTCGGTGAAGCCGTGCGCCGCGGCATCGGCCCCGTTCCGCGGCGCGCCGTCCGTCACGTGCACCAGCAGCAGGCGACGGAACAGCGGCAGCACCGCGCCCGCGCCGATGGTCTCGTCGTCCGGGTGCGCGGCGACCAGGGCCACCGCTTGCTCGATCGGCTCGCGCGCGGCCAGGCGGCGTAGCAGGTCAGCCGCGGACGGCATAGCGCCGCAGCATCGCCGCGCAGAACTCGGCGAACTCGGCCGGGTCTTTCGGCGGCGCGGTGTAGTGCGGCCAGGTGCCCTTGTCCTCTGGCGTGAAGCAGAAGGTAACGGTGACGGCGAACTCCTCCAGCGCGCGCATCTGCCGGTCGAACCAGTCGAGCGCGTTCGGCCGGTCGAAGTCGGCCCAGCTCAGCCCGGTGCGCAGGTAGGTGACGCCGAGGTCGCGCATCTTGGCCACCGCGTCGTCCAGCCGGGGGTCCTCGAAGTGGAACCACTGGCAGAGGCCGAACTCCGGCGTGCAGTCCGCGAACGGCTTGGCGGCGCGCTTGGCCCGGCCGTGCTCGTCATACAGCCCCATGTGGAAGTGGCGGTAGTAGGATGAACCTTCGGCCTCGCGGTGCCGGGTGGTGGCGGGCCAGGCGGCCGGCAGGTCGTACAGGCTGTACCAATGGATGCGCGGCGCCCGGCCGCGCAGCAGCTCGGCGGTGCGCCTGACGCCGAACTCCTGCACCTCCTCCGCGCCGAAGGTCGAGACGCCCACCTCGGACACCCACACCGGCAGGTCCGTCACGGCCTGGATGGAGGCGATCTTATCCGGCCACTCGTCGATCAGCCAGTTGTTCCAGTCGAGCGGGAAGCCGTGCACCGCCACCGCGTCCACGTGGTCCAGCGCGCCGTGGCCGATGAGGCAGCGGATGAAGTCGGGGTCGATCGGCGAGATGCCGCCCAGCACCCGCGGCAGGCCCGGCGCTTCCGACGCGATGGCCTGGCCCGCCAGCTTCACCGTCTCGGCGAAGATCGCCCAACCGGGGTCGGCTTCCAAATCCCAGTGGGACTTGTTGTTCGGCTCGTTCCAGATCATCGCCGCCTCGATCATGCGAGCGGACCTTGCATGGGATAGGCCGGCGCCTGCCCACCGTCGCGGTGGCGGCAGATGAACATCTCCTCCTCCGGCGCCGCCTCGATCTCGTAGCCGGCGCTGCGCAGCATGGCGGCGGAGCAGGCGCGGTTGGGCGCCCACCAGTTGGTGTTGTCGTGGGCGTAGCTCTGCTCGATGAAGTGCAGCTTCGGATAGCCGGGAGCGTCGAAATGCTCTGCTTCCCAGAACGAGTAGTCCTCGGCCACCGCTGATATCACCGGGCTGCCGCGCTGCATGGACTGGAACACCAGCAAATCCCGTGTGACGTGGGCGTGGATCAGGTCCAGCGCCAGCAGCGGGTGGCGCAGGTGGTACAGTACGCCGATGAAGAACACGACGTCGAACCGTTCGCCCAGGGCGGCCACGTCGTACACCGACATCTCGCGGAACTCGATGTCGAGCTGCTCCACCTCGGCGGCGAAGCGGGCCTGCGCCAGGTAGTCGGCGTCGAAGTCGATGCCGACCACGCGCGCAGCACCGCGCCGCTTCATCTCCAGCGAGTAGAAACCGCCGTTGCAGCCGATGTCGAGCACGGTCTTGCCCGTGAGGTCCGCGGGCACGGCGTGCTGGAAGCTGCGCCATTTCACGGCGGGGAAATCCCCCAGGAAGTGGTCCGGCGCGGTCGGTACGCCTTTCAGCTCCATGTTGTGGAACCACGGGCCGAGTTCGGCCGCCCGCTGCCGCACCCGCTCCGCCGTCCAGCCTGCATCCATGCTCACGGTTCCGTCCTCTGCAAGAGTGCGCCTTCGTGCGGTCCCACCAGCGCGCGCATCGCCTCGCGGTAGCCGTGCAGCGTGCCGACGTCGACGTAGCTCTCGCCACCCCGCACGCCCCAGGCCTCGCCGCCCTCGCGCAAATAGGCGTTGACCAGCGTGCCGATGAACTCGTCCTGCCGCTCCCGCCGCAGCCACAGCGCGTGCAATTGGTGCAGCAGCGCGCCGGGCAGCTTGAACGCCCCCCAGATCCAGGGCGAGCGCGGGGCGGCGGCCTTCACCTCGATCTCCGTCACCCGGCCCGCCGCGTCCAGCAGCACCGCGTCGAACAGCTCCGGCTGGCGCACCGGGAACAGCAGGAAGCTCAACCGGCCGTCCGGCAGGCCAGCCAGCGCATCCACCGGGAACCAGACCGTGTCCGGCAGCCCGAGCAGCACCGGCTCGTCCGGGCCGACCAGCGGCAGGGCGCGGAAGATCGCGTCGCACAGCCCGGCGGCGTGGTTCTGCACCACGTAGGCGAAGGCGGTGTCGCCCAGGCTGCCGCCGTAGTATTGCAGGATGTCGGACTTCCAGGGCGAGATGACGAAGCAGATCTTGTCCGCCCCGCCGCGCACCATGCGCTCGACCAGGAACTCGCTGACCGCGCGGGGCCGCTCGACGCCGCGCTCGTCCACCCGGCTGCCGATCGGCAGCAGCTCCTTGCTGAACGCGAGCGGCTGGATGCGCGTGCCCTGGCCAGCGGCGGGGATGATGCCCCACATCAGGCCGCATCCTCGAACGCCGCCACCATCTGCCGCGCCCGGCGCTGGGCGGTGTGCTCGGCCAGCGTGCGCTCCCGCGCACGCCGGGCGAGGGCGTCCAGCTCGGCATCCGACACGTCGAGCGCCGCCATGGCCTCCGCCGTGTTCCGCGCCACCAGGATTTCCTCGCCCGGGGTGAAGAACTGCTCCAGCCCGTCCCAGCTGTCGGTCAGGATGGGGGTGGCGCAGGCGGCGGCCTCGAACAGCCGGCCGGACGGGCAATGGCCCATCCGCGCCATCGCCGCGCGCGTCACGTTCAGCGTCAGCCGGGAGGAGCAGTAAAACGCCGGGTGCCGGGCGGGCGGCAGGTGCTGCACGAACCAGGTGTTGGCCGTCCAGGGGAACTGCGCCGGGTACTGCGCGCCGCCGATGACGAACCGGTCGGCGGGGCGGCGGCGGGCGGGTTCCACGAACAGCGCCTCCAGCGCCGCCTGCCGGTCCTCGGCGTAGGTGCCGAGATAGGAAAGCAGGGCGCGAGGAGCCGCGCCGGCGACGGGATGGTGCATCGCCGGGTCCACGGAGCCGTAGAGCGGCGCGACCCGGCGCGCCCCGAAGGTGTGGCGCAGGGCGTCCAGCGCGGCGCCGCCGGTGTAGCTCAGCACGAGGTCGTAGCCGCGCAGCCCGTCCGGCCCGATGTAGCCGATGGACTCGCCGGCGGCCTGGCGGGCGAGGGTCACGGGCGTGTCCAGGTCGTAGAAGCAGGACAGCGCGGCGCCGGCGTCGCCGACCAGGGCCGCGGCCTCCAGCGCGTCCGGGCAGTAGGAGGTGACGACGGCCACGTCCGCGCCGGCCAGGGCGCGGCGGGCGGGGGCAAGGGCCGCGGGCCAGTCCGGGTAGAGGACCAGCTCGCCGCCGCCGGGCAGCGCCACGAGGTCGCGGTTCTGCGCGTAGTAGGGTTGGTCGCGCTCGAAGAACGTCACCGGGTGGCCGTCCGCCAGCAGGCCGTTGATCAGGCCGCGCCACAGGGCCGCGTGGCCGTTGCCCCAGGAGGAGCTGACGGCGAGGCCGAAGATCACGATCCTCATGCGGGGCGGGGCTGGCGCATCTGGCAACGTGTCTGCCATCGCGGCACGCGGCGGTGCAAGGGCGTCAGGGCCCCGGCGCGGCGCGGCGCGTGGCGCGGCGCAGGACGAGCAGGCCCAGCAGGGCTGACAGCAGCGAGCCGCCGAAGATCGCGAGCTTGACCTCCGTCTCGCGCCCCGGGCCGGGAAAGGCCAGGTCGCCGATGAACAGGCTCATGGTGAAGCCGATGCCGCACAGCACGCTGCCGCCGTACAGCACGGGCGCGGTCAGCTCCGGCGGCAGGTGCACCAGGCGCAGCTTGGCGGCGAGCATGGTGGCGCCGAACACGCCGGCCTGCTTGCCCAGCACCAGCCCAGCGGCGATGCCGAGGAACACCGGGTCGATCGCCGTGCGCAGCGACACGCTGCTGAATTGCAGGCCGGCATTCATCAGTCCGAACAGCGGCAGGATGGCGTAGGCGTCCCACCCGTCCAGCGCCCGCTCCAGCCGTTCCGCCGGGCAGGCGCCCTCGCCGGGCTCGCCGCCCATCGGCACCACGAAGGCCAGCGCCACGCCGGACAGGGTCGCGTGGATGCCGGAGCGGTAGACGGCGGCCCACAGCACGGCCCCGCCCAGCAAGTAGGGGCCGAGCGCCCGCACGCCGGCCAGCCGCAACCCGACCAGCCCGGCCAGCACGGCGGCGGCCACGCCCAGCGCCGCCCAATCCAGCCCGCGGCTGTAGAACAGCGCGATGACCACGATGGCGCCCAGGTCGTCCAGGATGGCGAGCGCGGTCAGGAACACCTTGAGCGCCACCGGCACCCGCGCGCCGAGCAGGCTGAGGGCGGCCAGGGCAAACGCGATGTCGGTCGCCACCGGCACCGCCCAGCCGCGCAGCGCCGCCGGGTTGGCGTGGTTGATGGCCGTGTAGATCAGCGCCGGCGCCACCATGCCGCCCAGCGCGCCCACCAGCGGCCCGGCGGCCAGGCGCACCGACGCCAACTGGCCCTGCGTGACCTCGCGACGGATTTCCAGCCCGACCAGCAGGAAGAACAGGGCCATCAGCCCCTCGTTCACCCAGCCATGCAGCGGCATGGCGAAGCGGGCGGCCCCGGCGCTGACCCCGATCGGCAACGCCAGCAGCGCCTGGTAGGACAGGGCCGCCGGCGAGTTCGACCAGGCGAGCGCCACGCAGGCCGAGGCCATGAGCACCAGCCCGCCCGCCACGTTGCTGCGGAAGAAGGCCGTCAGCATATCCAGGCTGCGCGCGAAGGCGCTGGGCAGGTTCGGTTGGTCCATGTCCTGCCTTAAGCTGTCACGCGGGTCAGGGCGATGCGGTCAGTCCCTTGGTGGCGTGCGCAGGATGCCGGGGCCGCGCTTGCCCCCGCGGCTCTCGATCCAGTGCTGGATCACCTTGTGGTCGGTGGTCGAGTCGCCGTGCGAAGCCATGCTGCTCCCCTGTAGATGGCTGCGGCGGTCCAACGGCTGGCGTGCGCGGACGTTTCCCGCGCTGGCGCCGGCCAGGCGCACCAGCAACGGACACCGCGATATCCGTTCAGCACATGCAACTTTACTCAGTCCGGAAAATGCGGGATGACGCCATGCTTTTAACGACTCATTAACACCCGCAATTCGGTTCCAGGAACATTTTCCATGAGCGGCACGAATTACACGTTCACGACGTTTGATCCCGCGGCGAGTGGCCTGGTCGCGGCCGATGCGATCAACGACGCTGGCGAGGTGGTCGGGTCCTACTACGCCACCAATGGCTCGTTCGACTCGTTGAATGGCTTCACCGACATCGGTGGCGCTATTACCACGGTCGATGTCCCTGGCTCCTCCTCGACCGCGATCACGGGGGTGAACGCGAGCGGCGCCATCGTCGGCTACTCCTTTACCAGCGACAACACGGTCGCTTTCGTCGGCCAGCCCGGCGACCTCACGATGATTGCCGTAGCGGGGATGGACGTGAGGGCGGCGGCAATCAACGCATCCGGCGAGGTGGTGGGCACGGCAGGTGCTGACAGCTTCACCGACATCAACGGCGCGTACTCCACGGTGGCCATCAGCGGCGCGCAGGCCACGCAGGCGGTCGGCGTGACGACGGCGGGCGTGGTGTTCGGCAACGAGACCGATGCCGCCGGGCTGAACCACGGCTTCCTGGACAGGGCAGGCGTGTTCCAGACCATCAACGTGCCGAACGCGCAGGGTGCCACCTCCATCGCCGGGGTGAACGCCAGCGGCGAGATCGTTGGGGTTTACGGTGACCCATCCGGCAACACCGAGGGTTATGCGGACATCGGCGGGACGTTCAGCAGCATCGCGGCGCCAGGCAGCCCCTACACCATCGTCACCGGCGTGAACGATGCCGGCACGGTGGTCGGCTACTATCTAGGGGCTGACAGCAACCTTCACGGCTTCGTGGATCAGGCAGGGATCATCACCAGCTTCGACCCGGCGGGGTCGGACTCCACGATCGTGCAAGGCATCAACAGCTCCGGCGAGATCGTCGGCAGCTACGCCGATGCCGCCACCGGCGCGGAGCTGGCCTTCACGGCCACGCCGGCCTGCTACTGCCCCGGCACCCTGATCCGGACGGAGCGCGGCGACGTGGCGGTAGAAGACCTGGCGATCGGCGACCGCGTGCTGACGCTGGGCGGCATGGCGGAGCCGGTGCGCTGGATCGGCCGCCGCTCCTATGCCGGGCGTTTCCTGCGCGGCCGCCCGGCGCTGCATCCGGTGCGGGTGCGGGCCGGCGCGCTGGCCGCGGGCGTGCCGAGCCGGGACCTGCTGGTGTCCCCGGAGCACGCCCTGCTGCTGTCCGGCGTGCTGGTGCGGGCGGCCGACCTGGTGAACGGGACCACGATCGTGCGGCAGGCCGGGCTGGAGCGGGTGGACTACCTGCACATCGAGCTGGCGGCCCACGACGTGATCTGGGCCAACGACGCGGCCGCCGAGACGTTCGTGGACGACGACAGCCGCGGCCGGTTCAGCAACGCGGCGGAGCATGACGCGCTGTACCCGGACGCAGCGCGGGTGGAGGCAGCCTATTGCGCCCCGCGGGTCAGCCAGGGCTACGAGCTGGCGCGCATCAAGGCTGGACTGGCCGGGAAGGCGCTAGCTGCGTAAGCATCGAGGGTTCGGGCTTCTGCAACTCGAACAGCACTTCGTCGCTCACGCAGCCTTTGAAGAAGTCCGCTTTCTTGATCACGCGAACGGCCGTGAAGCCGAGGGACGCCAGCAAGCGCCGCGATGCGTGGTTGCGGGTGTCCACCAGGGCCTGCGCCACCATGACATCCTCCAGGCCGAACACCGCATGAAGCGTGGCAGCCAGGGCGTTTGATCCAAGTCCTCGGCGCCAATGCTGTGGGAACACATGATAGGCGACCATGGCCGAGCCGCCCACGACAGTCGCTTGCGTGTAGCCGAGGAATGCTTCTTCATCCCGCCGCCGGATGATCCAATTGAACCACAGCTCCCATCCGTCGCGGGACCGCCCAACGACCTGGCGGCGATATCGGTCCCGCAGCCGCTCGACATCAGCGGGTGGGTCATCAGGCAGGAAGAGGTAGGCCGCCGGGTCGGACAACCCCGCGAACATGCCATCCGCGTGGCTGATCCTCAGAGGCTCAAGCCAGATTTGGCCGACGCTCATCGACATAGCAGTTACAACCCGTAAGTAGCTTTGCATGTCCCCAACCAAGGATAAAGGGAACGATCCCCTTCCAAGTCCCGTGCAGCGCCTTGGCCCTCCCGCCCTGATCCTCGCTGGTGGCCAAGCTCGGCGCATGGGCGGCGGGGACAAGCCGCTGCTCCTCCTACACGGCCAGACCCTGCTGGCCCGCATCCTGGCGACGCTTTCCCCGGACCACGCCCACATCGCCGTCAGCGCCAACGGCGACCCGGCGCGCTTCGCCACTACTCTGTCCGTGCTGGCCGACCAGAAGCCTGGGCAGGGGCCGCTGGCCGGCGTGCTCGCCGGGCTGGACTGGGCCGCTGATCTCGGCGCGTCTGCCCTGCTGACCGTGCCCGGCGACACGCCGCTGATCCCCGCCGGCCTCGGCCGCAGCCTCGCGCCCACCCCCGGGGTCGCGGAGAGCGGCGGGCGGCGGCACCATCTGGTGGCGCTCTGGCCGGTGGGCGCGCGAGAGGCCCTGCGCGCGTTCCTGCGGCAGCCCGGCCCCCGCAGCGTGCGCGCCTTCGCGGACACGCTGGCCATGCGCCCAGTGCCGTTCGCGGGCGACCCGTTCGTCAACGTCAACACCCCGGGCGACCTCGCCTCACTCGATGCCGCACTGCGCCTCACTCCGCCCCGGCCGGCTGCACCGTGACCCGGCGCGCGCCGTAGGACACCCACACCCGGTTCTGCCGCAGCCAATCCGTGCCGAGCAGCATGTCCGCCCCAGGCCAGCGCAGCCCGCTCACGCTCAGCACCGGGGCGACATAGTGGATGGCCCCCAAGCGCAGCTCAGCGAACTGGTGATAGTGCGTCGGGTTCACCGCACCGTCCACGCCGACCGACTGGCTTGCGGCGTCCCCCGCCAAGGCCGCCGCGTCCAGGCCGGCGTGTGCGGCGGCGGCCTGGCCCAGGGTGGACAGGTTGGAGCCGCTGTCCAGCAGGGCGGCCACGGGCCGGCCATCGACGGCCATCGGCAGCACCACCGCGCCCGACGGCGAGACATCCGCCCCGACCGAGGCCCTGGGCCCCTGCCACGGCACGTCGCCGCCGTGGCAGCCCGCCGCGCGGTAGAGCGCCATGCGCTGGTGCGGCAGGTCGAACTCCACGTCGAACGCGCTGAGCCAGTCGGCGCCCAGCAGGCCGGCGGCTTGCAACGGTTCGCCTTGCGGCGTGGGAAGCGGCGCCACTGCGGCGCTCTGGTCCAGCAGCTCCATCCCGCCGATCGCGAGGGATCGCAGCGCCGCATTCCGGGTGGTGATCGTGCCGCCGATGCCCTGTATGACGCTGGTGCGCTGCGGGTCTGCCGGCAACGCGAGCCGCGCCATGGCGGACGGCGTCACCAAGGAGCTTTCGGCGCCGGTATCGACCAGCAGCGTCACCGGCTTGCCGTCGATCGTGGCCGCCACGCTGACGAAGCCATCTGCCAAGGTGACCGGGATTTCCGCCAGCTTGGCCAGCCGGCAGGCTTCCGGCGCGGCAGGAGCGATGCCGCACCCCGCCAGCAGCAGGCAGCCGAGGAACGGCCCGGGCTTCATGCGTTGGATCCGAACGTTCGCGCCAGCCCCTCCGCCAGGCCGACCGGCTCGACCCCCAACGTGCGGCGCATGGCGTCGATGGCAAACGTCTTGTCCTCCAGCAGCCGCTGCACCTCCGCCTGCCGGATGGTGGGCAAGCCTGGCAGCAGCCGGGTGAGGGGGGCCGCGAGGCGCAGCAAGCCGGCCGGCACCGGCACGATGCGGGGCCGCGGCAGCCCGGCGGCGGCGGCCACGGCGCGGACCAGGTCGGCGTAGCGCACGCTGTCCGCCCCGGCGAGCACGATCGCCTCCACCCCCTGCCATTCCGCGTCGATGGCGGCGCGCAGGCTCTGCGTCACGTCTCCCTGGTAGATCGGCCGCACCATAGCGCGGCCGCCGCCCGGCAGCGGCACCACCGGCAGGCGGCGCAGCAGCCGGGCCAGGCGCTGCACGTTGTCCTCGCCCTGCGCGCCGTAGATCATGGTGGGGTGCAGCATGGCGCCGCGGCGGCCCGAACGCTGGAACGCGGCCTCGCCTGCCAGCACGCCCCCCGCATGGGCGTCCGGCCAGCGGGTGAACTTGCGGGTGCTGCCGAGGAAGACGAAATGGCGCGCGCCGGCCGGGGCTGCGTCCAGGATGGCCGCCGCGTGCCGGGCATGGGCGCAGGACGCCACCACCTCCGCCCCTTGCAGCGCACGGCGCAGCGCCGGGCCGTGCTGCAGGTCGGCGACGGCGGGGACGCCTGGCAGGCCGGCCGCCGACCACTTCGCCGGGTCGCGCACGACCGGCACGTAATCCATTCCGTCCGCCGCCAGGGACCGGCAGAGGGCGGTGCCGGAGCGGCCGGACGCGCCGATGACGTGGACGCGCGCAGGACGGCTCATGACCCTCATCATACGGCCGGCGCGAGGCGGGAAAAGCCTGTGGTATCATCATACCACATAGGCAATCCCTTGACTTTGGCCGCTTCCGCGGCGATACGGTGCCGCCTCATGCAGACGGGTATGCGGCCATGAAGACGACCATCTCGCTCAAGCCGGCGGATGCCACCAAGAACTGGACGCTGATTGATGCGGACGGGCTGGTGCTCGGGCGGCTGGCCTCCATCATCGCGCAGCGGCTGCGCGGCAAGCACAAGCCGCAGTTCACCCCGCACGTCGATTGCGGCGACAACATCGTGGTGGTCAACGCCGAGAAGGTCCGCGTGACCGGCAACAAGGCGGACCAGTCGGTGTTCTACTACCACACCGGGTTCCCCGGCGGCATCAAGGGCCGTTCGGTGCGCCAGATCCTGACCGGGCGGCATCCGGAGCGCGTGATTGAGAAGGCGGTGGAGCGGATGATCACCCGCGGCCCGTTGCAGCGCGAGCAGATGCGCCATCTGCATGTCTATGCCGGGCCGGAGCACAAGCATGACGGCCAGCAGCCGCAGAAGCTGGACGTGGCTGCCATGAACGCCAAGAACGCGAGGGTTTGATGTCCGACACCATCCCAGACAACCAGGACGCCGGCGCCCGCACCGGCACGCTCGCCGACCTCAAGGATTTGGCCGCCTCCGGCGCTCTGCCAACGCCGGAGACCGCGGCGATCCGGGTCGATCCGAAGCGGGACGAGCTGGGCCGCTCCTACGCGACGGGCCGCCGCAAGAATGCGATCGCGCGGGTCTGGATCAAGCCCGGCCGTGGCGACATCAACGTCAACGGCAAGACGGTGACAACCTATTTCGCCCGCCCGGTGCTGCGGATGCTCATCACCCAGCCATTCCTGATTTCCGACCGCTACAACCAGTTCGACGTGTTCTGCACGGTGACGGGCGGTGGCTTGTCTGGCCAGGCCGGCGCGCTGCGCCATGGGATCAGCCGGGCGCTGACCTATTACGAGCCCGATTTGCGCGGCATCCTGAAGCTGGCCGGGTTCCTGACGCGGGACAGCCGGGTGGTGGAGCGCAAGAAGTACGGCAAGGCCAAGGCGCGGCGGTCCTACCAGTTCTCCAAGCGGTAGCATCTTTGGCCGCCGTCGGACGCCTTCAGGCAAACGACGGCGGCCCGGAGCGCACGCGGCGCTTGCATGGCTTGGCCGAGTCACCCGGCTCGCGTTGACTCTGCCCATGCTGGCCGTGGCTCCATGCTATGCGGCTTGCCGGGTGTGCGTTCGCCAGCCGGCTGCTGCGGATCAACCAGTTCGCTTCCGCACGTATAGGTTGGCGCTCGGACGCCCGCCCCGCCGCTGCAAGTCGGCGCAGGAGAGCTTGATCCGGCCGTGGTCCGCCCGACCTACATGGCAGCCTCGAAAGGACTTCCTCGATGCCGCGCAAGACCGGCCGCCAATTTTACGCAAATCCCGGCCCCACCAACATCCCGGACAGCGTGCTCCGCGCCATGGACCGCCCCACCATCGACTTCATGGACCCGGAGTTCACCGCCGTGTTCACCCAGTCCGTCGCGGGGCTGAAGCGGGTGCTGCGGGCGGCAGGCGAGGTGTTTCTCTACACCGCCTCCGGCCACGGCTCGTGGGAGGCCACGCTGGTCAACCTGTTCTCGCCGGGGGACACCGTGCTGATGGTGGAGACTGGCTGGTTCAGCGAGGGCTGGTCCGCCATGGCGGTCAAGTTCGGCCTGAACCCGGTGGTGGTCGCCGGGCCGGACTGGCGGCGCGGGGTGGAGTATGACGCCATCACCCAGGCGCTGCGGCAGCACCCGGCGGCCAAGGGCGTGCTGTGCGTCCACAACGAGACCTCGACCGGCATGGCGCTGGACATCCCTTCCGTGCGGGCGGCCATCGATGCCGCCGGGTCGGACGCGCTGCTGCTGGTGGACACGATCTCCTCGCTCGGCTCGCTGGAGTTCCGCTTCGACGAGTGGGGCATCGACGCCGCGGTGGGGGGCAGCCAGAAGGGCTTGATGCTGCCGACCGGCTTCTCCTTCACCGCCGCATCCGCCAAGGCGATGGCGGCGCACGCGAAGGCGGGGCTGCCGCGGCACTACTTCGACTGGTCCGAGATGTTGAAGCGGCCGCAGCGCTCCTTCATGGGCACCGTGCCGACGGCGCTGTTCTACGGCCTGGCGGAATCGGTGCGCCTGATCGAGCTGGAAGGGCTGGACGCGGTGGTCGCGCGCCACCACCGGCTGGCGGAAGGCGTGCGCCGGGCCGTGCGGACCTGGGCGGGCAACGAGGGCGGGCCGGAGCTGTTCTGCCTGCCGCCGGACCGCCTTTCGGACTCGGTGACGGCGGTGCAGATGCCGCCGGGCCACAACGCGGACGCGGTGCGCAAGACGGCGCTGGAGCGGTTCAACGTGTCCACCGGCGGCGGCTTGGGCAAGCTGGGCGGCCAAGTGCTGCGGATTGGCCATCTTGGCGACTTGAACGAGCCGATGGTGCTGGGCACCCTTGGCGCGCTGGAAATGAGCCTGCGGCTGAACGGCGTGCCGCATGGCCGCGGCGGGGTGGATGCAGCGATGGAGTGGCTGGCAGACGCGGCTTAGGGCACGCCAGGGCTGCATCGCTGGGAAGACGCGGTGGCTGCGGGTGCGGCCTCAATCCCGGGTCAAGGCACTGCACCTGCTGGTCGAGTTGGCCGCTCGGCCTCTCATGCCCAAGCTCGTTGACTTGCAGGCGATGAACGGTCTTGGGTAGAATTGTTCGCCAGCAAGCCGCCTCGCCTGGGTGACTCTTTCAGTCATTGCGGCCGAACAGACGCTGCATGTCGAGTTGCGAGCACACTGGTGATGCAAGTGTCGTCCTGTGCAGCTCCAGCTGTATTTGCGCTGGCGGATGTATCCATATGGGGGCTTGCTGTAACCTCTTCGGTGCTTGAATGTCTTTCAAAATTAGAACCGATCTACTTGCCTTGACTTTCAGGTGCTGTCACCGGGCATGATCTTGGAAATTGCGCTGCGGCCAAATAAGCCGGTCGTGCGAGTGAAACCATGCTGGAATTAAGGCGTCTGGGTCTCATATCATATCCACTCAGACGGGGTACATCTGCAACCGGATATTGTCGCCGGGCATTGAGACGAAAGGCAGGAGCATTGGTTGCACTGGACGAAGCTGCCTCCCGTACGGTTGGCGGGGTCTTTCGCCAGGGCCGTCGCTTGTCCGACAAGATACTTGTCGCCTTCCACCATGCTTGCGACGTGGATGATTTCGTCGTCGCGGACTGTCTGCTTCGTACGTTGGAGCTGATGTTGATGCGACGCTCGCCGCCCGGGGATGCAGGCCGCCGCCGCAGCATCGAGAGCTTGGTCGCGGCACACGAGCGTCTATGGTGTTTGCGCAACCCCGACATCGACGTTTAGCGCAGCGGTCAAGCCCAAGGGTGCTCCTTCCCTTCTATGATCCGCCCGTCTGGTGCTCGGCAAATGCCCCTGGTCGGCCCTATGACGCTTCGCCCGCCTGGCGCAGCACGCGCAATGCGGCCCAGGCGTCCTCAGCCAGCACCGCCAATCGGCGAGGGATGGCGCCGATGCTGCCTTCCACCGCGCTCACATGCCCGTCGAGCACGGTGGCGGCAATGCCCGCGTCCGCCAGCAAGGCTATGAGGAAGCTGAGGCGGACAGGATCGTTGGTGACCACGACGACGTGCATGGAATAGCCCCGTTGGCAGGTGGCAGCACCGCCTTACCTTGACCGGTTTTCCGGGCCGCCGATATCATCGCAGCGAACATCGCCCGATGCCATGCCTTCCACGACCCGGAGTTTCCCCGTTTGGGCGTTGTTGCAAGCCCGCCTTTGATCGGCCACACGCCTCATCCGACCGAATCCGGCAGTGCCGGGGCGCTCGTCCGCCTGGCCCGGTTGATCTCGGAGGACATGCTGGCCTGCAACCGCGCCGTCATTGGGCGGATGGACAGCCCAGTCTCGCTCATCCCTCAGCTGGCCGCCCACATCGTGGCTGCCGGGGGCAAGCGGCTGCGGCCGATGCTGACCCTCGCGACGGCCCGGATGTGCGGCTATGGCGGGCAGCGTCACGTCCAGTTGGCAGCCTGCGTCGAGTTCATCCACACTGCCACCCTGCTGCACGACGACGTGGTGGATGAAAGCGTGCTGCGCCGCGGGCTGGCCAGCGCCAACGCGATCTTCGGCAACCAAGCCTCCGTTCTGGTGGGCGATTTCCTGTTCGCCCGCGCGTTCCAGCTCATGGTGGAGGATGGCTCGCTCGAAGTCCTGGCCATCCTGTCCCATGCCGCGGCCACGATCGCTGAGGGCGAGGTGCTTCAGCTCACCACCCAGAACGACCTTTCCACCTCGGAGGCGCGCTACCTGGACGTGGTTGGCGGCAAGACCGCGGCCCTGTTCGCCGCCGCGTGCCAGGTGGGCGGGGTGGTCGCGGGCAGCCCAGCAGCCGAGGTCACGGCCTTGGCGGAGTATGGCACCAATCTCGGCATGGCGTTCCAGCTGGTTGACGACGCGCTGGACTACGCGGCAGACCAGCGCGTGCTGGGCAAGACGGTCGGCGACGATTTCCGTGAGGGCAAGATCACCTTGCCAGTGCTGGCCGCCTATGAGGCCGGCACCTCCACCGAACGTGCCTTCTGGCGCCGCACCATAGAGCAGTCCGAGCAGGTTGATGCCGATCTCGACCATGCGTTGGCACTGATGGAACGGTGCGGCGCGCTAGCCACCACTGTTGCCCGGGCTCGCCGTTTTGCTGACTCGGCGCAACAGGCACTTGGAGCGTTCCCGCCCAGTGAGTTGCAGCGTTGCCTGTATGACATCGCGGATTACACGGTCAGCCGGGTCACCTGATCAGGCAGCGATAGAGCTGCCATCTTGGGTGGCGAATCCAGCTTAATCTGCCGCAGTCAAAGCTGGCGTCCCGTAGGGGATTCGAACCCCTGTTACCGCCGTGAGAGGGCGGTGTCCTAGGCCTCTAGACGAACAGGACATGTTCTCGTGCTGGATAAGCAAAAGTGGCCGGCTTCGCAAGCCTAACCCTATTTCACCAGTCCACCTCAATGCGCGGGCTGCTCTGCGGCCAGTTGCAGGAAAGCGTCGGATGTGGTCGGACCCGGACGTAGGCTGCAATCAAGCCTGCCTGGGCTGCATGGGAGGCAAGGTGACAAACGGCTTGGAACGTGAGGGCCCGGATGACCTGGTCGCCGCTTGCCGCCACTTGGAGGACCTCGAGGTGTTTGTTGGCCAGCGCTCCCGCATGCATCCTGGGCCTGGCTGGGCGCTTCTGCTCCGCATCCTCGCGCGGGACTTAGCCGAGGTCAGGTCAGAGCTGCTGGTGCAGAACATCACATGGCCTGCGGCAATCGGGTGTTAACGGTCGGCATGGTAGGTTCTCTCACCCGCTGCACAACCCAACCGGAAAATGCCGGCAGCCAGTTTATTCACTGTATCGCATGGCGTTAATCTGGCATTAAATCAGGTCGTGATCAACCGAGGCAGCCACATGTCTGCATCAATCCAGAAACAGCCTCAGTCTCTTAGCTCGCCAAACAATGCGGCGCCTGCCACCTTGTTACCATACTTGGTCTTGCTGGCCGCTTTTCTGTCATTAACTTTTGTCATGTTCGGGTGGGATGCGGTCTTCGCACCAGCGTAATGGCGCATCAAGCCTTGCCTTGGCGGGTTGGCATGCGCGCAACCGCGGAAGCGCGCCGGCCGGTTCGGCAGGCGTCAGAGCAGTAACGCACCTCATCCCAGCTCCGCGCCCATTTGCGCCGCCACTGGAATGGGCGGCCACAGGCGGCGCAAATCTTCTCGGGCAACTCAGACTTCTTCATTGCGTCAATCCAATCCGCCCAACCACCTGGCCCGAATGTGGATCGAGCAACACGATTCGGTCCGCACCGCCGCCTTGCAGCAGCACGGCCAAACGGTCCCCCGCCGGTGCAATGGCTTGCATGTGGGTTCCCGGCGCCTCCTTCATGGCTTGAGCCAAAAGAGGGGGCGGCACAGCCAGCCGGCGCACGATCACGACAACGAGCGTGGCGACCATGGCCACGATCAGCACGCCCATTACGACCACGGCCGTTAACAAGGCGCGCATTCCGTCTCCCTTCGCCGGTGAAAGCGCGCTATCTGAGGCGCTATGAGCAGTCCGCAGGACCGCCCCTGGAGCATCATCGCCGGGTCCGATGATTCGGGGCTTCGGCTCGATCGCTTCCTTGCAGCCAGGATCGGGACGATTTCACGCACCAGAGTCAAGGGTCTCATTGAAAGCGGGCACGCCGCCGCCAGCGGCAGCACCGCCATCGACCCGGCGCTCACCGTGCGCGCAGGCCTGGAATACACATTGTTTGAGCCAGCGCCAGTGGCAGCTGCGCCGGTCCCGCAATCCATGGCGTTGCCGATCTTGTTCGAGGATGCCGACCTGCTGGTGCTGGACAAGCCCGCTGGACTGGTCGTGCATCCTGCGCCAGGCAACCTTGATGGCACGTTGGTGAACGCCTTGCTCGCCCATTGCGGCGACAGCCTGCCCGGCATCGGCGGCGAACGGCGGCCCGGCATCGTGCATCGCCTGGACAAGGACACGTCGGGCGTCATGGTTGTGGCGAAGTCCGAGCTGGCGATGGCGGCGCTCGCCGCAGCCTTCGCGTCCCGGACGATGGAACGCTCCTATCTGGCATTGTGCTGGGGCATCCCGTCGCCTTCGGAGGGCGAGATCAACGGGCCGATCGGGCGCGACCCTCGGGACCGCAAGCGGATGGCCGTGGTGCCCCGGGGCGGCAAGACGGCGCTGACGCGCTACCGGGTGCGCAACGCGTGGGGGACGGCCGCCGCGTTGGTGGTATGCCGCCTCGCCACCGGCCGAACCCATCAAATCCGCGTCCATCTCGCCGCCGCTGGGCACCCGATCGTGGGGGACCCGGTTTACCTGCGGCGTATCCCGGCTGCCGCCCGGCTGCTGCCGGCTGGGCAGCGAAGCCTGCTGCTGGACTTCCCGCGCCAGGCATTGCACGCCGCGGTTCTGGGATTCACTCACCCGCGCACCAAGGAAGCCTTGCGATTCGAGACGCCGTTGCCGCCCGATTTCCAGGCCCTTCTTGACGGGCTGGACACCGTTGATTCGTCGCATTTGCCTTGACCGTACCAGCGCGGTCCTGTATTAACTTCGCTCACAAACTACCCCGCCGGCGCGGCGGAAAGATGCCATCCCGGCGATTTGCTGCCTAACCAGGGGCGATCGCCAGGACGTGAGGTGTCGCAATCGCGTCAACGCTTGTCTGGAATTGAAACCGGGATCAGCCTTCGCCGTATTGGGTGGGCGTCCGTCATCCGGACAGAAGGAGCCAATCGATGGCCTCTGCTATGATCAATGTCGCGCCTGAGGGCAACCTCTCACGCTACCTGCAAGAGATACGCAAGTTCCCCATGCTCGCTCCAGAGGAGGAGTTGGCGTTGTCCAAGGCATGGCGGGACAACGAGGACATGGAGGCGGCCCACAAGCTGGTCACGTCCCACCTTCGGCTGGTCGCCAAGATCGCCATGGGCTACCGCGGCTACGGTTTGCCGGTGGGCGAGCTGATCAGCGAAGGCAACGTGGGCATGATGCAGGCGGTCAAGCGGTTCGACCCGGACCGTGGCTTCCGTCTTGCGACCTATGCCATGTGGTGGATTCGCGCTGCCATCCAGGAATACATCCTGCACAGCTGGTCCTTGGTAAAGATGGGGACCACCGCCGCGCAGAAAAAGCTGTTCTTTAACCTGCGCCGGCTCAAGGGCCAGATGCAGGCGATCGAGGACGGCGATCTGAAGCCCGACCAGGTGGCCAAGATTTCCCGTGTGCTCCAGGTTCCCGAGCAGGACGTGGTCAGCATGAACCGCCGCTTGGCTGCGCCCGACCATAGCCTGAATGCTCCCGTTCGTGCGGACAGCGAAGGCGAGTGGCAGGACTGGCTGGTGGATGAGGGGCAGAGCCAGGAAGCCGAGCTTGCGGATCGCGAGGAGCTCACTGGCCGAAAGACCTTGCTGTCAAACGCGCTCAAGACCCTGAACGAGCGTGAGCGCCACATCCTGATCGAGCGCCGCCTCAAGGATAACCCCACCACGCTGGAGGAGCTGTCGCAGCAGTACTCCATCTCGCGCGAGCGGGTGAGGCAGATCGAGGTTCGTGCCTTCGAGAAGCTGCAGAAGTCCATGAAGCAGCAGGTTGTCGAGCAGCGTCTGGCAATTCCGCTCGCAGCCTGAGGTTTTCGTCGCAGCAAAGATGCGGCATCAGGAAGACGGAGGTTTGGCATCCAGCCACTCCTCCGTCAGCCATGTCCGCTCGGTCCGCAGAAGCTTGAGAGTTCTTGCATTTCGGCCTGTGATGGCAAGCTGCGACACCATCTGAGCCAGTTCGGTCAGTAGCCATCCGGCCCCACAACAAAACCAGGACAGTAGGGGTCGTGCCGGATCGCTGAGCAAGTCCAGCGCAGCGTCAACTGATCCCCCGTGTTCCCAGAGCAGCAGCAGCGGCGAGAAAGCCGATGCGGTGCCGAGCAATGCGATCGTGCGGAAATGCGGCCTCCCCGACGTGCCGTCCATCGGGTAGGCGACCATCGCTGGCGCCAGCAAAACCGACAGTATCAACGCAGTTCCTGGAGCAGTCGCCAGCACCCCGCCGCAAACTAATCCTTGCAGCCAGAACCAGGAGCGCGGCGCCCGCGTTGCCGCCGACCTTGCCATCAGGCGAACGCTGCCCAGGCGAGCGCCGCCACGCAGGCCAACAATGCCAGCCCCGAGGCAACGTCCTGCCCCACCCGCCGGGTCTGAGCTGTCCGGTTTGCGAGGGAGTGGGTCATGTCGGCGACAGCCATGTCGATCTCGACGATCCGATCCCGTGCGGCAGCCAAGCCATCACTGTCCTCCACAAGCTCCGCTCGGCTCCCCAGCAATTCTGCAATCGGAGCAAGCAGCCCGGCCTGGCCCAGGCTCGTCAGCCGCTCAGACAAGCGGGCGCGGCGCGAGCGGCTGCTGAACTGCTGGATGACCGGCCGCATGGCGTCCACAACCCACGCGCTCAACGCCGGCAGCAAGATAGGATGCGTCTTGGCTTGCAGCATGGCCAGAAGCTGCAGCTGGGACAGCAGGTTGCCTGGCGACAGCGCTCCGGCAAGGTGCGCGAGGTCCATGTCCAATCGGGCATCTCGCCGCGCGGCAACAAAGGCAGCCACATGGACATCCACCAGGACGTGGTTGCCCCGGGGCTGCTGAGCGGACACTTCCAGCGCCGGCAGCAGCTCAGCCAACTTGGTGACCCAATGCCGTGCCGCCATTGGCGAGTCGCATGGAGCAAGCGGGTTCAGGCCGTAGCACAAGCGGATCAGCCCGGTGCCGCCCCGCCCCGCCGCGAGCCAACCGCTCATCTCCTGCGCGGCCTGCCTGGCCGTTGCAGCGTCAGGCCGGCCCTGTTGTTCGGCCCAGAGCCCCGAGATGTTTTGCGTGACGAACTCGGTGAGCCGCTCGGTCATATCCGGGGCGTGATGCAGCGCATGGTCAAGGGCCGCCCCGAAGCCCGACGGCCATAGCATGAGGGACCGCCACAGGATCGGCGCCGTCGGGTCAAGCATCCCTGCCACGCGCATGATCAGGATCGCGTCGGCCCCGGCGTCGCCCACGGCACGCGAGGCGCCTGAGCGCAGCGCTTCGTCCACCCGCGCCGCCATGGCCAAGTCCCCCAGGCTGCGGCGCAGCCAGCGGTCGATGCTGCCCGTTCGCAGCAGCGTGATGCCGGCTGCGGCCTCGTGCTGCAGGGCGTAGGCAAGGCCCCGGGCCGTCCAGGCTTGCTGGCTGCCCAACTCGATGGCGCGCTGTGCCCGGCGGAGCGGCCGTGCCGCAATCCGTCGTGCCCGGGCCGCCGCCGGGCTGGCAAGCAGCTCCAGGGATGGCCGGTGGTCCGGGTCGTCCGCCAACATGCCGTGCACCAGTTCGGCGAGGGCCATCGGCAGCCGGTGCGTTCCGACGAGGGCGGCATAGCTGCCAAGGTCCAGCTTGCGTTGCAGGACCGCCTCCTCCGGCACGCCCGCCACGGGGCTGCCCCCCAGCGAAAGCGTCACCAGCAAGGCGCCGAGCGCGTACACGTCGTCGGCCGCCGTGCCGTCGCCGCGACCGGCAGGCATGCAGGCGGACACGTAGGGCGGCTCCATCCAGCCCGGCTGATGGCAAGCCGGCGGGGCGGACCAGGCGGCCCCCAGCGTCACGGGGGAGCCCGGCGCGGCCTGGAACACGTTGTCCGCCCGGATCGCCCGGTGCGTCACGTCCCGTGCGCGCAGGCCCGCCAGCACGGCGGTCAACGGCTTGAGCACGTACTCCATCAATTCCGGCTCGGACCAAGGGCGCATCGCGGCGGCCAAGGACGGCCCGGGCGGAGCGGGGCAGAACACGAAGTAGCCCATTTCCCCGGCCGGCAAGGCGGCAGGCCCATGCCCCAACGGCGCCAGCAGGTTGCGCGTGTCCGCACCCGCCATGGCATTCAGCACCCGCGCGCGGGCAGGCCAGCCCCGCAGCACCGGGATTGCGATGCAGCCGGCCACGCCGTCCCGCGTCGCGGCAAAGGCGGGCAGGCCGCAATCGGCCAGCTTTTGACCGTGATCGACGGCGAAGGGGGGCGCAGCAGCCATCTTGGCAAACCTGAGCGTTGCCCGGCCATCCTGGCCGGGTCAGGTTAACCAAGCCTTTCCAGCGAGGATCAGCCCTCGAACGGGTCCCGCATCAGGATGGTGTCGTCCCGCTCCGGGCTGGTGGACAGCAGCGTCACCGGCGCCTCCACCAGCTCCTCGACCCGGCGGACGTACTTGATCGCCTGCGCCGGCAGCTCCGCCCAGGACCGTGCGCCCTTGGTCGAGCCGGACCAGCCCTCGACCGTCTCATACACCGGGCGGGCCGCCGCCTGCGCACCCGGCGCCGCCGGCAGATGGCGCACCGGCTCGCCATCGATCTCGTAGCCGGTGCAGATTTTCAGTTCCGCCACCCCGTCCAGCACGTCGAGCTTGGTCAGCGCGAGGCCGGTGATGCCGCCGACCTTCACCGCCTGGCGCACCATCGCCGCGTCGAACCAGCCGCAGCGCCGGGGCCGCCCGGTCACGGTGCCGAACTCCCGCCCCCGCTCCCCCAGCATCCGCCCGGTCGCGTCCGTCAGCTCGGTCGGGAACGGGCCGCTGCCGACTCGGGTGCAGTACGCCTTGGCGATGCCCAGCACGAACCCGACCGCTCCCGGAGCCACGCCGGCCCCGCTGGCAGCGGTGGCGGCGATGGTGTTGCTGCTGGTCACGAACGGGTAGGTGCCGTGGTCCACGTCCAGCATCACCGCCTGCGCGCCCTCGAACAGGATGCGCTGCCCGGCCCGGCGCGCCTCGTCCAGCCGCAGCCACACCGGCTCCACATGCGGCAGGATGCGCGGGGCCAAGGCCAGCAGGTCGTCCAGCAGCTGCTGCTTCTCGAACGTCTCGGCGCCCAGGCCGCGCAGCAGCGTGTTGTGGTGCAGCAGCAGCTCGTCCAGCTTGTCGGACAGCGTTTGCGGCTCGGCCAGGTCGCAGGCGCGGATGGCGCGGCGAGCCACCTTGTCCTCGTAGGCAGGACCGATGCCGCGGCCGGTGGTGCCGATCTTCCGCTCGCCGCGCGCCGCCTCCCGCGCCCGGTCCAGCGCCGCGTGCAGCGGCAGGATCAGCGGCGCGTTGTCGGCGATGCGCAGGTTGGCCGGGGATACGTCAAGGCCTTGCGCCCGCACCCGGTCCATCTCCGCCAGCAGCGCCACCGGGTCGATCACGACGCCGTTGCCGATCACCCCCAGCTTGCCGCGCACCAGGCCGGACGGCAGCAGGCTCAGCTTGTAGGTCTGGTTGCCGACCACCAACGTGTGGCCGGCGTTGTGCCCCCCCTGGAAGCGCACGACGATGTCCGCCCGGCTGGCGAGCCAGTCCACCACCTTGCCCTTGCCCTCGTCGCCCCACTGGGCGCCGATCACCGTCACGTTCGCCATGCTTCAGACTTTCAGAGTGCGACGGCGGTCCCGCCGCGGAGGATGTGCGTGCAGTGCAGGCGGGCCGCTTCCGCCGCCGGGTCGTCCACCGGGTCGAGCGCGGCCACGGTGGCGTAGCCCTCCGCGCGCAACCGGGCGGCGGCCGCGTGGTCGTGGCCCACCGGCACGAACAGCCGCAGCCGGGGGGAAGGGGCGGCGCAGGCGCGCAGGATGGCGTCCGGGTACAGCGTCAGCCCGGTCGCGGGCTCGTCCTCGCCGCAGAGGTAGCGCCCGCCGCGGCCGAGCACCTCATGCCGCCCCGGCGCATACACGCCCGTGCAGACGCCGGTGTGGTAGGGCAGGTCGCGGAACTCCAGCGGGTCGATGGTCAGGCGGAGGGCGGGCGCGCGGGCCTCGATCGCCCGCACCGTATCGGCCAGGCGGCGGCACAGCGCGGCGGAACCCGGCGGCAGCGCCAGGGCCTCCAGCCGTTGCAGCGCCGGCCCGGCCAGCCCCGCCGCGAGCAGCAGCGCGGTGAGCATGCCGGCCGCCTCCCCGCCATGCTGCCGGACGGAAGCCACGTCCTTGCGGTCGAGCGCGCGCAACAGCGCCTGCCGGGCCGGGCCGCTGATCCCCGCCTCGTCCAGCAGCGTCGGCGCCAGGCGGGGCAGGGTGAGGTCGAAGCTCGCCCGCGCCAGCCCCAGCGCGGCCAGCGCCTCCGCGCCGACCAGCACCATCTCGGCATCCGCGGCCAGGCTGTCGCAGCCGATCAGCTCGATGCCGGCCTGCGCCACCTGGCGGTCGGGCGCGATCTGGCTGCCGCGCACCCGCAGGCACTGCCCGGCATAGCTCAGCCGCAGCGGCCGCGGCGCGCCGGACAGCCGGGTGGTGGCGATACGGGCGACCTGCGGCGTCATGTCCGCCCGCACGCCCATCATGCGGTGCGAGTCCGGGTCCATCAGCCGGAAGATCTGGTCCGCCGTCGCAGCGCCGGACCCGGCGAGCAGCCCGTCCTCGAACTCGATCAGCGGCGGCTTGATGCGCTCGTAGCCGTGGGCGGCGAAGGCGGCCATCACGGTCTCGACCGCCAGCGCCTCGGTGTCCGCGTCCGGCGGCAGCAGGTCGCGCAGCCCGGCGGGCAGCAGGGCGGGGTTGGCCATCGCGTCGGGGACGGTGTCGGGCATCGCAGCGGGTTATGCCATCGCCGGCGACTGGACAGAAGCGTGCGCCCAATCCAGCCAGGGCAGCAGCGCCTCGATGTCTGCCGTCTCGACCGTGGCGCCGCCCCACAGGCGCAGGCCCGGCGGCGCGTCGCGGTAGCTGGCGATGTCGAATGCGACTCCCTCCGCGTCCAGCAGGGCCGCGACCTGCTTGCCGGCCGCGGCGCGCAGGCAGATGGCGGTGGGCGAGCGGTGCGCCGGGTCGTCCGCGAGGAACGACGCCCAGGGCGAGCGCGCCTGCCAGGCCGCCACCGCGGCGAGGTTCGCCTCCGTCCGGCGGACCAGCCCCGGCAGCCCCCCTTGCCGCTCCGCCCAGGCCAGCCCGTCCAGCGCGTCCGCCACGCAGAGCATGGAGGGCGTGTTGATCGTCTCGCCGCGGAACAGCCCTGGCGTCACGCGGAAAATCTTGGGCATCGGCCAGGCCGGGGCATGCTGCTCCAGCCGGGCCAGCGCGCGGGGGGAGAGCGCCAGCATGCCGTGCGCCGCCTCGCCGCCGAGCGCCTTCTGCCAGGACCAGGTGACCACATCGAGCCGGTCCCATGGCAGGTCCATGGCAAAGGCGGCGGAGGTGGCGTCGCAGATCACCAGGCCCTCGCCGCGCCGCAGCCACGGTCCGTCCAGCAGGCGCACGCCGGAGGTGGTGCCGTTCCAGGCGAGCACGACGTCATGCGCCGGGTCGATGGCCTGGAGGTCGGGCAGGGCGCCGTAGGCCGCGGACAGGGTGCGGGCGCCGGGCAGGCGCAGCTGCCCGGTGATGTCGGCAGCCCACAGCGCGGAGAAGCTCTCGAACGCCAGCACATCGACCGGGCGGGGGCCGAGCAGCGACCACATCGCCATCTCGACCGCGCCGGTGTCGGAGGCGGGGACGATGCCGAGCTGCCACTCCGCGGGCATCCCGAGCAGGGCGGCGGAGCGGTCGATGACTTGAGCCAGCAACGCCTTGGCTGCGGGGGCGCGATGGCTGCGGCCGAGCATGGCGGTGTCGAGCCCGGCGGCGCTCCAGCCGGGGCGCTTGGCGCAGGGGCCGGAGGAGAAGCAGGGGTTGGCGGGGCGGCGGGTGGGCTTGGTCATCGGACGGCTCGCGGGCAGAGGACGGGACAGGATAGCCGGTATGGCAGGGATTCTAAACCGAGTTTGCCGGGAAGGCGGTTCGCCCGGGTTTCATGGTATAACGGAGCGAGGAGAAGTGCATGGACGACGGCAAATTGCTCGAAATCCTCGATCGGCTGGAGCATGGGCAGCAGGATCAAAGGCGGGAGATGCTGGATTTCCGCACCGCGGTCATGGCCAAGTTTGAGCGGCTGGAAAACAGGGTGGAAGGATTGTCGGCCAGCTTGGCGCAGAACGTGGAGCAGGTGGGCAGCATCCTGGACCAACTGACCGCGCGCGAAGCACAGCTCGCCATGCTGCAAGATGCTATCCGCTCCGGGATCAATGCCGAGAGCGTGCAAGTCCGCACGGTGCAGAGGACTTTGACCGGCATGAACGGCATGGTCCTGACATTGCAGTCGCAGCTGGCCGACCTTGCCCAACGATTGGACGAAGCCCAGCAACGGCCAATGCATGGGCCTGCGACAGATCGATAGCTGGCCCAACCGAGCGCGGAGCGGCGACGGCCGTTCGTCGCTGCCGCAACGAATTGTCTTGAGGCCAGCCAACCAGCTTGATTACGCCAGCCTGCTCCAGCAGGCTTTGCGGTGATCCGCCCTCACCCCACCATGATCGCGTTCCGCAACCCCAAGGGGTCCACCACCCGGCTCAGCGGCTCGAAGCTGCTGCCGGTGCCGCGGATCACCACGGTGCCGAAGCCGAACGCGCGCGCCGCCAAGCCTTGCAGCACGTCCACCGTCTCGATCTTGCTGACGTTCATCTCCATGGTGCGGCGGCGCAGCCAGCCGGTCTTGTAGATGACCCGGCGGTCCGTCACCGCGATCTCCGTCGTGGCACGGCGGACCGCGGCGGACAGCAGGCTGCACAGCGCCAGCACGGCCGCCAGCAGGGCAGCCAGGCCCATCAGCGGCGCGTCGGCGTCAATCATGAGGGATGCGGCCAGCAGCAGCGCGAAGCTCGCGGCCAGCAGGCCGAGACCCGGCCCATACACCACCCAGTGCAGCCGGCCCTGGAACAGCACCTGCTCGTCCGGGCGCAGCACCTTGGCCAGATACGCCATCACGTGGGCGCCCGTCCGGAACGGAGTCCTGCCAGCCTGTCATGCACTGGTTCATGCCGCCCCTGTGTGCAGGGGTTTTGCGCGGCGGGGCACCTTTGCGTCAATGCCGCCCGGGATGAGGGCACAGGCAAGCGCCGGCAACGGCAGCGGCAGGCCTTCAGGCGGCGCGGCCAGGTTGGCCAAGGCGCGGCGCCTGCCCGGCGGCGATCAGAACAGGATGCCCTGGTCCAAGTCCCGACGGATACCGGCGATGATCTCTTCGATCGATTGATCCTGGTCGTGTCCGAACTCTATCGAGTTCAGCAGCTCGGCCAGCAAGTCCTCGACGTTCCCGCCATCTTCCGCCTCGCACTCGATGCTGTCCGCGGCGGCCCTAGCCTGGGCATCGGTCTGCTTGTGGACAAGACAAGTGGGGTTCGCGCTCAAGTCGGGCAGGCGATGCGGCACGTCGCGGCGAGATCGCCCGTCGCTGGCCTGCTGGGCTTCGGCATCTGTTGCATTGGCAACGAGTTTCGGGAACGGCATGCGCGGAACAAAACATAAACAACCGGCAGTCCGCAAGCCTTCTGCAAGCCGCTTCCGAGCTAGCTGCCTTGAACCGACGCAAGACCCTCGTCAGGCGCGGCGGCGGCGCACCAGCACGCCGGCCCCGGCCAGGGCGACTTCCAGCACCGGCAGCGTCGCCGGCTCCGGCACGGGGGTGAACACGGCGATGCAGCCGGAGGCGCAAACCGTGTCCGGATTCGTCGCGGTGGAGGCGTCGAACGGGACGAACACCTCGCCGGAGATGGGATCCACCGCCACGGAGTGGGCGTTGTAAGTGACAGGCAACGTTTGTGTGAGCAGTGCCGTGCCCACATCGAAGATGCCGAGCACCGGGCCGCCCGCCGCGTCACGGTCCGCCTCGAAGGCGAGGTTCGTGGCCGGGTCATAGCTCAGCTCGTCGCTGCCGCTCACCACGGGCACGACCGTGATCGACCCGGCGCCGGCCGGGTTGAGGATGATCGACTGCGTGCCGCCGTTGCTGCAGCCGAAGATGACGGTGCCGCCCATGCCTTGCGCCGCCCCGGTCGGGTTGCAGCTGCCGTTGGGTCCCAGGCCAAGAGTGTCGAAGTTGTAGGTATTGAGGATGTCTCCGGTCGTGGCGTCCACCTCGATGGCGCCGCCCGCATCCGTGCCTGCCGCCGTCAGCGCTGGCACGGCGACGAAGAACGTGCCCCGCGCGGTGTTGAACAGCGTCGTCTCCACGCCGGTGCCCGCCGCATCCGGCGCGCCGTTGGTTCCGTCCAGCAGGATGGTCCGGCGGACGGTGCCGGTCGCGTTGTCGATCAGCGAGATGTAGCCGGGATTAGCCACGTTGTTGGCTGCGAGGATGGTGTTCGCGGTGGGCGAGTAGGTCACGCTGTCAACGCGGGTCGGCGTGGCGCCGGGCAGGTTGGTCGAGATGGTGCGGGCGGGGCCGGTCACGGTGGTGCCGTTGGCGGCGAGGTTGAAGGTCAGCACGTTGCTCGGCCCGTTGCCGGTCACCAGCAGCTTGCTGCCATCGGCGAGGGTGTTGATGCTGACCCCGTTCGGGCCGCCGCTGGTGAGGCCGCCCACGAGGCCGGTGAAGGCGCCGGCGCCGATCTGCTCCACGAAGCTGTTGGTCTTGGCGGAGAACACGTCGATGCCGTTGTTGGACCGGTCGGTCAGGTAGTCGAGCTGGGTGGTCGGGTCGAACACGCTGGTGTCGTAGCCGGAGAACGTCGTGCCTGGGTTGGAGCTTGTGACCGGGATGGCGATCGTGCCGGACAGCTGATACTGCGGCGCTGCGGCCGCAGGCCGGGCGGCGACCAGCGCGAGGGCGCCGCCGGCCAGCAGCCATGCCTTGCGGCCGATCATGGACGGGTTCGCTCGCGGCATCCGGACTTTCCTCATGCTTGCGGCCATTCTGGTTGCGTTAACTTATGGTAACCTCCGCCATGCGCGGAAGGTCAACCGGATGTTGATCCGGCTGCGAAGATGCTGGCGCATCGTGTTCCCCAAGTGACACTGGCTGGCCGCGCCTCCCTGCGCTCCGGGGTGGCGTTCGCGGCCCGGCCTCGCTAATCCCGGCCCACTGCTGCGGAGGACAGGATGAGCTACACCCGTGTGGAGGCCCAGGACACGGCGGCTCCGGACCCCTGGGCGCTGCCGGAACCGGCGCAGCTGGCCCGGCTGGCGGCCTGGTCGGTGGCCAACATGGCCCTGGTGTTCGCCGAGCACCTGGCCGAGCTGTTCGCCCCGCTGCTGCTGCTGGCCGGCGCCGCATGGTGGGCGATCCCCCGCGGGCTGGACGCGCTCACGCTGGACGGGCCGGCGGCCGAGCTGCTGCAAACGGTGCGCAGCCGGGTGCCGCACGAGATCTATGCCGCCGGGCGGTACTACTCCGCCGGGTCCCTGATCGTGGACGGGTTGTGGCTGGTGGCGGTGGTGGCGGCGTGCCGCACGCTGTCCATCGTGGCAGCCACGCTGCTGCTGGATCGCCGTTAGGCGGCTGCCGAGATCGTTAGGCGGCTGCCGAGATGAGGATCAAGGCGGAGCCTGGCCGTCCCACCCCCGGGACTTTTACAGCGTCCCTGCTAGGAAGGCCGGGCCAGGCCGTCTAGCCTCCGGCCATGCCGTTCGAGCCGCAGCCGCACCTCACCCAGCACTGGTCCGTCGCCAAGCCGGCCGCCGCCGGGTCGCGGGGCATGGCGGTGGCCCAGGCGCGGGACGCCGCGCTGGCCGGGGTCGCCATCCTGGACGCGGGCGGCAACGCGGTGGATGCAGCCGTCGGCACGGCCCTGGCGCTGGCCGCGGTGGAGCCGTGGAACTCCGGGCTGGGCGGGACCGGCTTCGCCCTGGTGCACCGCGCCGGGCAGCGCGCCGCCGAGACGGTGGATTTCGGCCCCGTGGCGCCCGCCGCCTTGCGCCCGGACAGCTTCCGCCTCACCGGGCGCACCAAGGCGGACCTGTTCACCTGGCCGGAGGTGGAGCACGACGCCAACATCCACGGGCCGCTCTCCTTCGCCGTGCCGTCCGCCGTCGCCGGCTACGCGCACATGCACGGGCGCTGGGGCGTGCTGCCGCTGTCGGAGGTGATGGCGCCCGCGCTCGCCCTGGCCCGGCGCGGGCTGCCGCTGGACTGGTTCGCCACGCTCAAGATCGCCCAGTGCGCCGCCTTGCTGCGACTGTATCCGGACAGCGCCGCAATCTACCTGCCGGGTGGCCTGCCGCCAGTGGCGCCCGGCAGTGCGCCGAGGTACCTGCCGCTCGGCCGCCTGGCGGACACGCTGGACCGCCTGGCCCGGGCCGGGCTGCGGGACTTCTACGAGGGGGAGGTGGCCGCCGCCCTGGCCGCCGATTGCCAGGCCGCCGGCAGCCTGCTCACGCCAGCCGACCTGGCGCGGTGCGAGACGCGGGTCGTGCCCGCGGCCGCGGTGCCCTGGCGTGGCCACGCCGTTCAGCTCGCCGCCGGGCTGACCGCAGCGCCCACCTTCAGCCGCGTGCTCGACGTGATGCGGGACGTGCCGCGCGGCGCGGCGCCGGACGGGCCGTGGTTCGCTGCCCTGGCCCGCGCCATGCAGGCCGCCTACGCCGAGCGCCTCGCCGGGCTGGGGGAGGCGGCGGCGACCTGCACCACCCACCTGACGGTGCGGGACGCGGCGGGCACGATGGTGGCGCTCACCAGCACGCTGCTGTCCTCCATGGGCAGCCAGGTGGTGCTGCCGCGCTCCGGCGTGCTGATGAACAACGGCGCGATGTGGTTCGATCCCCGGCCGGACCAGCCGAACTCGCCAGGGCCCGGCAAGCGCGCGCTGACCAACATGTGCCCGGTGATCGTGTGCGATGCGGCGGGCGCGCCGGTGCTGGCCGCGGGCGCGTCCGGCGGGCGGCGCATCATGGCCGCCGTGGCGCAGGCGCTCGCCTTCGTGCTCGACTTCGGCATGGACCCGGCCGCCGCCGTGCACCACCCCCGTATCGACGTGTCCGGCCCGCACGGCGTCACCGCGGACCGCCGCCTGCCGGCCGCGGTGCTGGACGCCCTGGCCGCCGCCGGGCCGGTCGAGGCCGTGGAGCACGGCGTGCTGCCGGCCAACTTCGCCTGCCCCAACCTGATCCTCCACCGGAGTGGCGAATGCATCGGTATCAGCGACGTGATGTCCCCTTGGTCGGCCGCCGTGGCGCAGGCATGAGGCGGGCGGCCCTGCTGCTGCTGCTCGCCACCGCCGGGTGCGCCAGCCGGCCCCAGCTGGTGATGATCAACCCGCGCACCGGGGCCTCGGTCGATTGCCAGCTGCCCGACGCGCTGGCCGGCTCGGGCGGCTTCCTGGTGTCGCGCGCGTGCCTGTCCGCCTGCCAGGCGCACGGCTTCCGCCCCATGCCCGGCGTGCAGGTGCCCCAGGCCGGCGACGGCATCCCGAGCGTGTGCACCAATTGACCGACCCGGCCCTGATGCCGGCGGAGCAACTGCTGCTGCACTACCGGCGCGGCAGCTTAAGCCCGGTGGAGGCGCTGCAAGCGGTCACGGAACGGATCGCGCGGTTCAACCCGCAGCTCAACGCCTTCGCCGTGCTGAACCCGAAGGCGCTGGAGGCGGCGGGCCAGAGCGCCGCGCGCTGGCGGGCCGGCCGGCCGCTCGGCCCGCTGGACGGCGTACCCTGCACGGTGAAGGACCTGATCAACCTCGCCGGCTTCCCCACCCGGCGCGGCAGCCGCCTGACCAGCGCCGCCCCGGTGACGGAGGATGCGCCCGTCGCCACCGCGCTGAAGCATGCCGGCGCGGTGATCGTCGGCAAGACCACCACCACGGAATACGGCTGGAAGACGCCGGGCGACTCGCCGCTGCACGGCATCACCCGCAACCCGTGGGACACCAGCCGCACCCCCGGCGGTTCCTCGTGCGGCGCGGGCGCGGCGGGGGCGGCGTGCTTCGGGCCGCTGCACGTCGGCACCGACGCCGGCGGCTCCGTCCGCATCCCGGCGGCCTGGTGCGGGCTGGTCGGGCTGAAGCCGACGTTCGGCCGGGTGCCGCAATGGCCGCTCGGCGCCTTTGCCCACGTGGCCGCTGCCGGGCCGATGACGCGGACGGTGGGGGATTGCGCCCTCATGCTGTCCGTCCTTGCCCGCCACGACCGGCGCGACCCGTTCTGCCTGCCGGACGACCCGCGGGACTGGCGGGTCGGGCTGGAGGCGGGCGTGCAGGGGCTGCGGGTCGGCGTGCTGCGCTCTCCGGGCTTCGACGCCCCGGTGGACGCGGCCGGCATCGCCGCGGTGGAGCAGGCCGCCACGCTGCTCGTCGAGGCGGGCGCCGAGGTCGAGACGGCGGCGCCCGACTTGCCGGACATCCGCGCCGTGTTCGGCCGGGTGTGGGGCGTGGCGCTGGCCCAGCTGGTGGCGGGCGTGCCGGAGGCAGACCGGGACAAGCTGGACGCCGGGCTACTGGAAGTGGCCACCGCCGAAGGGGCCATGCTGGCGACCAGCTGGCTGGAGTCCGAGGCGCTCCGGTTGCAGGCAGGGCATGCCATGGCGGAGCTGCACGCCGGGTTCGACCTGGTGCTGAGCCCCACCGTCCCCGCCGGCCCGCCCGCGGCGGACGCCCCGACGCGGGACCCGCTGCGCGCCCTGTGGACGGAGTGGGCGCCCTGGACCTTCCTCTACAACCTGACCCGGCAGCCTGCCATCAGCGTGCCGATGCCGCCGGGGCCGGACGGGATGCCGCGCTCCGTGCAGCTGGCCGGCCCGCTGTACCGGGACGACCTGGTGCTGCGGGCCGCCTGGGCGATCGAGCGGGCCAGCCCGTTCGCCGCCGCGAGCCTGCCCGAACGATCCTAGCGATGGCCGCCGCCGCCGTGGAAGCCGCCACCGCCGAAGCCGCCGCCATGGAAGCCGCCGTACCCCCCGGCGAAGCCGCGACCGTAGCCGAAGCCGTTGCCGAAGTAGCCGCCGTAGCTCCGGCCGTAGAACCCGCCGTAGCCACGGCCGAAGAAGCCGAAGAAGGCGACGTTGCCGAAGAAGCCCGGGTAGAAGCCGTCGTAAAACGGGTAGCCGCCGTAGCCGCCATAGCCCCCGTAACCTCCATACCCCCCGTAGCCTCCGCCATACCCGTATCCGTAAGCGTTGTACCCGCCATAGCCGTATCCGCCGTATGGCGGGTAGTAGCAGCCCGACAAGCCGATCATCAGCCCGAGCGGCAGCACAAGCCGCCGCACCATCCTCAGGAACATGCAATCCTCCACGGTCTCATCCGGAACCAGCCGGTCTGCATCATATCTGGTTCGCCGTACGACCTAGAACATCCGGCGTCACATTGCGTAACGCGCCGCCCGGCGGTTCGGGTGCATCATGACGGCCGTTAGCGCGGCAGCCGACTCTTGGGCCGCCGCCATGCGTCGGGAGGATTGGCCGGCGGCCTGGGCGGTCGCCTCCGCCGTGCTGGCCGCGCGGGACCCGGCCACGCGGAACGACCCGGCGCGCCCCTATCACGAGCGGTGGGTCTGGGACGGCCGCGACCTGGCCGGCCGCGCCGTGGTGGTGCGGTGCTACCATGGGCTCGGCGACACGCTGCAGTTCGTCCGCTTCCTGCCCACCCTGCGCGCCCGCGCCGCCCACGTCACGTTGGAAGCGCAGCCGGAGCTGTGCCCGCTACTTACCGGCGTGGCCGGGGCGGACCGCGTGGCGCCGTTCGACCTGGCCGCGCCGCTCCCGGCTGAGGCGGACATCGAGGTGATGGAGCTGCAGCATGCCCTGCGCGCGGTGCCGGACGGCGCGCCCTACCTCCACGTGTCGCCCATGCCCGTTCCCGGCGCCGCCTTGGGCGTATGCTGGCAGGCGGGCGGCTGGGACACGGCGCGCTCCATTCCCCTGGCCGAGCTGCGCCCCGCCTTGCCGCCCGGCGCGGTCAGCCTGCAACGCGGGGCGCTGGGCCTGCCCGACCCGCTGGACGGCAGCATGGACGTGCTGGCCACGGCGGGGCTGATCGCCTCGCTGCGCCGGGTCGTGACGGTGGACAGCATGGTGGCGCACCTGGCCGGCGCGCTGGGCCGCCCGGTGGAGCTGCTGCTGAAGGCCGACGCGGACTGGCGGTGGGGCAGGGGGAGCCGCACCGCCTGGTATGCCGCCACCCGGCTGCACCACCAGCCGGCACCGGGCGCGTGGGCGGCCCCCGTCGCCAGCTTGGCGGCGGCGCTCAGGGCGGCAGGTTGACGGCCTCCACGCGGGCGAAATCCTCCCCCAGCACCAGCACGGAGCGGCTGGCGGGCGCGATCTCCAGCCGGTGCAGCAGGTCGAGCGGCATGCCCAGCGCATAGGCCAGCACGGCCTTGATGACGTCGGAGTGGCTGACCGCGACCACGCTGCCGCCCTCCGCCCGTTGCGCCGCCAACGCGGCCACCGCGCGCGCCTGGACGGCCAGCATGGCCTCGCCGCCCGGCGTCGGCGCGATCCCCCGCGCGGCGTTCCAGGCGGCCCAGCCGGGCGCGTCTGCCAGGGCCTCGAAGCGGCAGCCGGCCCAGGCGCCGAAATCCACCTCGTCCAGCCCCGGGTCCGTGACCGTCCGCAGCGCCAAGGCCGCCGCAATCGGGGCCGCCGTCTCGCCGGCGCGCTGCACCGGGCTGGCCAGCAC